>JAKQKE010000159.1 GCA_029560805.1 Spirochaetota bacterium
CACGGCGATGTCCAGGTCGCCCCATCGGGCGAGGGCGTCGAGGAGGCCATGCTCACCTTCATCCGCCGACACGGCTCGACGATCAGGCCGTTCGGCTTCGACGCGCCTTCGGACGAGCGCCGAGGAGAGGCCGTCTCCTCCGGGGCCGCATGGAAAAGGTAGGCCTCCCCGACAACCTGATCTCGAGCCTCGTTCCCGGGCTGTCGGGCCAGCGCGCCGATAAGAAGAAAGAGGCCACCAAGGCGTCTCCCAAGGCCCTGCGCTTCAGGTCGGCCCTCAAAGAGGCCGAGGAGATCGACCGTACGCCGGCCGCCGAGGGGCTGCCGTTCTCCGAGGCGGAGGCCGCCGAGCTGCTCGATGCGGTCCACGCCTCCGGCGAAGAACTCAAGCGCGATCCCGACCCCGCCCGTGTCAAGGCGTACAAGGCGGCGGTGCGGGACTTCGTCCACTACGTCGTCGGCCGCGCCTACGATGTGGTCGAGAAGAGTTCGGGCGGCAATATCCTGAAACGGAAGAAGTTCACCACCGTCGTCGTGATAGACGAGAAGCTCGAGCGCCTGGCCGCGGAGGTACTCTCGGCCCAGCGCGACAAGCTCGACATTCTGCGGCGCCTCGACGAGATCCACGGCTTGCTCGTGGACCTCCTGCGCTGAATCGGCCGTCAGGGCCGCTAGGAGAGACGATCATGGATGACGATATGGACTATATGCAGGGCGACGAGGACCTCAGCCACCTCGAAGACGACGCCGTACCGGCCGCGGACGCGGGCGTTCACTGCGGCGAACTGCCCGATCCCCTGTACCGGCTCCGGGCCGATCCCTACAACGAGTCGTACTACGCCTGCTTCGATACCCCTCTCGAGCCGGGCGCCCGAGTCGTCGCGCCGACTCGCTACGGCAAGGACATCTGCACCGTGCTCGGCACGGTCAAGGCGCCCGGCTTCGTGCGCGTCGACGACATCGTCCGGATAGACCGCGTCTCGACGCCAGAGGACGAGGCTCGCAGGGTGGCCGATGAGCAGAAGGAGAAAAAAGCCTTCGAGCTGTGCCAGGAGAAGATCAAGGCCCATAACCTGCCGATGAAGCTCGTCTTCGCCCACTACCTGTTCGACGAGCAGAAGGTGCTGTTCTTCTTCACCGCCGACTCGAGGGTGGACTTCCGCAACCTGGTCAAGGATCTGGTATCCATTTTCAAGATGCGTATCGAGCTACGCCAGATCGGCGTGCGCGACGAGGCGCGGGTCGTCGGCGGCTGCGGGGTCTGCGGGCGGGTGCTCTGCTGTCACAGCGTCACCGACAAGCTCGTGCCCGTGTCGATCAAGATGGCCAAGGACCAGAACCTGTCGCTCAACTCGCTCAAGATATCCGGCCCCTGCGGGCGCCTGCTCTGCTGCCTCGCCTACGAGTACGGCTTCTACCGCGAGGCCAGGCGTGGCATGCCGAGCGAGGGCGTCAGGATCCCGTACGATGGCACGGTTTTCAGGGTCGTGGAGGTGAATGTGCCGGCGGGACGGCTACGCTTGTCGGGAGAGGACGGCCGCTACGTCGAGGCTCCGTCCTCCCGCTTCGTGCAGCGCGACGGCCGCTGGGCCATGCTCGACGAGGAGGCGGCCGAGTCCGCGGACTAACGCCTGCCGTATACGCGACGAGGCCCCGGATCCGTTTGGTTCCGGGGCCTCGTCGTATCGTCGCTCAGGCTACTCGGTGTAGCCGGTCACCTCGAGTTCGAAGACCAGGTACGAGTTCGGGGGGATGACGCCGCCTGCGCCCTGGGTGCCGTAGGCCAGCTCCGGTGGTATGGCCACCAGGCGGCGCTCGCCCTTCCTCATCTGCTCGATGGTCAGGTCCCAGCCTACGATTACCTGGCCGGTGCCCAGCTCGAACTCGATCGGCCCGCCGTGTAGGATCGACTGGTCGAAGACGCGGCCGTCCGGAAGCATGCCCTTGTAGGAGACATTGACGAGGTAGCCCCTGCGCATCGTCGGTCCGGAGCCTTCTTTGAGCACCTTCGAAAGGATGCCCGTGGGCTGCCGCTCGAGGCCCGGCCACTTCTCGAGTATCCTGTCCACGCTGGTCTGCCTCGAGGCCAGGGCGCGCAGCTTCGAGGCCTCCGCCGCCGGTCCGTAGTAGCGGTTCCAGGCGGCCTGGTCGGTTTCGAAGGCCTTCGCCGCGTCGCCGACCCTGCGTATCGTCACCTTGGTCATGACGTCGCCTGCGGCTATCCGCTGGACGACGTCCATCCCGTCGACGACTCGGCCAAAGGCGGTATACGAGTCGTCGAGAAAGGGGGCGGCGTCGAGCGTTATGTAGAACTGGCTGCCGTTCGTGTCCGGCCCGTGGTTGGCCATCGCGACGACGCCGGGCGCGTCATGCCGGACGGCTGGGTCGAACTCGTCCGGGAAGTTGTAGCCCGGGTCGCCCGAGCCGTCGCCGAGCGGGTCGCCGCCCTGTACCACGAAGCCTGGTTCCACGCGGTGGAACGACAGGCCGTCGTAGAAGCGCTTGCCGGCGTTCGAATCGAGGGTACCCTCGGCCAAGCCGACGAAATTTGCGACCGCGAGGGGGGCGCGCTCGTAGTCGAGCGATATCGTGAGCGATCCTTTGACCGTATCGATCACGGCGTAGAGGCCGTCGGGTAGCTTGGGGCCCGACTGGCATGATACGGCCGAGGCGAAAGCCAGGAGAACCGCCGCCATGGCGCCGGTCTTGATGAAGCGCATCGATGTACCTCCGGAATGAACGTGACGACGCTACCATAAAACGGCCGCGGGGGCAAGGTTCATCGCCTCACTCCGTTCGTCGCGCCTCACTCCGTTCGTCGCGCGGGTGCTCGTCCTAGGCTGGCGCGACGGCCGGCGCGGCCGTATAATGCTCCGTGGAGGAACCCATGCCTGAAATCGCGTACTCGAGGCCGACCTGGGACGAGTATTTTATGGAGGTCTGCCGTGCGATCGCGAAGCGCGCCACCTGCGACCGAGGGCGCTCAGGCTGCGTGATCGCCAAGGACAACCAGATCCTGGCCACCGGCTACGTCGGTTCTCCATCGGGCCTGCCCCATTGCGACGAGCTTGGCCATCAGTTCAGGAAAACCGTCCACGAGGACGGCTCCGAGTCCACTCATTGCGTGCGTAGCGTCCATGCGGAGCAGAACGCCATCTGTCAGGCCGCTCGTAGGGGCATAGCCATCGAGGGCGCCACGCTGTACTGCAAGATGACGCCATGCCGCGCCTGCGCGATGATGATCATCAACTGCGGCGTCGTCCGCGTGGTCTGCGAACGCAAGTACCACGCCGGCGCCGAGAGCGAGGAGATGTTCTCGAAGGTCGGGATACTCGTGGAGTACGTCGAGGACGAGGTGGAGCGCTACGAGCGCCAGTAGGCGCGTTCCGGCTTGAACCCCGGTACCGTTTCAGGTACCTTGTCCGCGTGGGTATACGCATCCTGTACATAGGCGAGATAGTCGGCCGCGCCGGCGTCTTCGCCGTCAAAAGACTCCTGCCGACGCTCAGGCGAGAGACTGCCGCCGACTTGGTCGTCGCGTGTGCCAACGGCGCCACCGGTGGTTCCGGCATAGGCAAGGCGCATTCGGTCTACCTGCGCAAGCTGGGCATAGACGTGCTGACCACCGGCGAAGCGGCGTTCTACAAGAAGGATATCGTCGAGGCTTTTCCGAAGTCGCCATGGCTGCTGCGGCCGCTGAACTACCCGCCCGGCGTGCCTGGCAGGGGCTTCCGGGCCTACCAGACGCCCAAGGGCCCGGTCGTCGTCGCGCAGCTGCTCGGCCAGGCGGGCTTCCCGCGGGTACACCTCGAGAACCCGTTCCATGTGCTCGACGCCGCTCTGCCGACCCTGTCGGAGGGATCGAAGGCGGTACTGCTCGACTTCCGCGCCGCCACGACCGCGGAGCGCCGGGCAATGGCCAGGTACGCGGACGGCAGGGTCAGCGCCGTGCTCGGCTCCTATGGCCGCGCGTTGAGCGCCGACGCCGAGGTGTCGGCAGCCGGTACCGCCAGCATGACCGATACCGGCCGGACCGGCAGCCTGATGTCAGTCGGGGGAATGGACGCCGCTACGAGGATTCATGAGTACCGGAGCGGGGTACCCGTCTGGGCCAAGGACTCGTCGGAGGCACCCGAGCTTCAGGGCTGCGTCATCGAGCTAGGAGCGGACGGGCGCGCCGTGTCGATCGAGACGCTACGCGTGCCGTGCGAGGAGGAATTCGTTGAGGGAACGAGGCATAGTGACCAAGGTTGACGGTAGCGACGTCACCGTCCGTATTTCCGGCGGAGAGGGCTGCGCGTCCTGCACCGCCGGCCATGATTGCTCGATCGTCGGCAAGGAACTGGTCGGCGACGCCGCCGCGGGTTACGCTTTCACCGCGGGCGACGAGGTGGAGCTGCTGGTGCCGGATTCGGCCAGCGCGGCCGGGGCGCTCTGGCTGTTGGCGGTGCCGCTCGGGCTGTTCTTCGCTGGCTACGCCGCGGCGGGCGCGCTGTGGCCTGGCCGCGGCGAGGGGCTCCGAGCGCTGCTCGGGCTCGGGGCGATGGCCCTCGGCCTCCTGTTCGCCGCCGTCGTGGCGCGCCGCGGCCGCATGTCCAGGCGGCCGACGGTCGTCCCCCTCGTCGCCTAGGACAAAAGTACGCCGTCGGCCAGCTCGTCGGCCTTTTCGTCGCCGACGAGGGCCCTGGCTATCGCTACGGCGAATTCCCCGGCGCAGCCCGGTCCCCTGGCCGTTATGAGCTCCCGGTCGACGACGACGCGGCTTGGTTCGAACCGGCCCTCGGGGACCCGGCCTTCGAGCCCGGGATAGCAGGTAAAACGGCGCCCGGCCAGTAGCCCGCAGGCCTCGCCGAGCACCAGGGCCGGGGCGGCGCAGATCGCCGCTATCGGCTTGCCGGCGACAGCCTGGCGCTTGAGCATGGCGATCGCCACCATGCTTCCGGCTATGGCCCGGGCCCCGCCCCCGCCGCCCGGCACGACGATGCAGTCGAACTCCTCATCGTCGATGTCGTCGAGTACGGCGTCGGCCCCGATGATCAGGCCGTGCGCCCCGACGGCCTCGCGGCCGTCCAGCCCGGCCGCCACGACCTCGACGCCGGCCCTACGTAGGTAGTCGATCGGGGTGATAGCCTCGACTTCCTCGCAGCCGTTAGCCAGAATCACGCAAGCCTTCTTCATGCTCTCCTCCTCGGCGAGGTCCGGGCCTCGATCAAGATGGACAAGTGCTACTCGTCGGAGTATACTACGATCCGACATCTCCAGATACGTAAAAGGAGTCGATTGCCATGGAAACCAGGAACGGCTTGATCAATTTCACACTCTTCATCTTTATCTTTGTCTTCTCGTTCGTATTCTCGCTCGACGCCCTCGCCGCGCCTAGTACATTCTACGGCGTACTCGCCCTGCTAGGCTTCGTCGTCTGCCTAGCCGGCTCCCTGTTCAATGGCCTGCTCTCCAAGCGCGACGGCGAGGCCCTGGCGATCTGGTATTTCTCCTACGCGGTCGTCGTCGGCATCGTCACCGTCTGGTACATGACCCGCTGCGGCACCGCCTTCGGCTGGTGGTAGTCGGCCAACGATCGGGTTAAGCCAGAAACGGAGGGCCGCCGGCGATTATCGCCGGCGGCCCTCCTCGTTTATGCGGCCGCCCCGGGCGTAACCGGGGCTGCCGCTTCGTTATGCGTTAATCAGCGCAGCCAAGGCCTCGAGCGTCAGGCCGAGGTGGGCAGCGACCTTGGCGCCCGGACCCGACTCGCCGAAGCGCTCGATGCCGAGGAAGCCGTCGGCCACGCCGTTCCAGGGCATGGCCCGTCCGGCCTCGCAGGCGACGATGCGGGCCTCGGGCGGCGCGATCGTGTCGCGCAGGGCGTCGGGCTGGGCCAGGAAGGTCTCGAGCGACGGTACCGACACGACGCGCACCGACTTGGACGAGGCGAGCTCCGCCGCCTTGAGCGCCAGCTCGACCTCGCTACCGGAGGCGAGCACGACGACGTCCGGCTCGCCCCTCGTGGTGCGCGCGACGTAGGCGCCTGCCCTAAAGGTGTCGCGCCACATCGGGTCGGCCTTCTCGAAGACCGGTAGGTTCTGCCTGGTCAACGCTATGACGGTCGGGCCGGTCGTCCTGGCCATCGCCCAGGCCCAGGCCTCGGCGGTCTCCTCCGCGTCGGCCGGCCTGAGCACCAACACGTTCGGGATGGAGCGTAGCGAGGCCAGGTGCTCGATCGGCTGGTGCGTCGGGCCGTCCTCGCCGACGAAGACCGAGTCGTGGGTCATCACATAGACGACCGGCAGGCCCATCAGGGCCGCCAGCCTGAGGCTTGGCCGCAGGTAGTCGGCGAATACGAGGAAGGTGGCGCAGAACGGCTTGAAGCCGCCGTGCAGGGCCAGGCCGTTTGAAATAGCCGCCATCGCGTGCTCACGGATGCCGTAGTGGATCATCCTGCCTGAGCGGTCCGCCTTCGAGTACGGCGCGCAGGGCAGGGCGGTGACGTTCGGGCCGGTCAGGTCGGCTGAGCCGCCGACGAGGCCCGGCCACGCGGAGAAGGCAGCCTTGAGAGCGGCGCCAGAGGCGTTGCGCGTGGCAACCGAGTCGCCGACCTTTGCCTCGGGCCATGCCGGCGCGGTGAGCGGCTTGCCCGCGAGCATCGCCTCGAGCTCGGCCGCCTTGGCCGGGTTCTCTGTCTTCCACGCTGTAAATTCGGCCTGCCATGCGGTGCGCCCGGCCGAGAGCTCACCGCGCCTGGCCGCGAAGAAGGCCTTGGCCTCGGGTGACACCCAGAATTCGGCGTCGGCCGGCAGGCCCATCGCGGCCTTGGCCTTGGCTATCTCGTCGGCGCCGAGAGGGGCTCCATGCACCTTGTGCGAGCCCTGCATGGTCGGCGCGCCCTTGCCGATCACGCTCTTCAGGATGATCAGGCTCGGCTTGCCCCTCTCGGCCTTGGCTTCGGCTACCATGCGGCGCACGGCCGCGGCGTCGTACATGTCGCCCTTCAGCACCTGCCAGCCATAGGCCTTGAAGCGCGCGCCCACGTCCTCATCGAAGGATAGCGAGGTGCCGCCGTCTATGGTTATGGCGTTGTCGTCGTAGAAGACGATCAGCTTGCCGAGGCCAAGGTGGCCGGCGAGTGACGCCGCCTCCGCGGAGACGCCCTCCTGCATGCAGCCGTCACCGGCGAGTACCCAGGTGTAATGGTCGACGATGGAGCGGCCGGCGACGTTGAAGCGGGCGGCGAGCATGGTCTCCGCCATGGCCATACCGACGGCGGTCGCCAGACCCTGGCCGAGCGGGCCGGTCGTCGTCTCGATGCCGGGGGCCATGCCGTACTCGGGGTGGCCGGCGCACTTGGACCCGATCTGCCTGAAGGACCGGATGTCGTCGAGCCCGACCCCGTAGCCGGAGAGGTGGAGCAGCGAATAGAGCAGCATCGAGCCGTGTCCGGCGGACAGCACGAAGCGGTCGCGATCGAGCCAGGCCGGGTCGGACGGGTCGTGTCTCATGAACTCGCCGTACAGCATCGCGCCGAGCTCGGCGCATCCGAGCGGCAAGCCCGGGTGGCCTGAATTGGCCTTCTGTATGGCGTCCATCGATAGGCACCTGATCGATTTTGCGGTCTCGTCTATGATGCGTTGCTCCATTATAGGCTCCTTGCGGGGTATGGTGGCGGGCGATCGCCCGAGCTCTCAGGATACTAGACTACTACGGCCGGTCGAGCGCGGCAACAGGCCGGCGCGGCTATCCATGGATCTCGTGAATCGGTATATACTGGACGCCATGGTGCATCTTGCCGTGCTGATAGGCGGGGCCGCGCTACCTGCCGCGATACTCGTCATCCTGTTCCGCCGCGCCGACCGCGCCAGGCCCGAGCCTGTCGGGCTGATAGGCCGTAGCGTGCTGTACGGCTTTCTGGCGACCATACCGGCCATAGCGCTCGAGCTGCTCGTCGGCATACCCGCGGCCTACCTGCCGGGCTTGGCGGGGGCGGCCTGGTCGGCCTTCGTCACGGCCGCCCTGGTCGAGGAAGGCGTCAAGTATTTCTTCCTGAGCCGCTACCTCCTGCGCAACGAGGCGTTCGACGAGGTGATGGACGGCATCGTCTACGCGGCCTGCGTCAGCCTCGGTTTCGCGTTCGCCGAAAACCTGATGTACGGCGTCGGGGGCGGCTGGGTGTTGCTCTTCCGGGCGTTCACCGCGGTGCCGATGCACGCGGCCGCCACGGGCATCATGGGCTACTGGCTCGGCCTGTCCAAGCGCGAGTCCGATAGCGCGCTGGCCGCGTCCTGCCGGCGCAAGGGTTTTATCGCGGCGGTGGTCGTGCACGGCTTCTATGACTTCTTCCTGTTCGCCGGCCCGCCGCTGGCCGTCGGCGCCATCCTGACGCTGTTCGTGGCTGTGCGGGCGCTCAGGCGCTTGGTACGCAGGGCCAAGGAACTCGACGACGCGGCCGCCTCGACGCGGCGAGCCCTGGGCCTTTCCTGATCCCGCCGCGGCTTAATCCACGTCCGCGTAGCCCTCGAGCTCGGTAGCCACGACCTCCCATTCGGCGGACAGCGCGGCGGCCTCGCCGTCGAGGGCCTGCGACCTGGCTTGGAGGCCCCGCATGCGATCCCCGTCCGAATAATTCTCCGGCAGGGCCATCGCTGCCAGCGCGTCGGCCTTCTCCTTCCCGACGGCCTCCATACGCGCCAGTATCTCGTCCTCGCGCTTGCGCAGGCGGTTGCGCTCGGCCTTGCGCCGCTTATCCAGCTCCCGGGAAGCCTTGGCGTCGAGCGGACGCCCGTTCCGCTCGCGTGCGCCATCCTCGGCCGGAGCGAACGAGGCGCCGGACCTGGTGGCCCTGGCCGGCTCGTCGACCTCGCCGGCCCGCTCCTCGGCCTTCTTTGTCAGGTAATAGGCGTAGTCGCCGTAGAACAGCCGCGGCGAGCTGCCACAGGACAGCTCGAGCACGCGATCGGCCAGGCCTTCGATGAAGAAGCGGTCGTGGGACACGAACAGCACCGTGCCGTCGAAACGCTTGAGCGCGTCGAGGAGCACGTCCTTGGAATCGAGGTCGAGGTGGTTGGTCGGCTCGTCGAGCACGAGCAGGTTGGCCGGATGGAGGAGCATCTTGAGCAGGGCCAGCCGCGAGCGCTCGCCGCCGGACAGTACCGAGACGCGCTTCTCCACGTCGTCGCCACGGAACAGGAACGCGCCAAGCAGGTTGCGTATGCCCGGCAGGAGGGCCGTCGGGCAGGCCGACGACGCCTCCTCCTCGACGGTCAGCGATTCGTCGAGCGCATCGGCCACGTCCTGCGAGAAATAGCCCACCGTAATGCCCGTTCCGAGCCGTATCGAGCCTTCGTAGTCGCCGTCGACCCCGGCGACGAGCCGCATCAGGGTCGACTTGCCCGCGCCGTTGCGGCCGACGAAGGCTATCTTCGAGCCCGCGTCGACGGTCAGCGACAGCTCGTCGACGACGCGCTTCGGCCCATAGGACTTGCGTACACCGTCGAGCGTCAGCGCTATGCGCCCCGAATGGGGGGCCGGCGGGAAGCTGAAATGGACGCGTTTCATGCCTTCCGGGATGACGATGGGTACGACCTTGTCCAGTTGCTTGATCCTGGACTGGACCTGGGCGGCCTTGGTCGCCTGGTAACGGAAGCGCCGGATGAAGTCCTCGAGCCTGGCTATCTCCTCCTGTTGGGCCTCCCAGGCCTTGAACAGGGTCTCGAGCTCCTGGGCCCGCTTACGCTCGTAGGCCGTGTAGGAGCCGGGATAACGGGTCAGCCTGCCGTTCCATAGCTCGTAGACTTCGTTCACGGTCGAGTCGAGGAAGGAGCGGTCGTGGGACACGACGACGAAGCCGCCGGCGAAGGAACCCAGGTACGACTCGAGCCAGTCACGGGCCTCCAGGTCCAGGTAGTTGGTCGGCTCGTCGAGCAGCATGATATCCGGGTTCTCAAGTAGTACCTTGGCCAAGGCCACGCGCATCTGCCATCCGCCGGACAGTTCGCCTACCTGTCGGCCCGCGTCCTCGGGCTTGAAGCCGAGGCCCTCGAGCACCTCGCGGATGCGGTCGGCGCGGCGCCAGTAGCCCGAGCCGTTGATCGCCTCGTCGAGGTGGTGGTAGGTCTCGAGCAGAGAACCGAGGTCGTCGTCGCCCTCGCGCGACGATTCGAGCCTGGCGCCGACTGAGTCGCGCTCAGCCAGCAGGGCCTCGACGGCGCCGTAGGCCTTCTCGGCTTCCTGGTAGACGGTACAGCCGGAGTACGACTCCCCGGACTGCGCCAAGTACGAGACGCGGGTGCCTTTCTGCACGGCCCGGTCGCCCGAATCCGGCGGCAGGAGCCCCGCGACGATGCGTAGCAGGGTGGTCTTGCCGGCGCCGTTCGGACCGGCGAGAGCCGCCTTGGTACCGGAGGCCAGGTAGAGCGCGGCGTCCGACAGGATATCCCTGGCCCCGAACGCGAGCGAGACGCCGGTGAATTGGACGAACGCCATGGAGCTAGCGGTACCGCTTGAGGGACGCGATCGGCTCGAGGCCGTCAGGGGCCTCTACGACGGCGTTGCGCGTCGAGCCCGGAGGCAGGTAGGCCAGGAGCAGTTCGTCGCCGGCCATCGCGTACGCGAAGGAAACCGCCGGCCGCTTCTCGCCGTCGAAACGCAGCGTGAAAGCGCCGTCCCAGTCGACGGATAGTTCCGGTGACAGGTACAGGTCCATCGATATGGAACCGATCTCCCCCGCGCCTTCGGGGATGACGTCAGGCGTCAGGGCGCCGTAGGCGGCCCAGGTGAAGCGGCCGGAGCGGGTAATGATCAGCGCTCCGTAGGGCTCGCTCTCGAAGCGCTCGCCATCGGCGACGAAACCGGCCAGGACCGACATGCGCCGGCGCTCCTCGGCGGCGACGACGGACTGGACGTCTTGGGCGTGCCGCACGAACTCGTAGGATAGCTCCGCGTCCGGCCCACGGTCCTCCCTGAGCCTGGCGGCCGCTTCCTGCGACAGGTCCGACGCGGCCGGGACGAAGACGAGCCGACCGGCTTTCGTAAAGCGGAAGGAGGCGCCTCCGGGCAGGATGGTGTACGACCCGTCATCGCGCGCCTCGATAGAGTCGTAGCGGTAGATTCTCGAGAAGCCGGGCCTCTCGACGCGGATCTGGTTGCGCAGGGGGTCGGTGAAGATGCCGTAGCGTGGCTGGTAGGCCGCCAGGTCGAGGCGCCCGGCAGCGACCATCGCGTCGAAGTAATCGGGGCGCCAGACATTGTCGAACAGGAGCGACAGCGACTCGCTCGATATGGACGAGCCGGCCGCCAGGTCGGGTATGGGCTCCTCCTCGGCGTTCCAGAGCCTGAGCTGATTGGAGAATACGTATCCGGTCGAGCCGTCCTCGGCGAGCGCCAGGTACCAGTCACCCTCGAGCCGTTCGCCGCCGGTCTCGACAGTCGCTCCTTCGACTCGGCGGAGCAGCTTGACCGGCTGGCCGAGTCTGAGGCGGTAGACCTGCTCGGAGCGGACGTTCGACGGCTCGGTCCTGAGTATGAGCCCGTCGCGCATGGCCACGCCGAGCACTGGCGCCAGATCGCCGTAGCCGTCCGCGGCCTCCCGGGCCTTCTTCTTGGACGGGTAGCGCTCGACCCGCCACAGTTCGAGCTCCTCCTTGGCGTCCGAGTCCGGAACGCCTACGGCGTACGTCTTCGTGATGTTCGACTTGAAGTGTATGGGAGCCACGTCCCCGTAGCCGAGCGCCGAGCCTTCGGGCGGCCAGAGTACGAGGGCCCAGCCCTCCCGGCCGGCGCAGGACGAGGCGAGCGCCGCTAGTAGGACGGCCGATACGATAGCCAGCCTTGCATGTACGTTCATCGATGCCATGCTACATTATATAACGAAGGGCACCCGCCTTGTCACGCCCGCTTGCGCTCCGGTCCGGGCTCGGGCATACTAGATGGCTCGAGGAGGTTCCGTGAGCGTCAGGACAGAGGCCGTCATCGAGATCGGCTCCACCGGGATCAGGGTCCTCGTGGCCAACGTCTCGGACGACGGGACCTACGAAATCCTCGAACGGGCGGGCAAGCCGATCGCCCTCGGCCGTGACGTCTTTACGACCGGCCTCGTCAGCCGCGACTTGGTGGGGGAGTGCATCGCGGTGCTCCGCTCGTTCCGCGAGCTCCTGCGCGCCTACGGAGTCGAGCCGACGGCGGCCCGCGTCGTGGCGACGAGCGCCCTGCGCGAGGCGGAGAATCGCGACGCCTTCGTCGACCGGGTAGCGATGCGCACCGGCTTCCGCGTCGACGTCATCGAGGCGATCGAAGAGAGCCACTACATGTTCCTGGCCGTCCAGCGGGCCCTCGGGGGCGACGCCCGCTATCTTTCCAGGACCAACTCCATGATCATCGAGGTCGGCGGCGGCTCTACCGAGCTGATGCTGCTCCGCAGGGGGCGGATCGTCGCGGCCCACTCGCTCAGGCTCGGCACGGTCCGCGTCGACGAGCAGTCCAAGGCCGTCATGGGTTCGTCGGGCTACCTGATGCGCTTTCTCGCCGACAACGTCAGGACGGCCTGCGACGGGCTCGAGGACGACCTGCCGCTGTCGGGCGTGCGCTCGTTCGTCGCCATCGGCAACGACGCTCGCTTCGCCGCCTCCGTCGCTGGGGTCGAGGCGCGGTCCGACTACACGATCGTGCCGCGCGAGGCCTTCCTTGGCCTCGTCGACCGGCTCAAGGGCCTGACGGTCGACGACATCGTCTCGTCGTACCGCGTGCCGTACTCGGACGCCGAGGCGCTACTGCCAGGCCTCGTGATCCTGTCGCTGTTCATCGAGCGCACCGGCGCCGAGGAGCTGGTCGTGCCCAGGGTCAGCCTACGCGACGGCCTCCTGATAGCCATGTCCGGAGGCTCGAGCGACGACATCCAGGCCGAGCTCCATAAGCAGATCATGGCGTCGGTCATCGGACTCGGCCGCCGCTACCGCTTCGACGAGGACCACGCCTCCCACGTCGTCGAGCACGCGCTGTTCCTGTTCGACCGCCTCGGTGAGGCCCACGGCATGGGCCGCAGGGAGCGCCTCCTGCTCGAGGCCGCCGCCTACCTGCACGACGTCGGCAACTTCATCCGTACGAGCGGCCACCAGCGCCACTCGGAATACATCGTCATCAACAGCGAGATCTTCGGGCTGCAGCGCGACGAACTGACCATCGTCGCCAACCTCGTCCGCTACCACCGCAAGGCGGGCCCATCCCCGTCCCACGCCAACTACATGAGCCTGCCGCGCGAGGACCGGGCGGTCGTACTCAAGCTGTCCGCCCTGCTCCGCGTCGCGGACGCTCTGGACCGGGGCCATACGCAACGGATCAAGCTCGTGGACCTGGAGATGAAGGAGGATCACCTGGTCCTCCATTCCGATAGCTCCGGCGACCTGTCCCTGGAGCGGCTGTCGCTCGCGGAGAAGGACGACATGTTCGAGGACGTATTCGGCCTCAAGGTGGTGCTGATATGAGCCATAAGCCCGACCGCGAATTCTACCTGAGCCGCGAGCTGTCCTGGCTGGAATTCAACGCCCGCGTGCTCGAGGAAGGTCTCGATGGGGCGAACCCCTTGCTGGAGCGCCTACGCTTCCTTTCCATCGTCTCGAGCAACTTCGACGAGTTCTTCATGGTGCGCGTGGCGGCCGTCAAGGCCAGGGCCCGCTCCGGCGATGCCGACCAGGACTACGCCGGGCTCGGGCCCGAGGAACTGCTGTCGGCCATCTCGCGTAGGGCCCGCGAGATAGCCGGCAAGCAGTACGCCGCCCTGACGAGCGAGCTGCTGCCGGCCCTGGCCGCCGAGGGCCTCTGGCTGATGCGGCCGGCCGAGTACGATGTCGAGTCGAGGCGCTGGCTCGAGGATTACTTCATGGGCCAGGTAGCGCCGGCCCTGACGCCGCTGGCCGTACCGGTCCCGGAGGAAGGTTCGCCCGTCGCCTTCCCGACGACCGGCAACCTGCGCATTCACGCCGCCTTCCTGCTGCGTTCGCCCGGCGGCGAGGAGGAGCGCCTGGCCATCGTCCAGGTGCCTCCCAACCTGGGGCGCTTCGTCCGGCTGCCTTCCGGTCCGGGAGCTCGCTACGCGTTGCTCGACGACCTGGTGATGGACTTCGGCCACCGGTTATTTCCGGGCTACGCCGTGACGGAGCGTTGCCTGTTCAAGGTGACCAGGGACGCCGACATCGGCGTCGATGAGGACCGTGACGACGACTTCGTCGCGGCCATGGAGGAGGTCCTCGTCAACCGGCAGAATTCGTGGCCGGTCAGGCTGACCATCTCCTCCGACTCCGAGGAGCTCGAGGCGCGGCTCCGGGAAGCGCTCGGCCTGGATCAGGACGACGTGTACGCGTTGCCCGGCCCCATCGACCTTAAAAGCTTCATGGAGATCGCCAACCTGAAGGGCTTCGACCGGCTGCGCTACAAGCCCAGGAGCCGGTTCTCGCCGCTGGCCCTGTCGGAGGACAATACCGTTTGGGACGAGATACGCAAGCGAGACCTGGTGTTGCACCTGCCCTACGAGTCGTTCCAGCCCATCGTCGACTTCGTCGAGGCCGCGGCCTCCGACCCCGACGTGCTAGCGATCAAGGCTACCCTATACCGGACCTCCGGCGACTCGCCCGTGGTCAAGGCGCTCACGCGGGCCGCGAGGGCCGGCAAGCAGGTCACGGTCGTCGTCGAGCTGAAGGCGCGCTTCGACGAGGAGCGCAACATCGTCTGGGCGTCCAGGCTGGAGCAAGCCGGCGCGATCGTCGTGTTCGGAGCTGCCCGGCTCAAGGTGCACGCCAAGGCGATGCTGGTCGTCAGGCGCGAGGAGGACGGGCTGGTCCGGCGCTACGTGCACCTGTCCACCGGCAACTACAACGACAAGACCGCCCGGCTGTACGGCGACCTGTCGCTGTTCACGGCCAACCCGACCATCTGCGCGGAGACCGGGGCGTTCTTCAACATGATTACCGGGCTGTCCGCTCGTACCGAGCTGCGGAACCTATCGATGGCGCCGTTCGACCTGAAGCGCCGCGTCATATCGATGATAGAGCGCGAGGCCGAGCGGTCCAGCCCGGAGTCGCCCGGGCTCATCGCCGCCAAGATGAACTCGCTGTGCGACAAGGAGATCATCGACGCGCTGTACCGGGCCTCCGCGGCCGGCGTACGCGTGATGCTCAACGTGCGGGGCATCTGCCAGCTCGTGCCGGGGCTCAAGGGCCTGTCCGAAAATATTACGGTCGTGTCGATCGTCGGGCGATACCTGGAACACGCGCGCGTCTGCTACTTCCGCAACGGCGGCTCCGAGGAGCTGTACCTATCGAGCGCCGACTGGATGCCGCGGAACCTCGAGAAGCGCATCGAGCTGATGTTCCCCGTGTTCGGCGAGGAGGCGCGCGATCGAGTCTACGACGCGCTGATGTCGTACTTTCTGGACAACGTCAAGGCCAGGGCGCTCGGCCCGTCGGGGCACTGGCGACGAGTCAAGCCGCTCGAGGGCGAGGCGCCCTTCTCGGTGCATGACTATTTCTACGAGGACAGCCTCAAGCGGCTGGAGCGGGCGAGCGCGACGAGCGCGACGAGCGACGCCAAGATGATACAGGTCAGGCGCAGGGCGCCGTAGGCGCGGGGAGCCGGCTATAGAGCCGCGTCATGGCGCGTAGCTCGTCGGCCAGGTCCGGGCCCGGTAGGCTCTCCAGCCGCCAGGCCCAGTTGCCTCCGGTCGCGCCCGGACGGTTCATCCTGGCCTCCGAGCCCAGGCCGAGCAGATCCTGCATCGGGAAGACCGCCAGGCCGGCCGCGCTCTTCATCGCCTCGCGCACGAGCGCGCGTACCGGGTCCGGCGGATCGTAGCCCAGGTAGCCGGAGACGAAGGCGCGCTCCGCTTGGCTGGCCGACGCGAGCCAGCCGGCCAGCGTATCGTTGTCGTGGGTGCCGGTATAGGCTACGCATCCAGGAACGTAGGTATGGGGCAGGAACGGGTTGTCCGGGTCGAGGCCTCGGCCCGATTCCCTGGCGTCGAAGCCGAACTGCAGTATCCTCATGCCCGGTAGCCCGAAGCTATCGCGTAGCGCGACGACGTCGGGGGTGATGAGGCCGAGGTCCTCGGCCAGTATCGGCAGCTCGTCGCCCAGCCTAGCCCTGAGCGCGGACAAGAGGGCCGCGCCGGGAGCCGCCTTCCACTCGCCGCGCCTGGCCGTCTTGCGTCCGGCTGGTACCGCCCAGCACGCGGCAAGGCCTCTGAAGTGGTCGACGCGGACCATGTCGTAGAGCGATAGCGCCGCCTCCACCCTCGCTATCCACCACGAGAACCCGGTCGCCTCGTGGCGCTCCCAGTCGTAGAGCGGGTTGCCCCAGAGCTGTCCGTCCCTCGAGAAGTAGTCGGGCGGAACGCCGGCCACCTCTATCGGCCTGCCCGAGGCGTCTAGCCTGAACAGCTCGGGATGGGCCCAAGCGTCCGCCGAGTCCGGCGCCACGAAGATGGGCAGGTCGCCGACGATGGACAGCCCGCGGCCCGCGGCCCGCTCGCGTAGTTCGTCCCATTGCCGGCGGAACAGGAACTGCTCGGCCTCGATCAGCGACAGCTCGCGCCCATGCCCAGCGCGAAAGGCCGCGATGGCCTCCGGCTCGCGCCTGGCGAGGGTGCGCGGCCAGTACGCGTTCCACGACGAGTCATCGACGCCGGCCGCCGCCGCCGCGACGTCGCGCTCGCGCTTGATAACCGTGAATAGGCAATAATCATCGAGCCAGCCCGCGTTCGCCAGCCTGAAGGCGTCGAGCTCCGAGGCGAACCTTCCGGACGAGAGGAGCCGTTCAGCGGCCAGCCGAGCCAGGCGCTCCTTGGCCGGGATGACGCGCCCGTAGTCCACCGGCCCGCCGCGGGTATCGCGCGCCGCCTCGAGTTCCTCGTCGCGGAGGAGCTCGTCGCGCCTCAGGGTCTCCGGTGACAGGAGGAGGATGTTGCCGGCGAAGCTCGAGAACGGCGCGTATGGCGAGTCGCCGTAGCCCGTCGGCCCGAGCGGCAGTACCTGCCAGACCGACTGGCCCGCTTCGGCGAGCCAGTCGACGAAGCGGCCGGCCTCGGGGCCGAGGTCGCCGATGCCGAACGGCCCGGGTAGCGAGGTGGGGTGCAGTAGTACTCCGCTCGATCGTCTCAGTCGCATCCGCCCTCCGCTTTAGGTATAGGCTCGTCCGGGCCGCGTGTCAAAGGGGCCGCGGCCCGACGCCGGCTCGCCGAGTTCCGGTGCCGCCGCTACAAGCGCGTTTTGTGTTATGAAACGAGTTTAACAGAAAAGTATCTGGCACGCTTGCGCCTAGTCGGATACGGTGGTACCATTATCGGCCTGAACGGCGATCGTCGGTCGCCGTTTCGCGTCCCATCACCGTTCCAATTCTTAAGGGAGGTTCTATGAAACGTTTCGCCTTGGTACTGGCAGTGGTCGCCGCCATCTTCGCGGTCGGCTGCGTCAGCCAGCCCGCGGCTCCGGCCGGCGGAGAGGTCAAGATAGCCGTTCTGCACGTGAACGACACCCACGGTCACCCGATCGCCTTCGCCAATAGCCCGCACCTCGCGGTCGGCGGCCTGCCCGCCATGGCCATGTTCGTCGGCCAGACCCGCGCCGAGTACGACAACGTGCTCGTTCTTGACGCCGGCGACTATAACACCGGCCTCTCGGAGTCGAATTTCTTCAAGGCCGAGCCGGACGTCGTCGGCCGCAACATGATCGGCTTCGACGCAGTCGCCCTCGGCAACCACGAGTTCGACAACGAGATCTCCGTGCTCGAGGCCCAGAAGGCCCTCGCCGAGTTCCCGATGATCTCCGCCAACGTCAAGACCAAGGCCGGCGCCTATGTCGCTGACGCTCCGTATATCGTCAAGGAATTCCAGGGCGTCAAGGTCGGCATCTTCGGCCTGATCACCAAGGAAGCCGAGACCGTCGGCAACCCGGCCATCGTCAAGGACCTCGTGTTCGCCGACGAGATCGAGACCGCCAAGGAAATGGTCAAGATCCTCCGCGAGAAGGAGAAGGTCGACGTCGTGGTCGCCCTCGTCCACCTCGGCATGGACGACGTCTACGTGCCCGGCTCCAAGGGCCTCGCCGCGGCCGTCTCAGGCATCGACCTGATCGTCGATGGCCACAGCCACACCCTGCCCGCGGCCCCGGTCGTGGTCAACGGCACCCCGATCGTCCAGGCCGGCCAGTGGGGCATGCAGGTCGGCAAGGGCGTCCTGACCGTTAAGGACGGCAAGGTCGCCGCCTTCGACTGGGAAGCCGTCACCATCAACCATAACGACAAGGACAAGCGGCCGGTCGGCCCGCAGTTCGAGCAGCACCCGCTCATCCAGCCCGTGCTGTCCGACTACGCCGACAGGGTAGAGGGCCTGCTCAAGGAGAAGATCGGCGTAGCCGCCGCTGCCTTCCCGAACGCGATGACCCGCAAGGCCGAGACCGCCATCGGCGACCTCGTCACCGACGCGATGAAGTTCATCACCAAGGCCCAGGGCGTCGACTTCGCCATGAACAACGGCGGCGGCATCCGCGCCGACCTGCCCGCCGGCGACGTCACCCTCAAGTCGATCTACACGGTGCTGCCCTTCGACAACTCCGTCACGGTCATCAAGCTCAAGGGCACCGACGTGCAGGCCATGTTCGACTACATCGCCACCACCATCGGCAAGGGCGCCTACGCCCAGGTCTCCGACGGCGTCAGCTACACGATCAACGTGAAGGCCGGCACGTGCGAGAACATCCTCATCGGCGGCAAGCCCCTCGACCCCGCCAAGGTCTACACCATCGCCACCAACTCCTACCTGGCGACCGGCGGCGACGGCTACGTCATGTTCAAGAACGCGCTGTCCTCCTACGAGACCAGCATGTTCCAGCGCGACGCCCTCATCGCCTACGTCCGCCAGCTCGGCAAGGACCTGACCCCGGTCATCGCCGGCCGCGTCACCATCGTCGAGTAATTCCAGGTCGACGATAGACTTCGTATGATAAGGCCGCCCCTCGGGGCGGCCTTCTTTTCGTCCATGGCGCGGCGTCGGCTTCGTCGCTAGCCCGGGGCGCGCCTCGACATGCACGGAGCATGCCGTCGGCGCTCCCCGGGCGTCGCTCCTCGCCGTCATCCACGCCATGGACGAAAAGCCCGGTTCATCGGGCGCGGCGGCGGCTTCGCCGCTAGCCCGGGGCGCTTATGGTGTCATGAAGCTTGTAGGTGATGCACGTGTACCCATTTCTATTGCACCACGGCCATCAGTATGGAGACCCGGCGTCTGCGTACGGGCTATGAGATAGTCGTCATCCGCCTATAGAATGAAACCGCTAAGATTCGTGACACTAAGATCGGCCTGCTCGTTAGGCGCAGTTCGGTAGCTAGGCGACGGCGACGGCTAGTAGCAATACGGCCAGCTCGCCGAGCTCGACGGCGGCTCCGAGCGCGTCTCCCGAGTAGCCGTCGAGGCGCTTGCCGTACCAATATCCGACGAAGGCCGCCGTGGCCACGGCCGCTAGGCCTCCGGCCAGCATGGCGGCGGCCGCGCCGATCGGTCCGTAGGCCGCGCCGAACAGTAGCGCGGCCGGCGCAGCCGCCACCGCGTAGCCGACAGTCGATGACACCGGAGACGGGCGCCCGATCATGGCGGCGAGGCCGCCGCCCGGGTAAGGCTCGCAGAAGGCCGTTACGAGCATCGAACCGAAGCGTCCGGCGACCGGCGCTAGGCAGAGGGCGCCCCAAAACACCGGGCCGCCGCGCTCGGCCAGCGCCGTGACGGCGCCGAGCCTCGCCGCCAGGGCGGCGAAACCGGCGAACAGGGCGAACGAGCCGACGCGAGGATCCTTGAGTACCGTGCGCCTCCGCTCCGCGTCGCCGTTCACGCCGGCGGCGTCGGCCGTATCGAGGAGCCCATCCAGGTGGAACAGGTTGAAGGCCAGGTATTGGGCGACGATCGAGGCGAGCGCCGCCAGGGGCCCCGGGCCGAAGGCCAGCGAGCCGAGCCAGGCGCCGGCGCAGGCGACGGCCGCCGCGCATAGCCCGACCAGGGGCATCCAGAATCCAAGTGCGCTATAATCCGGTTCGGAGCGGAGCGGCGCCGGTATCCTGGAGGCTAGGGCGAACGCGCTCAGGAAGCCGCGCAGGGCCGCCCTCATAGAGCGCCCCACGCGTCGCGGAGTACGGCCGATCCCGCCTCGGCCTCGGCCCACGAGAATAGCTCCAGCTCGACAATGCCGTCGAAGCCGCGCGCGAACGGGGCTAGCTCGAGTATCCACGGCTCGTCGGCGGCGAAGCCGACGTGGTCGCGCGAGCCGTCGAAGCCGTGGACATGGAGCTCGCCGACGCGATCGGCCCGCTCCGCGATCCAGGCGGCCGGGTCGCGCCCCTCGGCGCGTAGGTGCCCCACGTCGGCGCAGACGCGCGGAGGGCCGTAGTTCGAGTCGGCGGCGGCGGTGTCAGCCGCGTCGAACCTGGCCAGCGTCGTGTTCTCGATCAGGAAGCGATCCGGTCCGTAGCGTCCCCGCCACTCGTCGAGCAGGGCGACGAAGGCCCGGAGGCCGTCGTCGGCGCGCGGGGGGTGCACGATGAACGCCGACGCGTAGTCCGCCGTGCGTTCGAGCAGCTCCTCGTGCCCGGGCTCGATGGCGTCGGGCATATGCACCGTGTAGCCGAAGTCTGCCGAGTACGACTCGATCTCCCGGGCCTCGCTACGTAGCATGGCGCGCGCATCGTCGTCGTAGATGAAGAACAGCAGCTCTACCTGCCGCTGGCTCGTGCGCTCATAGAGGAAACGTAGGTTCTCGACGTAGCTCCCGGGGATCACGTAGGACGGCACGGAGACGCGGGAGCTCATTTGACCTTCATCGGGATCCCCGCGACGAGGAGCTCCACCGAGTCGACGGCGGCGGCCAGCTTGGCGTTGGCGCGCCCGAGCGCCATGCCGTAGCGGCGGCTCGTCGGGTCGGCGGGGATCACGCCCATGCCTATCTCGTTGGTGACGATGACGATATCGCGCGGCAGGCGCGCGATGAACCGGTCCAGGATGGGCTCCCAGTCGTCCTCCCTGTCGGCGAAGAAGAGGTTGTTGAGCCACATCGGTACGCAGTCGACGACCATGCGCTCGCGCACCGCGGCGTCTATGTCTATAGGCTCCTCGACGGTGACGAAATCCGTGGCCCGCTCCGCCCTGTGCCTGCGGATGCGTTCACGCATCTCGTCGTCGAAGGGCGTAGCCGTCGCCAGGAACCATCGGTCCGGCGCGAAGTCCCTGGCTAGCTCGAGCGCTCGGCTCGACTTGCCCGACTTCACGCCGCCGGTCAGTAGTACTCGCATGACTCGACAGTAACGGCCGCTCCCGGGCGCGTCAAGCCGACGGGTCAGCGCTTCTTGGCAGCGCCCTTGGTCTTGGCTGGAGCCTTGGCGCCGGACGAGGCGGCCCGGCCAGGGTTCCTGGCGATAGCCAGGTAGGCCCGAAAGGCTTTCATGCCGTCTCTATGGAGGCTGTAGCCCTCGACGTCGTCGACCCAGGCGTAGAGTACCTGGTAGAAGAGGCCCAGGGCCGCCGAGGCCAGCGCCGAGGGGTCCGCTCCGGGCAGGAGGCTGCCATCGGCCTTGGCGGACTTGAAGCAGTCGGTGAAAGCTTCAGCCAGGGAAGCGTACATCCCGGCGTCCTTCTCCTTGAGCCTCGGGTACTGCCTGAAGATCGGGTCGGGCTTGGCGACGACGTACGCGAAGTCGGCGTTGGCGGCCAGCGAGTCGAATATACGGCTGACGCCGGCCTCGAGCCTGTCCATGCCCGTCGGCTCGTCGCCCTCGAGGCAGGCCGTGAATCGCGCGTAGAATAGCGCCGCCACGGCGTGCAACGACTCGAACATGCCGTCGACGCCGTCGAAGTGCCTGAATATGGCGGGTTCGGTCACCCCGGCTCTACCGGAGATATTCTTGAGGGTAGCCGAACGGGGGCCCTGTTCACGTATAACGATGGCCGCCGAACGGAGTAGGGACGACTTAGCCTTCGAATACGGCCAATCGTCGCCGAAAATGGTCTCTTCCTTGCTCATGCCGATATGCTATAGACATCCGCGGCGAATGAGAAGCGAGATCGCCACAGTACAGGTACAATTTACTGGTTCTTTACGAATATCATATTCCTATAGCAACAAAAATGAACGCTCCGCACGGTTCGTCCGCAAGGCCGGGCGACGCCGGCGTGGCGCGGGCCGGTCCCCAAGGCGGCCGCCCCGCTCCGCGCCTAGAGGCTCTCCCCGAGATAGGCCCTACGGACCCCGTCGTCGGCGAGCAGCTCGCGGCCCGGCCCCGACATCGTGATGCGGCCGGTCTCGAGCACGTAGCCGAAGTCGGCTATCTCGAGGGCCGCCTTGGCGTTCTGCTCGACGAGCAGGATCGTGGTGCCCTCGGCGTTGATGGCCTTGACGATGTCGAAGATCATCTTGACGATGAGCGGGGCCAATCCGAGCGACGGCTCGTCCATCATCAGGAGCTTGGGGCGGGACATCAGCGCCCGCGCCACGGCGAGCATCTGCTGCTCGCCGCCGGACAGGGTGCCGGCCTTCTGCTTGCGGCGCTCTTCGAGCCGCGGGAACAGCGCGTACATGCGTTTCTTATCCGCGGCCACGCCGACCTTATCGTCGCGCATGAAGGCGCCGAGCTCCAGGTTCTCCTCGGTGCTCAGGTCCGGGAAGATCCTGCGTCCCTCGGGCGCGAGTACCACGCCGCGGCGCACGATGTCCCTGGTCGCCAGCCCGGATACGCGCTCCCCGTCCAGGCTGATCGATCCGCCGCTCGGCTTGACCAGGCCGACGACGGACTTGAGCGTCGTGCTCTTGCCCGCGCCGTTCGCGCCGATCAGCGTGACGATCTTGCCCTCCGGCACTTCGAACGAGATGCCCTGCAGGGCGTGGATGCCGCCGTAATGTACCGACAGGTCGTCTATCCTGAGCATCAGTCCACCCCCAGATAGGCTTCGATGACCTTGGGATCGCGGCGGATCTCGTCGGGAGTCCCGTGGGCTATCGTCACGCCGTAGTCGAGGACGTACATGCGCGTGCAGACGCCCATCACCACCTGCATATGGTGCTCGATCAACAGTATGGTCAGGTCGTAGCGGTCCCTGATGGAGCCGATGAAGTCCATGAGTTCGAGCGACTCCTGCGGGTTCATGCCCGCTGCCGGCTCGTCGAGCAGGAGGAGCGAAGGCTCGGTGGCCAGCGCCCGCACTATTTCAAGCCGGCGCTGCTTCCCGTATGGTAGCGACGTGGCCGCCTCGCGCGCCTGGTCGGCCAATCCGACCGACTCGAGCAGCGACATGGCGAACTCGCGCGAGCGTCGTTCCTTGACGCGGTAGCCGGGCAGATGCAGCGTCGAGGCGAACACCCCGACGTCCATCCTAAGGTGGCAGGCGACGAGCACGTTCTCGAGCACGTCCATGTCCGTCCAGAGCCGTATGTTCTGGAAGGTCCTCGCGATGCCGAGCTTGGTGATCGCGTGGGGCTTCTGGCCGGTGATGTCGCGGCCCTTGAAGACCACCCGCCCCTCGGTCGGCCTGTAGACGCCGGTGATGGCGTTGAAGGCGGTGGTCTTGCCCGCGCCGTTCGGGCCGATGAGGCCGACAATCTCGTTCTTCTGGATCTCGATGTTCAGGTCGGACACGGCGGTCAGGCCGCCAAAGCGCATCGAGACGTCCCTGGTGCTTATCACGAGCGGCCTCCCGCGCTCGACGCGCCCTTCCGCCGGAAGATCCCGATGAAGCCGTCCCAATCGAATTCCTTGTTACCCATGAGCCCCCGCTGCCGGTATAGCACGACGATCATCAGCAGTATCGAGAAGATGACCATGCGGAGCCCCGGTAGCCCGTTCGTCTTGATGAACAGGAAATTCATGGGCATGTCCAGGAATCGGAGCGCCTCCATCAGCACGGTGACGACGATGGCTCCTATCACCGAGCCGGTGATCGAGCCGTTACCGCCGAGCACGACGATCAGCAGGATGTTGAAGGTGAGCGTCAGCGTGAACATCTTGGGGTCGATGGTTGTTATCATGTGCCCGAGCAGGGCGCCGCCGACGCCGGCCATGAAGCTGGAGATGACGAAGCTCGTCGACTTGACCTTGAACACGTTGACGCCCATGGCCTCGGCGGCCACCTCGTCGTCCCGCACCGCCTTCATCGTGCGGCCGTAGCTCGAGCGCACGAGGGCCAGCATGAACACGACCGATAGGGCCGCTACCGACCAGACCACCCAGGTCGTCGAGTACTTGGTGATGGCCTTGAGGCCCTGGGCACCGTTCGTCAGGCTCTGCGCGTTCGTGATGAGCACCCGGATGATCTCGGCGAAGCCGAGCGTCGCGATGGCCAGGTAGTCGTCCCTGAGCCGGAGCGCCGGTACGCCGATGACGACGGCGACCAGGCCGGCGCAGGCCCCGGCGGCCAGGAGGGCCAAAGGGAACGGCAACTGGATGTCGCGCAGGAAGGGCATGATGGGCTCCAGGAAGAAATTCATGTCCTTCTGCGCCGGGCTCATCGTCAGGAGCGCGCTTACGTACGCGCCGACCGCCATGAAGCCGGCGTGGCCGAGCGAGAAGAGGCCCGTGAACCCGTTGAGCAGGTTGAGCGACAGGGCTAGCACGATATAGATGGCCGAGAGGTTGAGTATCCTGACCGAGAATCTGCCGAGCGTCGCGTCGGCCGCGGCAATGGCTCCGACCAAAAGGGCGAGGCCCGCGAGGGTTAGTAGCGTGTTCCGCTTGATCTTCATAGTGTCACACCTTGACCGCTTGATGCTTGCCGAGCAGGCCCGACGGCTTGACGAGGAGTACGACGATCAGTAGCACGAACGCGAACGCGTCGCGGTAGCCGGTCAGCTCCGGCAGGAACGCCACGATCATGATCTCGAGCACGCCGAGCAGGAAGCCGCCGAGCACGGCGCCGGGAATGTTGCCTATGCCGCCGATCACGGCGGCGATGAAGCACTTGAGCCCGGGCATCACTCCCATCAGCGGGTTCAGCTGGGGGTACTTCATCGTCCACATGATGCCGCCGAGGCCGGCCAGCAGCGAGCCGATGCCGAAGGTCAGCGAGATCGTCCTGTTCACGTCGATGGCCATCAGCCTGGCCGCGTCCAGGTCGGTGGAGACGGCGCGCATGGCCAGCCCGGTCTTCGTACCGTTGACTATCCAGAGTAGCGCGACGAGTATGGCAGCCGTGATGACCGGGATGAACAGGCTGACCGACAGCACCGACACCGGGCCGAGGTGCAACACCGTGTCGAACAGCGGGATGCTCGGGAAGCTCTTGGGGCGGCCGCCGAACACGACGATGCCGACGTTCTCGATCAGGAAGGACGCGCCGATCGCGCTGATCATCACCGAGATCTTCGGCGAGTCACGGAGCGGCCGGTACGCGACCCGCTCCAGGCCCATGCCGAATATCGCCGTCAGGCCGATCGCCACGATGAAGGCTACCCACCACGGCATCGCGAGCGAGGTCGCGGCGTAGAACGCGAAGTACGCGCCGAGCATGAAGACGTCGCCATGGGCGAAGTTTATCAGGCGTAGGATACCGTAGACCATCGTGTAGCCTATCGCTATGAGGGCGTAGAGGCTACCGAGGCTCAACGCGTTGGTCAGTTGCTGGAAGAAAGTCGATAGTTCCATTGGTTCGGGTCCTCGGGCGCCGCGATCGCGGCTGTAAACGAGGACGGGCGCCTCCGTCGGCGTGGACGGCTGCGCCCGTCGCGCGTCCGGCCGTCGCGAAGCGGCGGACCGGCTACGCTATCTATGGATGGCGGCCGTCAAGGGGCTACGGTCGTCTTGAACACGAACTTGCCGCCCTTCACTTCCTTGATGACGGCGCTCTTGATCGGGTCGCCGTTGGCGTCGAGGGTCACGTAGCCAGCGGCGCCGGCGAAGTCCTTGGTGGCCGCGATGGCGTCGCGGATCTTGAGCGGGTCGACGCTGTCGGCGCGCTTGATCGCGTCGATCGCGAGCAGGTAGCCGTCGAAGCCGAGCACCGCGGTGCCCGAGGGCAACTTGCCGTACTTCTTTTGATACGACTCGACGAAGACCTTGGATAGCGGGGTCAGCGGGGCGTCGTTGTCGAAGAAGGCCGACATGACGGCGCCCTCGACGGCCTGCTTGCCGACGTTGATGAATTCGGCGATTTCCCAGGTGTCCCCGCCGAGGAAGGGCGCCGTGATGCCTAGCTCGCGGGCCTGCTTGATGATCAGGGCGCTCTCGGTGTAGTTGCCGGGGGCGAAGATCACGTCCGGCTTGAGGCTCTTGACCTGCGTGAGCTGGGCCGAGAAGTCCTGGTCGTTGGTGTTGTAGTTGAGTTCGGCGAGTATCGCGCCCTGGTCGCCGGTAAGGGACTTGAAGCTGTCGGCGAAGAACTTGGCCAGGCCGACCGAATAGTCGTTCGAGACCTCGCGGATGATGACCGCCTTGCGCGCCTTGACGTCCTTGAAGGCGTAGTTGGCCATGACGGTGCCCTGGAACGGGTCGAGGAAGCAGACGCGGAAGTAGAAGGGGTTGTCCTTCGTGACCAGGGGGTTGGTGCACGAGAGGCCGATGGCCGGGATCTTAGCGTCTTTGAAGACCGGACCGGCCGCCATCGAGAGGCCCGAGCCCCATGAGCCGAGCACGACCTGAACCTTATCGCTGTCGACCAGGCGCTGACCGGCGTTCGCGGCCTCGACCTTGTCGGACTTATTGTCGGCTATCGCCAGCTCGATCTTATATTCCTTGCCGCCTACGGTGACCGTCGGGTACAGCTCCTGAGCCAACCTGACGCCGTCGAGCTCCTCGGCTCCGCCGGCCGCGTTCGCGCCCGTGAGGGGCTCGAAGACGCCGAACTTCACGACGTTCGCGTCCGTCTTCGTCTCCGCCTTGGAGCAGCCGACGATGGACGCGACCAGCATGATCGCGACGATGACCAGAATCGCTTTCTTCATACGTATTCCTCCTTGGACGGATGCGCGGCGGGCCCTTGACGGCTCTGAGCGTGCATACATCGTAGGAACAGATATATCCGTTGTCAAATATTTTATCAAGAGAATTCTACAAAAAGAAACAAAATGGCTAGTTGTATGGTTTCTATTGACAATAGTGCGAAAATGCAAGTACGTTGTAAGTTGCCGTTTCATTTTATACGCAATCTATTTTGGCCATAGAAACGTGGAGATATGAGCGAATCAGCGATCAAAGCTTTCGATCTATTGTTTCATCTATCACGAGCTGGGAGCTCGTCATTGGCCCGCCTGTCCCGAGAGACCGGCTGGGATAAGGCGACCGCGCTGCGATACTTGACCGCGATGGAGAAGCGTGGCGTCGTCGAGCGCAGGGATGGCGACTGGACCCTCGGCCTGGCCCTACTCGAGTTGGCCAGCCGCGTGCCTATCACCGAGAATATCGCCAACCGGGTCAAGCCGGTGCTGAACGACCTGGCCAAGGCCACCGGCGAGACGGCCAATCTGTCGGCGCTGACCGGCTCCGAGCTGATGTACCTAGCCAAGGCCGACGGCGGCCGCGCCCTCCGCCTCCGATCCAACCCGGGCGACCGTATGCCCCTCTATTGTACGGCCGCCGGAAAGTGTATCCTGTCTCGATTCTCGGTCCCGCTACGCGCTCAGTACCTGGCCGAAACGCACCTGTCCGCCATCGCGCCCAAGACCATCGTCGATCCGGAGAAACTAGCCGAGGACATCGAGCGGACCATCCGCCGCGGCTGGGCGATAGACGACGAGGAGCTCGAGTCCGGACTCATCTGCTACGCCATGCCGCTCGACCTACCGCGCTATGGCTTCTCCGGGGCGATCAGCATTTCCGGCCCGTCGGGCAGGATGCTCCAGGCCCAGGAGGAGATCCTGTCTTCGCTCCGCTGGGCGGTCATGACACTCCAGGAAGACCTAGGCGGGGGCATAGGCGACGAAGGTCCGCAGCTGTTCAGCCCCGCCCGAGGCGGCTTCAAGAGCACCGACTGGCACAGACCCGGCTCGGAAACCTACGAGTGACCCCCGCCCGCATCGAGCGGGCCAGGTGCGTAACCTGCCGCCGTTGCGTCGCGGCCTGTCCCGAGGGCGCCATATCGGTCGACGGCGACGCCTGCGTCGTCGACCGGGGGCGTTGCGTCGCTTGCGGCCGCTGCGCCGCTGCCTGCAGGACCGACGCCGTCCGACTCGTCTGGGCCTGAGCCGGCGACCGAGACGGGACGGTCGCTTCCCGCCGCTTAGAATACCGTCTCGGCCTCCGTGTCCTCTGCTACCATCGCCGCCTTCTCCGCTCCGGCTTCGTCGTCGCGCTTGAAAACGGGCTTGAACTCGACGTGCTCGGCGACGATCTTGATTCGAGCCTGCGTCTTGCCGTTCGGGTCCTCCCAGCGGTCCTGCTTGAGGCGCCCTACGACCCGGACTCCGCGGCCCTTCTTGAGTACCTCGCCGCAGGTCTGGGCGAGCTTGGACCAGGTCTCGACCTCGAAGAACGACACCTCCTGCTCGGTCTGGTCGTTATGCCGGTAGTAGCGGTTCGACGCGACCGCGAACGAGCAAACCTGGTTGCCGTTCGGGATCGTCTTGAGCTGGGGGTCCCTCGTCAGGTTGCCTTCGATGATGATGGAGTTCAGGTTGTTCAACATGCTTCCTCCCTCGACCGACCCTAGGTCGATCGCCAACGCTTTGATCGGCGCAACCCGCGCCTCGGGCCGACGCGCTCGGCGTCGACGGCTCGGATACGCCGCTTCAAGCCACGGCGCTTGCGCGCGTCGGCCGTTTTGCCATAGGATTGGCCGGTTCCTGGCTATACCAGATTAAGAGGGTGCGATGATCACATACGGGGAAGGCTTCGGTCCGATTACGCCTCGATCGCTCAAGGACGAATTCATCGAGCGCTTCGAGGCGTTGATACTTTCCGGCAAATTCGCCCCGGGCGATAAGGTCCCTTCGGAGCGCGACCTGGGCGTATTGTTCGGCATATCGAGGCCTGTCGTCCACGAGGGGCTACGCGCCCTCGAGTCCAGGGGACTCGTTACGATCGAGAGCCGCAAGGGAGCGCGCGTCAACGACTATCGTCGCGAAGGCTCGATAGAGATGCTGCTGTCGATACTGAACTACACCGGCGGCAAGCTGTCGCAGTCGCTGCTCGACGGCATCCTGGAGCTGCGCCTCCTGTTCGAGGTGGAGACCTCCCGGCTCGCGGCTCTGCGACGGTCCGCGTCTCACGTCGACGAGCTACGGTCCATCGTCGCCCGCGAGCGCTCGATGGTCGAATCGGACGCGGACGGCAGGGCCGCTTCATCGCGCGTGGCGTCACCTCGCGCTGCGTCGGCCCGCGAGGTGGCCGATATAGACCTCGAACTGCATATATCGATAGCGATAGCCAGCGGCAACGAGATCTATCCACTCCTGATGAACAGCTTCAGGCGCATCTACCTCGCGATACTCGAGGAGTTCTACGCCGACGCCTCGGTCGTCGGGCCGGTGTTCGAATACCACGAGCGCCTCGTCGAGGCGATCGCCGCGAGCGACGAGGACGGCGCCCGCGGGGTGATGCTCGAGATGCTCGGCTACAGCGAGCGCAACCTGCGGCGCATCCTATTCGGCTAGGCTTCCCCAGCCGGAGTAACGAGTGCCGTCGGACCAGTCTATCGTCACGGTCAGCGGATAGGTCGCTCCGTCCGGTGCGACGGCTGGGCGTTCCAGTATCGTGATCCTATAGCGGTGGCTCCAGCCGCCGACCTCGCCGGCGCCGTCTATGACGAGGCCCGCCTCTCCGTCGGAGATCGACGTGTAGCGGATGACGGCCGGACTCGCTTCCGACGCTATCTGTAGCAGCGCGTAGGGCGGTAGCACGGTCAGGGTCCAGAAGGGGTTCTCGCCCTTGAGCACCGCGCCATCGAAGCGGGCGTGCCTGGCGAAGTCCGGAAAGGCCGGGGGCTCGGCCAGGTCGAACTGGGCGGCGGACCAGAGGCGCGCGGCCTCGCCGCGGATCGCCGCTGGCAAGGCGGCCCAGCCCTCGCCGGCCACCGCGCTCGGGGTTAGCCGGGGCGCGTCGGCCGGATCGTAGCGCGTCGAGCCGTCGACGCTGGCTATAGCGCCCGCCGTGAACGCCAGGAGGGATAGGCGCTTTGCTCCGGCATCAGGGGACTCGTCTATCCAGTAGGCCGCGAGCGCCTCGCCGAGGCCGTCGCCGTCGAAGTCGCCGGTCCAGGGCGCATCGCCGTAGTACCCGGCCATGGCGCCGGCCGGCATCGGGTCGAATCGCTCGGCGGCCAATGCCCAGCCGGAGCCGCCGAGGAGGTAGCTACGCGCCTGGACGCCGGAATCGGCGGCTTCGGCGGTTTCGGTAGTTTCGGCAGTTTCGGCGGACGATACCGCGGCCGAGGCCGGTCCGTCCGCAGGCCGTAACGCCGACAGGATGACGAGGTGCTCGCCAGCGGTGTCCAACCAGCGCGCGTAGGCCAGTAGCTCGCCGTCGTAGGGCGCCTCGCTACCGGGAGCCGGCCCTCGGACGGCCGAGTAGCCGGCGGGGGCGGACGGCTCGGATGCCGCGGCGGGAGCGTCCTCGACGATAGCCTTCTCTGCCTCGCGAGCCGGCATGAAGCGTATCATCGCCCAGATCGCCGCGGCCGCGAGCGCCAAGCCGATGATCACGCCAGCGGCGACCGCGGCGCCTGAGCCGCTACGGGCGTTCTTGTTCGTTCCGTTCTTTCCGGCTTTCATAGTCCCTCTCCACCTTCTATCGTGTCCAGGTCGATGAGGGCGTATAGCAGGCCCTCGACCGCGGCCAAGCCGTGGCTCTGGCTCTCCAAACGAACGAGCGAAACATCGGCCTCCGCATCCTCCGCCTTGATCCACTCGTAGGCCCGAGCGCTGGTCTCGAACGGCACGAGCTCGTCCGAGGGAGCGGCCGCCAGCACGAGGCGCAGGCCTTGGGGCGGCGCCCAGCGGTCGAGACGGGCCTTTTCCTGGGCGGAGAAGAAAGCCGACGACGACGGATCCTCGGCTATCGCCGTCCTATACGCTGGCGCGTAGAGGTCGATGTCGCGCACCTCGCCCGCCTTACGCCCGAGAGCCTTGGATAGCTTCCAAAGGAGTTCGTCGGTGTCCCTGGTACCATCGAAGAGCGGCACGACGCGCTCGATCGCCCGCTCGGACAGAATCTCGTCGAGCTTGATCGAAGAGGGGTAGGCGCGGGACCAGCCGATGGCCAGCAATACCGCGAAGTCCGGCCGCTCGACGGTGACGCCGTCGTCGGCGAGGAAGGGTATGCCGGGCATCAGGTCGAGCGGAGCGCCGAGTGGATACGCGGCGACGATGCGCAGGCCGGGGATGGGAATGTCGCCTCCCGTCGCCGCCTTGAGCGAGGCCATCGTCGCTATGCCGCCCTGCGAGTAGCCGATGATATACAGCCTGCCCGACTCGGCGTACTCGTCGCCTCTGTCGGCCAGGTAGGCCCTGGCCGCGGCCAGCCCGTCGAGGGCGGAGGCGGCCATCGACTCGGGCACGCAGTATTCCTGGGCTCCCTCGGCGTCGCCCATACCCGCGTAGTCGGGAGCCCATACCGCGTAGCCGAGGGCGGCGGCAGCGTCCATGAGGGCGGACTCGTTGGCGCCCCTACGTGACGGAACCTTGTCGCGATGGTGCTCGGAGCCTTTCAGGAAGACGATCCAGCTCAGCTCGCGCCTTCCGCCGCCGGACGGAGCAGGGATCGACAGCATGCCGCTCTGACGCTCGACTCCCCCCTCCGGAAGCCTGGCCGAGAAGCCTATTCTGACCTTGACCACGTCGGACAGAGCCTCGCTACGCGACAGCCTCCAGGTCGGATAGCCCTTCTCCTCGAGGACGCCCATGCCGATGGCCTTACCGAGCACTCGCGGCGAGGCTATGGCCAGCATGGCGCGCGGCTTTCTGGCCGGCACGCGCCTGGCTTCCTTCGAGTCGAGCAAGAGGCCCGCGACGAGGGCGCCGCCGGCCATGCCGCCAGCGGTTCCGGTGTCGCCGTCCAAGGACCCCGATGATGGAGCGCTCGCGCAGGAGTAGGCGGCGGCTAGGGCGATGAACGAGATGATGAAGCCGGATGCTTTTACCATTGGATGAACATATAGCGCGACGACGACGATCGTCCATAGCGCTGCACCGGGTAAAAATAACTTGACGATACGGTATTCATGGATTATAAAACTGGTATGCTGGTAATACCAAGAAGGTGTACCGATAGAGTTTGTACCGCAGACCCCGACTCGAGGCGGCTGGAGCGAGCGCGCTCGTCGCTTCGGAGGAGTTTCGGTGCCTGGATCGAGGCGTCAGCCGATCGCGGCTCGATACGGCTCGAGGGTGAGGCGCCGAGCTACGATGATAAGGTACGAGCCGGTTGGCTGGCGGCCCGCTACGGGTTCAAGGGCGTCGTGAACGATGCCCGCTCCCCGGAAGAAGCCGCCGAGCGGCTGACACCGCGCGGCGCCGCCGCCCCATCGCTCGACGGCTCGTATTACGACGTGGCCATCGTCGGCGGCGGCGTGATCGGCTGCGCGATAGCCAGGGAACTGTCGCGCTGGGATCTATCCATCGTCCTCCTCGAGAAGGAGAGCGACGTGGCGGCCCATACCTCGAGCCGTAACGACGGCATGATCCACGACGGCTTCGCGGCGAAGCCCGGATCGAAGAAGGCCGCGTACAACGTCCGGGGCAACCGGCTCTGGGAGCCCCTGTGCATCGAACTCGGCCTGGACTTCAAGCGGCCAGGATCGCTCGTATTGTACGGGAACGCGGCTGCCGCCGCCCTGTATCCAGCCATGGCCGCCCGGGCGCGCCGCAACGGGGTGGACGGCTGGGAGTTCTGGAGCCGCGCCAGGGTGGCGGCCGAGGAACCGAACGTGACGCCTGACCAGCATGGCGCCTTGTTCTTACCGAGCGCCGGCATCCTGTCGCCGTACCGCGCCACGGTCGCCCTAGCGGAGAGCGCCGCGATGAACGGCGCGCGCGTGGCGCTCGGCGCCTGCGTACTCGGCATGGGGCTCGAGGGCGGCTCGATATCGTCGCTGACCACCGATCGCGGCACGTTCCGAGCCGGTATCGTGGTCAACGCCGCGGGCAACTGGGCCGACGTCGTGGCCGGCATGGCCGGCGACCG
>JAKQKE010000173.1 GCA_029560805.1 Spirochaetota bacterium
GTCTCGGGCGGGGCAACGACGAGCCTGCCCCTCGTCGCCCGCGGCCGTATGCCCGCCGGCGTCAACGAGCTGCGGATAGGCGAGGCGATACTCTGCGGCAAGGACCTGCCCCTGTTCCACCGCGTCGAGCTGCCCGGCGTACGCGGCGACACGATAACCCTGCGCGCCGAGCTGCTCGAAAAGCATCGGAAGCCGAGCTATCCGATAGGGGAGCGCTGTAGGGACGCGTTCGGGGCCTGCCCGGAGTATCAGGACCGAGGGGAGCGTACCAGGCTGCTCCTCGGCGTCGGCAAGCGGGACATCGGGAACCACGAGCTCCTGAGGCCTCGCGACGGCCGAATCCATATCGTCGGCTCGTCGAGCGACTACCTGATCTGCGAGGCGGACGAGCCGTGCGACGACCTGCGCTACGGCTCTATCCTGGAATTCGACATGCTGTACGGCGCCATGCTGTTCCTCTGCGACGCCAACCCGTATCTGGCCGTCGATTACCGGGCGGCCGAGGGGAGCAACCCCGTGGAGCCCTAGGCTACTTGCCGCAGCACTGCTTATATTTCTTGCCCGAGCCGCAGGGGCACTTCTCGTTGCGGCCGACCTTCGGGGTGGCCCTGACCACGGTCGCGGTCTTGACCTCGCCGGAGTCGTAGAGCCACGCGCCGCCTTCGCGGACGAAACGCGCCGTCTCGTGGTGCTCTTCCTTGAGGCCGTCCATCTCGTATCGGGCGACGAATTCGACGACGCCCTCATCGTCTCCGGGGCCGCCTTTCTCGGTCCTGACTATCGTCAGGCCCTTCCAGTCGGCGCTCTCGCTCCAGTCCCGCGTCGCCTCGGCGTCGATGCCGTCGTCCTGCACGCACGATGACAGAATGTGATCGACGGCGCCCTTGGCGTAGGCCGTATAGCGAGATCGCATCAGCGCCTCGGCGGTCGGGGCCTTGGCCTTGCCGGCGATGATGGGGCCGCAGCATTCGGCGTAATCGCGGCCTGAGCCGCAGGGACAGGGTTCGCTCATCGGTATCCTCCGGAGGCTACGTTGTAGCGTGAAACGGCCGTCCCAGGCAAGAGAAGGACATGGTCTCGCACCGGCGGCCGCGCATGGGCGGCCGCACAGGATTGCAGCGGATACGGCCGCCGTGTACAATGCCGCCATGCAAGACGCACTCATGCGAGCCTGGCTGGCGTCGCGGTCGGCATGCTCCGGCGGCACCGTCGCCTCGTATATACCCGCTCTAGCCGGAGCCGACGGCTCTGCCCTCGGGCTGGCCGCCGTGGATGCCGACGGCCATGTCTACGAGGCCGGCGACTCGAGGAGCCGCTTCACGATCCAGAGCATCTCCAAGGTCCTGGCGCTCGCCTACGTGATGACGGAGCTCGGCGAGGGGGCCGTCTTCTCCCGCGTCGGCAAGGAACCGACCGGCGACCCCTTCAACTCGATCATCAGGCTCGAGACGAGCGCCGGCCGCAAGCCCTTCAACCCGCTGATCAACGCCGGGGCCATTGTCGTATCGTCGCTCATGCCGGGCGACGGCCCCGCGAACAAGGGGGAGCGTTTCCGCTCCTTCGTCGGCGGCTTGGTCGGCCGAACCTCGGTGGAGCGGGACGATGCCGTCTACCAGTCCGAGAAATCGACTGCCGCGCGTAACCGCTCGATTGCCTGGTTCCTCAAGGAGCTCGGGCTGCTCGAGGGCGAGGTCGAGGACGCGCTCGACGTGTACTTCAGGCAATGCGCCGTGGCTATGGACGCGGTCGAGCTGGCCCGGGTCGGAGCTATCCTCGCGCTGGATGGCGTCGACCCGGTGAGCGGCTCCAGGGCCCTGGCCGCGCGGACGGCCAGGGTCTGTAAGAGCCTCATGGTCACCTGCGGCATGTACGACGGCTCGGGCGAGTTCGCCGTCGACGTCGGCGTGCCGGCCAAGAGCGGCGTCGGCGGCGGGATCATGGCCGCCGTGCGCGACCGCCTGGGGCTCGGCGTCTACGGCCCGGCCCTCGACGAGCGGGGCAACTCCGCCGGCGGCCTCGCCGCGCTCAGGCTCCTATCCGACGAACTGGACCTGCGGGTGCTGTGATCCGCCGCCGCCTGCGACCCTCGGCGTACGATCGGTTTGGAGACTGCCGAACCGAGCCAGGGCTGATACGGCAGGCGCGCCATAGTATCCGAGCCAGATAGAACGTTAAAAAGAACGGCCGCCCCGAGGATACGGGGCGGCCACCTAGCCGGAGCGAGTCGAGCCCGGCCCCGGTCAGAACGGGTTCGCCTACTGCCTACCGATGGTCGCCACCATCACGGCCTTGATCGTGTGCAGGCGGTTCTCGGCCTCGTCGAAGACCAC
>JAKQKE010000174.1 GCA_029560805.1 Spirochaetota bacterium
AAGGTTCTTTACGACGCCGCCTATAGATATCTGCTCGAAGAAGCCGGAACCCGCCTTGGTTATTGCGCCGAGCGCGACGTTCGAGACGCTCCTGCCGCCTCCGTCGTAGGTGCCGGTGAATGGACCGACGATAGGCGCCCATGTGCTGGTCATGGCGTTGGCGCTCAGGTCTATGTCAGCCGTCTGCCTGAAGTGGGCCGCGGGGAAGTAGCGCACGTTGTACAGGTCCATCGGCGTGTCGACGAGGTAGGGCTCTGCCTCGGTGCCGAGGCCGCCGGAGAAGTAACCGTCGGCGTGGATGGCCGCTATCTCTTCGGCCGATAGGGCCCCTGCGTAGATGCGCAGGTCGTCGATGGAGCCCACGAAGAAACTTGAGTTCGTCTTGCGTGCGCCGATACGGATAGCCAGATTGCTTGGAATACCAGATATGACCACCGGGTCGACGTTTCGAACGGCATTTACATAGATCGAGGCATAGCCGGACTCGCCGTCGACTGTGATAGCGATATGATTCCATTGGTCGTATACATAGCCGGCCTGGACGGTCGATCCGGTCGTCGAGCCATTGGAGCACGAGAGCGTCAGCTGGCCATTCATGCTTGATAGCGTGAAGCCAGGCGAAGATGCCATCGCATTGGATCTGCTCGTCATGAGCACTTGCTCGTATGTTGCAAAGTCTGAGGAGGGGCAGGCCCACATGCATACGGTGAAGGATGGACCGAGTTCCAGCCCGTTACCGTCCGCGGCCGCGATGTCTATGAACGCGCCATAGTCGTCCGGATCGGCGTCCGCTATATGGGCGACGGATAAGCCATCGAGTGCCGGCGCTACGAGACCAGACGAAGCGGCGATGACCGGATCGCTCGAATAGAGGTTCCCCGGCGTCGCTATGAGCCGGCTTTTGTCGTCATGAATAGCGCTATCGAAGCTGAAACGCGATACGAGCGCGCTCTCGGCCCAGGCGAGGGTCATGGGCACGACGTTCTCGGCGTCATGGGCGACGGTTACGGACCGGGTGGCGGTAAAGGCCTCGCCGCCGTCGGCGTCGAAGCCGTGTATCGTGATGGTCCAGTCGCCGACGAGCAACTCGAGGCTCACGGTGTTGCCCGCGGCGGACATGCTCGCGGCATCGAACTCCCAGCTATCGGAATGGCCGCCGGGGCCGGCACCTTCGAGCACCCAGCGGGTCACGGTGCCGGCCAGGCTCGCGAGGCCTCCCGGTGCGCGCGAGGCGGCGCGCGAAGCGGGGCGCGAAGCGGAGGCTGCAGGCAGGACTATCGTCAGGGTGCCCGTGGCGTCCGGGGCGCCGAGTATCGGCGAGCGGCAAGCGGCCGCGAGCGATAGCAGGGCGATACAGACGGGCGCGACGAGGCGCTGGGCGGAGTGGCGTACCATGGGCGGTCTCCCAGTGATGAATTTTCTATCGATTAGATCGTCGATACGCGAAAGAACCTATCACGAGCTGCCTAATAAACCAAGCGCCGGAGCGACGAATCGTCGGTTTGGTTGTATCGTAGTCTTGATATCGATACAAATATAGTTATACAATGTGGCGAAACGCGGGCATGGGCCGGCGTCAAGACGTGAAACGCTCGACGAGGATAGCGCTATGCTCTATTATGGTGGCGTTTCCGGTAGCGAAGAGGAGGAAGGGTGAACAAGATAGTATCGAAGGCCCGCCTGTCCGATGAGGTATTCCGCATCGAGGTGGAGGCCCCGAACATAGCCCGCGAGCGCAAGGCCGGGCAGTTCGTGATCGTCCAGACCGATACCGAGTGGGGCGAGCGCGTCCCCTTGACCATAGCCGACGCCGACCCGCAGCGCGGTACCGTCACGCTGATCTTCCAGACGGTCGGCGTCAGCACGCACAAGCTCGCCGAGCTCGAACCGGGCCAGGCCATCGAGGCGATACTCGGGCCGCTGGGGAACCCGACGCATATCGAGCGCTTCGGGCGCGCCGTCTGCGTCGGCGGCGG
>JAKQKE010000189.1 GCA_029560805.1 Spirochaetota bacterium
CGATGCTTATAATCCTTCCCTGTGAGCGTTCTTCGCTCATGGCGTCCTCCTTGGTCGTTGGTGTGTGGTAACTCAACTAAACCAGATGAGGACGCCTTTTTCAATGACCGCTAAATGTGCGAAAGATATTGTACGCTACCAAGGTCTACAGCAAGGGCGATAACGAGGTGCGCGCGCTCGACGGCGTCTCGATGGAGGTCGAGCCGGGGGAGTTTATGGCAGTGGTCGGCCCGTCGGGATCAGGCAAGACGACGTTGCTCAACATCATCGGTTGCCTGGACAAGCCCAGCTCGGGACGCGTCGTCTACGAGGGGGCCGACCTGGGTTCCGCGACGCAGCAGGCGCTATCCGACTACCGCAAGGACCGCATCAGCTTCATCTTCCAGTCGTACAACCTGATACCGGTGCTCACCGTGGCCGAGAACGTCGAGCTGCCGCTCGTGATAGAGAAGCGACGCGACAAGGCGGCCATGCGGGCCAAGGCGCTCGAGATGCTAGCGGCCGTAGGTCTCGAGGGCAAGGCGAACCGCTTCCCGCGCGAGCTGTCGGGGGGCCAGGAACAGCGCGTCGCTATAGCCCGCGCCCTGGTCAAGGATCCGTCCGTGGTGCTCGCCGACGAACCGACCGCCAACCTGGACAGCCATACCGCCGAGGAGATCGTCAACCTCATGAAGGCGATCAACGCCTCGCGCGGGACGACCTTCGTCTTCTCGACCCACGACAAGCTCGTCATGCAGCACGCCCGCAGAGTCGTGACCATCCGAGACGGCCGACTTGTCGCCGACGAGAGGAGGTAGCCGTGGGAACGCTCTGGAAGATAGCGGCGCGCAACGTGCTCAGGCACAAACGCCGTACGGTGATCACCGGCGTCGTCATGGCGGTCGGTATCGGCCTGTTCATCATGATGGACTCGGTGCTCGTCGGTATGGACCGCATCACCCTGGACAATATGATAGACTATACGGAATCGGTGGCGAAGGTCCGCACGCCGGAGTACCTCTCGAACCAGCTCGGCACGCCGCTGGACTACGGCGTCCCCGACCCCGAGGCGGCGATGCGGGCCATCATGGCCGCGGACGGCCGAGTCACGGCGGTCGCGCCCCGCGCCCGCTTCGTGGCGAACGTCTCGAACTACGAGGACTCGCTGCCGGTCGTCGCCACGGCCGTCGACCCGGAGCTCGACGCACTCGTGTTCAGGCTGCCCGAGGCCGTCGTCTCGGGATCGTGGCTGAGCCGCGAGGCGCCTGGGGACGTCGTCATCGGCTCCGGCCTGGCCAAGGAGCTCGGAGTCGAGGTCGGCGACTACCTCGTCGTTTCAGCCTCGACGGTCTACGAGAACGTGAACGCCGACGAGTACCGCGTAGGCGGCGTCGTCTTCACCCCGATGCCCTATATCAACGACTCCGGCCTATTCATGGCCTACGGCGACGCGGACGCGCTGCTCGGCACCGACGGCTTCGCGAGCGAACTGGTCGTGGCCAGCGCGAGAGCGGCCAGTCTGAGCGCCACCCTCGGCAACGCCGACGATATAGCCGTGCAGGCCGCTGCCGCGCTCCCCGTCCTGCGGGTCGACTCGATCACCGAGCTGGCCAAGGACTACCTGGCCATGCGCGCGATGAAGAGCAAGTTCTCGTACATGATCATCGTCGTCGTGCTGCTCATAGCGGCAGTCGGCATAGTCAACACCATCCTGATGAGCGTCTACGCGAGGATCCGCGAGATCGGCGTGCTCAGGGCCTATGGCATGTCGCCCAAGGACATACGGAGGCTCTTCACGCTCGAGGGTCTGCTGGTCGGCGCCGTCGGCAGCCTCGGCGGCGTGCTAATCGGCGCCCTGATGGATTGGTACTTCGTCAAGGTCGGCATGTCGATAGGCGCGATAGTCGGGTCGATAGACATGGGCGGCCTGCCGCTGACCGGCACGCTCTACGGCGAGTGGAACCCGGCGACCATGGCGGTCGGCTTCGCGTTCGGGCTGGTCGTGGCGTTCCTGGCCGCGAGGATACCGGCCAAGCGCGCCGCCAGGCTGGAAGTTACCGACGCGCTGCGCTTCGTCTAAGGAGGACGCGATGACACTACTTTCGATGGCGCTACGGAACCTGGGCAGGAACCGCAGGCGTACGGCGCTCGCGGCGTCGTCCGTCGCCATAGCCATCCTGCTCGTCGTCTTCATGCAAGGCATGGTCGGCGGCTTCCTCGGGTCGATCGTCAAGAATTACACCAAGAACGAAGTCGGCCACGTGAATATCGTGACCGAAGAATATAGGGAACGGGAGCGCTTCTCGCCGGTCGACGCGGCCATCCCGGATTCGAGCGTCGTCATACGGGCGCTCGAGGGCGCACCTGGCCTCGAGGGCGCCAAGTTCGCCGAGCGGATACGCTTCGGGGTGATACTGTCCGCCGGCGCCAATAGCAAGGCCGCGCTCGGGCTGGCAGGCGACCCGGTAACCGAGAAGGGCCTCCTGATGCTCGACCGCAACGTGCTCGAAGGCGGCCGCTACATCGAGGGCCCGGGCGAGACGATACTCGGCGAGGCCTTGGCGCGCGACCTCGGCCTCGCCGTCGGAGACACGCTCAAGGTGCTGACCGAGCGCTCCGACTACGGCATGGGCTTCAAGAAATTCAGGGTCGTCGGCGTGTTCCGCACCCGGGTGAACACCCTGGACAACGCTGTCTTCCAGATAGGCCTCGATGACGCCCGCTCGCTCCTGGCGATGGGAGCGGGCGCCCAGCAGGTGCTGGCGATGTTGCCGGACTATCGCGACGCCGACAAGGCGGCCCGGACGATGGAGAAAGTCTTGGCCGAGCGGGGACTGAGCGGCCTATCGGTCCGGTCCTGGACGGCGATGGGCGACTTCCCGCGTTTCATCCTGATGGCAGAGTCGGTCTATTTCTGGATGTACGTCATCGTCGCCTTCCTCGGCGCCTTCATCATCACGAACATCATGATGATGGTGGTGCTCGAGCGGAAGAAGGAGATAGGGCTCCTCAAGAGCATGGGCATGCCGAACCGCGAAGTACTCGCGCTGTTCCTGGCGGAGGGTACCTTGATGGGCCTCGTAGGCTCGGCCGTCGGCTCAGCCCTGGGCCTTGCCATGAACGTCGTCATGGGCAAGGTCGGCCTGGACTTGACCTCGGCGATGTCGTCCTTCAGCTGGCCGATGGACAACGTCGTCTACTTCACCGTCAGCCTACCGTGGACCGTGGCCATCTTCCTGATAGGCGTGGCCGTCTCGATGGCCGTGGCCTACCTGCCCTCGCGGAGCGCGGCCAGGATGAACCCGATAGACGCCATCAGGTCGGCGTAGAAGGAGCTGGAACATGAGATGTACCATCAAGGCTATCTACGCGTCACTGGCCCTGTCGGCCCTGGCCGCCTCGGCCCAGGCCCAGGCCCCGGACGCGGCCGAGCTACTGGCGCGCGTGGACGACAACCAGGCCTTCTCGAGCATAGCGTACGAGGCGCGCATGGAGATACGCGTCGGTAGCCAGCTCAGGGTCAAGTCGATGCGCGCCTGGGCGATGGGCGCCGATAAGGCCTTCGTCGAATTTACCAACCCCGAGGACGCCGGCACCCGCATGCTCAAGCTTGGCAAGGATCTATGGATGTACTTTCCCTCGGAGCAGGATACGGTACGCATCTCCGGCCATCTGCTCAAGGAAGGCATGATGGGCTCGGATTTCTCGTACGAGGACGCGCTCGAGTCCGACGAACTGAGCGAGGCCTACGCCGCCTCCGTGACCGGCGAGGAGTCGGTCGGGGGCCGTCGTGCCTACGTCGTGGAACTCAAGGCCAGGACCCAGGCCGCGAAGTACGACCGTCGGGTGCTCAAGGTCGACGCCGAGCGCTTCGTCGTGCTCGCCGAGGACATGTACGCCCGTTCCGGCAGGCTCTTAAAGACGATGGAAGCCGTCAAGGTCGAGCGCGTCTCCGGGCGCTGGTACGCCACGGAGCTCGTGCTCCGCGACCGGCTACGCAAGGACTCGAGCACGACGATGGTGATGGTGTCGCTCGAGCTGAACCCGGCGCTTGACCAGGCCATGTTCACCAGGGCGGCGCTCGAGCGATGAGGCGACGCAGTGAACTGGCCGTGGCGCTCCTCGCCGCGGCGATCTGCACCGGACCGCTCTCGGTAGCGGCATTCGGCCAGGTCTCGTCACCGGACGAGCCATCGTCGCCGGACAAGCCGTCGTCGCCGGACAAGCCATCCTGGTCCGGCGAGGCATCGTTCGCGGCGGCCGGCGCCTGGTCCGAGGGCTCTGGCGAGGCGGACGACGAACTGCGTTACGGATCCGACGCCTCGCTCAGGCTGAGCCTCGACGCCAGGCGCCCGGGCCTACGGGCGAGCGTGTCGGGACGGGTCGACGCTCTGACGGGCTCGGCCGCGGCCGCCGTGTTGGCCGCCGGAGACCGTTTCGGAGCGATCGCTCTCGGTACCGGGGACGCGGCCGTCGCCCTGACCCTCGACCGGGCCTACCTGCGCTGGGCGCCTGGGCCGGTCGTAGCGACTCTCGGCCGCCAGGTGGTGAACTGGGGTTCGGCGCTCCTCTGGAGCCCGGCCGACCTCTTCGCCGAGACGGCCGTCGTCGGCCTCGAGCCGGAGCGCTCCGGCATCGACGCAATTCGGCTCGCGGCGCCCTTAGGCGCCCTCGGCGGCCTCGAGGCGGTCGCCGTACCGAGCGCCTCGCCCACCGACGGACGCTACGGGGCCAGGCTCTACGGCTACACCCTCGGCTCGGACCTAGGGCTTCAGGCCGCCTGGGACGGCGGCGACGGTACGCTGACGGCGGCCATCAGCCTCAAGACCGACCTGGTCGTCGGCCTATGGTTCGAGGCGGCATATACCGCCCCGGCCTCGGCTTTCCTGGAGCCGGCCGAGGCCGGGTTCGAGGCTACGGTCGGTCTCGACTGGTCTCTAGGCGGCCGGCTCGTCCTCTCCGCCGAGTATCGGTACCGTGAAGGCGGGGCCGCCAGCGAAGCCGAGTCCCTGACGGCGCTCGCGGCCGGCGAGTCGTACCCGGGAGGCCACTATGCCTACGCGACGGTAAACCTGAGCGCGGGCGACTTCGCGTCGATCGGCGCCTACGCCATTGCCGACCTTGGCAACGCCATCGCCAGCGTGACGGCCTACGCGGTCGTCGACATCGCCCAGGACGCCTCGCTGACCGCTTGGGCGAGCTATGCGTCCGGAAGCTTCGCCACGCTCGCCGAGCGGCGATACGCCGGTTTAGGCGCCTCGCTGAGCCTGGCGTTCTAGCGACCGGACGCCTCCGTATAAACGAAAAGGCCCGCGACAGGTCGCGGGCCTTCGGCGTATTCCAGGTAGGCTACAGTATCGTAATGACCACGGTAGCCGTCGGCGGCGTCATGTCAATGGCGCCGCTCAGCTGGACGTCGACCCTGGAGTCGGAGTCGGCCTGGTCGATCAGCTCGTCGATGCGCTCGAGGCCGCCTTCGGCGCTCACGGCCGCGGGCGAGGTTACCGAGCCGTTCGTGGCGACATAGCTGAACTCGCCGCTACGCACGTAGCGCGTCATGCCGTGAGGCGTACGCAATTGCACCGAACCGTGCGCTACGAGCAGGTTCGTGCCGTCGAACTCGAAGCCGGTACCGCGCACGGAGGCCGTGGCGGTCGGGCTCTTGACCTGGAACTCCACGGCCGAACTGGCCTGGGGCGTCACCTCTGCCTTGACCCTGCCCGCCAACAGGAACAGCTGCGTCTGGGTACCGGACTCGGTCTGCAGGATCTCCTCGAGGGACAGCCTCGTGATCGGCTTTACGGTGACGGTCGACGTACCCACCTTGAGAAGGACGGTGCTCTTGAAGCCGGTCGACACGATCGTCCCCTTGGGCAGGGCGTCACCGACCTTGGCCGGCTTCCAGTCCTTGCCTGGCACCTGGTACTCGACCTTGCCGGCTATCTCGACGACGGTGGCGCTCAGGGTCGCGGCCATGGCCGCCGAGGCGACGACGACCAGCATCGCCGCAGTCACTATGCATCGTTTCATCATGGTCTCACATCCTTCCGCCGCTGGCGCGGCTGGTTCGTCATAACCGCAGGGTCGCCGAGGCGGCCGCCATCCACTCGAGCGAGGCGTCCGGATCGGCCGTAGCGTTCGGGGCGAAGCACCCGCCTTCTATCCCGAGCGTCACATCGCTGGCGGGCTTATATTCGACGCGTCCGGTCAGCTCGAAACCGAGATACGAGTCGTCACCATTCGGCCTGAAATTGGCTCCGCATCCGGCACCGATAGTCAAGCCGCGCAAGGGGACGAAGGACGCGTCGAGCGACGCGCCGAGCGCGTCGGAGAACATCGTCCCGGCGACAGACGATAGCGAACCGGTCGTAATCGGCTTGAAGGCCCGCATCGCCCCGTCGCCGTCGTAGTCCCCGCCGGCCCAGGCGCAGGAAGCCGTGACGCGCAGCCCGGCCAGCTCCGGCGCCGACAGCCTGATCCGCCCACCCGCTGCCATGCCGTAGAAGAAGCCGGGATCTTGACCGAATTCGGCCGCGCCCCAGAGCCGCCAGCGTATCGACCGCGCGACGCGGCCCTCGATGAAGGGCTCGGCGTATTGCGTATGGGTAGCGGTCCCGCCGGCGGCTGCCAGGTCGAACTGGGCCCAGCCGTCGAGGCCGAGGTCGTGGAACGGTACGAGCTCGACCAGGCGCAGGCCGAGTGAGGCGAGCAGGCGGCGCGGGGCGAAGGCCACCTCGTCGTCCGACCATGCGCTCTCGTCGTCGGCGTCTATCAGGATCATCGCGTCGTCCTTGAAAGTCAGCCCGGTATAGGCCACGGCCGCGCTCACGATCGCCTGCCCTGCCGACAGGCGGACGACGGCCCCGTCCAGGAGGCCATTCAGGACGCGGCCCGAATAGTCCTGGAGCGGTATACGGCCGACCGACCAGCCGAGGCCCATCGACTCGCTCAGGCCGACGAAGCCTTCCCACTCGACGCGTCCGGCGGTGATCGAATACCAGCGGACGCGGTCCGAGTACGAGGGCAGGTAGGTGAAGTCGCCCGAGAACTCGTAGACGGCGGACGCGTAGATGGACGAGGAGGCGCCTATCGGTAGCGACAGCCATAACACGGCGGAGTCGCTCTGCGACAGCGATAGGCCGCCGCCGCCGGACAGCTCGGAGTCGTTGGATAGGGTAAGGCCGAAATCGAGGGCGAAGGCGTTGCCGGCGCATAAGACCGCGACGAGGGCGAGACAGGCGAGGGCCCTAGGGGCCGTGCGGCTTGATCTCAGGCGGTTCATTCGGCTATTCCCTTCACGTCGAACACGCGGCCGAGCATCCTGACGGCGACCGGGCCGGAGACGGCCATATCAGGGTCGGAACGGCCCTGGATGACGAAGCTCGAGACGAGCTGCCTATAGGCATAGCGAGGCCCGGGGAACAACGCGTACATGAGGCCGCCCCGAAGGCCGAAAGCGCTCATCAAGAGATACGCATAGTCCTTGAGTAGAATGGGCACGTCGGCGGAAGCGCCCGTCGGAGCCCAGCCGAAGGTGCCGAGGAGCTCGAAGGCGCGGGCGGCATCGGCGTCCTCGCCGAGGTTGTCCGAGGCGACCAGCACGAGGTAGGCCGCCTGGCCGACGCTGACCGAGTCCGACGCTATCAGGCCGTCGACGAAGTCGTTCGACTGCCCGATGGCGGCGACGACGCATAGCGACGCCAGGATAAGGGATGCACATACTCTTTTCATATGCCACCTTTAAACGGGAATATGCGTAGTATACTACGGTAACAAAAGTTTATCAGCATGGAGGCTCCGATGCCCAAACGAAAAGTATCGCGCAGGCTTATAGTCGTACCGATCGCCATAGGCATCGCGTTCTCCCTGCTCTACCTGGTGCCGGCGTGGCGAGACCTCGAGCATGGAGCCTATGACCTCTTCCTGCGGCTTAAGCCGGCCGTAGCCGAAGACGGGGCCATCGTGCTACTCGACATAGAGGACGCCTCGATAGACAAGATCGGCACCTACCCCTGGCCCAGGGGACTGCTCGCCCACGGACTCGAGGCGCTGGCCGAACTTGGGGCCGACTACGTCGTCTTCGATATAGAGTACCTCGAGAAGAGCCCCATGACGGTGGACGACAGCTACCTGCGAGGCGGCCTCAGAACCGAATTCGATACGGCATTCGAAGAGATAGGCTCGAACATGGCCGAGGTATTCCAGTCGCTGGCCAATAAGCGCATTCCGCTGGCCGACGCAGGTGTATACGGCGGCTCGCTGGTCGAGTATATCGACGAGACCAGGGAATACCTCTACAGCAAGACCAACCTGGTAGCGATCGAGAACGACGCGTACCTTGGCCAGGCGATGCGCCTATTCGGCAACGCCTACACGACGCTCAATATCCAGAAAACCCGCCCGAACGAGTCGTTCATGAGCCGGATGGAGCTGGTCGAGGACCGCTTCGCCTACGCCGGGCTGTCCCTCGAACGCCCGATGCCGAAGGAGAGCGCAGGCTTCCTCGTCCCCATTCCCGAGATCAGCGGCTTATCCAAGGGCGCGGGCTTCACGAACGTCGATATCGACTCGGACGGCGTGCGTAGGCGCATCAAGCTGGTCGACTTCCACGACGGCAAGCCCTACCTACAGCTGTCCCTGGCGCCCCTCCTCGACAGGCTCGGTAAGCCCGGCCTCGTCTACGGCCGGCGCGAGCTGCGGCTGATCGGCGCGAAGTACCCGGACGGCGTACGCGACGTACGCATCCCGCTGGCCATGGACGGCACGATGCTGATCCGCTGGCCCAAGAAGACGTATATCGACAGCTTCGACCACATCGCGTTCCACGACCTGCTGACCTACCGCGATGAAGCCGGGGCGTTCGCCGACGCCGTCAGGCTGCTCAGGGCCAACCAGGGCTGGACCCTCGGGCCGGGCTATGCGCCGGTCGACGCGTGCCTGGCGGCCTGGGACGAGAGCGAAGCCTACCGCGAGACCGCACTCGACAGCGGGTCGGCCGAGGACCGCGAGGCCTGGCTGGCCTCCAGGCGGGAATACTGGCTGACGGTCGGGGAGTTCGTCGGTATGGACTACGGCGACAGCGTCCCCGCCCTGTACGACGCGGCCCGGGACGCCGACGACCCGGCCTACGCGGAGCTGTACGATCAGATGCGCGACGACTTCTCCCTCCTCTGGAACCGGGCCTCGGAATCCTACGCCAGGCACCTGCGCTACGACGAGCACCTGCGCGGCAAGCTCGAAGGCGCGTTCTGCATCGTCGGCTGGACCAGTACCGGCTCGACCGATTTCGGCGTCAATCCCTTCGACTCGGAATACGAGAACGTCGGGACGCATGCCGCGGTCGCCAACACGATACTGCAGCGCGACTTCCTACGGGAGGCGCCGCTGTGGATATCGTCGCTATTATCGCTCGCCCTCGCGGCCGCGGTATTGCTGGTTATCGGCAGGCTCGGCACACGGGCGCAGCTGCTGGTCGGCTTGGGCATGACGGTCGCCGTCGCCCTGGCCGACTACGCCGTATTCCATTTTACGGGCGTCTACGTCGCCGTCCTGTCGCCACTCCTAGCCACCCTGGTGTCGTTCATCGCCTACTCCCTGCTATCGTTCCTCCTTTCCGAGCGGGAGAAAAGCTTCCTACGCAAGGCTTTCAGCACCTACCTGTCCGGCGACGTGATCAACGAGATCATCTCCGACCCGTCGATGCTCAAGCTCGGCGGCCAGAAAAAATGGATTACCGCGATGTTCACCGACATCCGCGGCTTCTCGACCATTTCCGAGGCCTTGGACGCCGAGCAGCTCGTCAAGCTGCTCAATATCTACCTGTCCGGCATGAGCGACATCATCCTCGAGAACCGGGGCACTATAGACAAGTACGAGGGCGACGCGATCATCTCGTTCTTCGGCGCCCCGCTCGGCTACCAGGAACACGCCAGGCTCGCCTGCCGTTCCGCGGTGCTGATGAAGCGCAAGGAAGCGGAGCTGAACGAGCGCCTGCTCGCCGACGGCATGACGCCCAACCCGCTCCTGACCCGCATCGGGCTGAACACCGGCGACATGGTCGTCGGCAACATGGGCACCGAGCGCAAGATGGACTACACTATCATGGGCAACGCGGTGAACCTCGCCGCCAGGCTCGAGGGCGTCAATAAGCAGTACGGCAGCTGGATACTGATGTCAGACGCGACCTACCAGGAGGCCGGAGAGGAGTTCCTGGCCAGGCGCCTCGATCGGGTCAGGGTGGTCGGCATCAATACGCCGGTCCAGCTCTGGGAGCTGGTCGGCCTCAAGGCCGATACGGACGAAGGGACGCTCGACTTCCTGGCCCGCTTCGAGGAAGCGCACAAAACCTTCGACGGGCGAGACTGGAAGAAGGCCGCGAGGTTGCTGTCGGCCCTGGCCGCCGAGCGCCCGGACGACGGTCCGACGAAGTCGTATATAAAGAAGTGCGAAGTCTTCACCCTGAAGCCTCCGGCGTCCGACTGGGACGGGGTGTTCAGCTTGACGGAAAAATAAGCGATCGCTGACGAGCTCGCGCTCCGGCGGCGCCGGATCGCGTACTCGCAGCGAAAGCCGCCTGAAATTGAAGCGGTCGTGCGCGGTAGCGCTCGCCGCATACTTTCGGGGCGGGTGGCGAGGATGCTTATACGGCTTCGTTGAGGAGTGAGGTACATCATGCATGACTATCGGGCAGTTCGCTTAATTCGAGGGGCCAAGGCGGTCGTCGAGGGCGCGGGAGTACGCCTCTATAGAGCCGTCGGGCTGGGCGATCCTGAGGAGTGTGATCCGTTCCTCTTGCTCGACGATTTCCGCTCGGACGATCCGAGGGACTATAGCAGGGGGTTTCCGTGGCACCCGCATAGGGGCATAGAGACGATAACGTACGTGCTCAAGGGCACCGTGGAGCACGAGGACAGTATCGGCAATAAGGGCGTGATCGGGCCAGGCGATGTCCAATGGATGACCGCGGGGAGCGGCATCTTCCATCAGGAGATGCCGCGCGGTGACGGCGATGGCTCGATGCACGGCTTCCAGCTATGGGCTAACTTGCCGGCGAGCGATAAGATGAAAGAGCCGAGGTACAGGGGCATACGCGGCGAGGATATCCCGAAGGTAACGACTCCTAACGGCGTGGTCGTCAAGATTATCGCCGGCGCTATCGACGGCACGACCGGGCCAATCGTCGATGTCGTCAACTTACCGGAATACTACGATGTACGCCTTCCGGAGAATGTCGAGTATGCGCATCGGACGACACTCGGGAGTACCGTCCTTATCTACGTGTACGAGGGCTCGGGCTCCATCGAGGGCTCGGGCTCCATCGTGGGCTCGGGGGCGAGCGGCGGCTCGGGTGGGCTCGAGATAGGGAACCGTTCGCTCATCCTCTTCGAGGACGGGCGGGATATTGCGATCAAGAGCGGGGCGGCCGGGCTCAAGTACCTGTACGTTTCCGGTGCGCCGCTCCGCGAACCCATCGCGTGGAGGGGCCCGATAGTCATGAACACCAGGGAAGAGCTACGGCTCGCGTACGAGGAGCTAGATAACGGGACGTTCATCAAGACCAACACGAGGAATCGGCACTAGGGAGGAAGCTTCGCTATGGATTTAGATCGGGCCAGGGAGTATCGTAGCGTTTATAGGGTATCGTTCTACGCTACGATCGTCATGTTGATAATTATTCCGGTGCAGATACTGGTCTTCGTCGTTACGAAGATCCCGGCTACGACGATAGCTTGGTTCGAACTGTTCAGAGATAGCGTCGTGCTAGGGATGTTCCACGCGGATCTCTTCATCCTGATCAACAACGTTTTGATAGCGGTCATCTACCTGGCCTTCTACCATAGCCTCAAGGACGTGGACAAGGGCATGTTGCAGATCGGCATCATGATCGGGCTCATCGGAATAGCCGCCTACATCTCCTCGAACAAGACCTTCGAGCTGATGGCCCTATCGCGGCAGTACTTCCTCGCGGCAGAAGGCGACGCCAAGCTGGCGATCGAGGCGGCTGGCAAGGCGTCCTTGGCGGGCTGGCAAGGGACGGCGTTCGACGCGTACTACGTGCTCAACGGAATAGCCCTGTTCGTCATATCGATCCTGATGTACAGGAGCGATGTCTATACCAAGGCTACCGCGACCTGGGGCCTGCTCGCGGCAATCTTCATGATCATCCCCTCGACCGCTGGCACCCTGGGCTTGGTATGCTCGTTGGCCTCGCTCGTCCCTTGGTACGTCTTCGGCGTTCGCTTCGCCAAGGTCTTCCGTGCGCTAGGAAGGCCCTAGGGCTACGCCGAGCTCGGCCCGCGCCGAAAAGCTCGGCCGAGAAAGAGGAAGCGGGTAAAACCGGCAACTTCGGTAGCGGGCCGATACCATCATCGCTCGACCGTATCCACGAGCTTCTTGACCGCTTCGCCGGCCTCCTCGAACAAGGAGCCGGTCTCCTTCTTGACGGTGTCCCAGGTAGCGCCGACGGCCTTGCCTAGGCCGGCCTGGAAGGCGTTGTCCACGGCGCGATAGCGTTCCTCGCGCTCCTCTTTATCGGGGAAGAGCTTGGCCCAGGCCTTGGCGTCGTCGGCGTACTGGAGCTCGCCCGCGACTACCCGGTCGAGGTACTCGTTGAAATGCTCGTCCAGCTCCGCGCGCATGGAGCGTCCGTAGTCCTCGGCCTTCACCGAGCCTAGCTTGGAGCCATGCTTGGCGAGCAGCGCGAAGTAGCGTTTGGCGTAGGCCCCGGTCCCGGCGTCGACCTTGGCGTAGTATAGACCGAGCTCGCGCTCGATCTCCGCCGCTGCCTTGAACGGCTGGGCCGAGGCCAGGTAGAGGCCTCCGGTGGCCAGGACGCAGGCCGCTATAAGGCCACCGATCAAGGCCCGCCCGCGCCTACGTCTGCGAAGGGCGTCTCGCTCCTCCCGAACAGAAGCCAAGCGACGCTTGAAGGCGGCTACCATCTCGCGCCGCTCCGAGTCGGATAGGTCGCGGGCGTCCAAATCACGCTCGAAAAGTTCGGCGTACGCTTCGACGTGGTCGGCCAGGCGCTTCTCCTGCTCGAGGCCGCCTACCCGCGCCAGGGCGTCCCGATACGCCTCCGTGAAGAGCCTATCGAGGACGGGATCGTCCATGACCCGTGACCTGGTCTCTTTCGTCTTCATGGCACTACTATACCGACAAGGCGCCGCCGCGCCAACGCGGCCGGCCTACAGCTCGTAGGCTCCTATGGTCCAGGGTTCGCTCCGGGCCTTGCCGACGATGTCGACGGCGGCGTCGCCCGTTAGGGCCTTGCCGGCGGGCATGGCGGCCGAGGCCGGCGTCGCGTAGCCATCCGTGGCGCTCAGGGAGAACGACGCGACGATGCAGCCCGCGGCCTTAGGCTTGGCCAGGGCCTTGCCGTCGGCGTCCACGGGGACTCCGGACGCATCGACGGCGGTATACGCGCGTTTTGAGTCGGCGTCGTAGTAGACGCCGCCCGAGCAGCCAATGAAGGCCACGGACTCGAGGCGCGACGGGGCGGACGAGCCATAGTTATCGAAAATGCCGTAGGACTTGGCGCTCCCGTAGGAGCCAATGATACAGTTGACGATGGAGGGATCGGAGGCGGAGATGAAGACGCCAGCCGAGTCCTTGCCGGAGCCGCCGACGACGGTACTGGATTCGAGCGCCGAGTCCCTGCAATTGTAGAACGCGGCGCCGTAGCTGACATTGGCAGGGCTGCCGGCCAGCACCGAGCTGGCGACGCGAATGACGGCGTCGGTGGCTGACAGGCCGTAGCCACCGACGGCACCCGAGCCGGCGAGCAGGAACGATCCGGCCGCGACCGCCTTGGCCGAGTCGACCGATAGGCCGTAGGAGGTGGCGCCGTCGCCGCCCGACAGGCGGCACGAGTCGAAGCGCGGGGCGGCCCCGCCGACTACGGCCGCGCCGTAACCATAGCTTCCGTCGCCTCCCGAGGCCTTGCAGTCGCTGAAGACCGGCGCCGCGCCCCCGTCGACGACAATGCCCGCCGAATAGGAGCCGGCTCCGCCGCGGAACTCGACGCGCTCGATCCGTACGCCCGCGTCGGCCGCTTTTCCCGAGATCCGAATGGCGTAGGCTGGAGCTTTCTTGGACGACGAGTCCGACTCGAGGCCGATAACGACGGCATAGCCGCCCGAGCGCGAAGAAAAGCCCTTCGCCCAGCCGCCGGAGAGGGTTATGGGCGCGTCAAGGCTCACGGACTCCATGAACGAGGCTCCAGCGGCCAGCTTGACGAGCCCTATGCCGAGCGACCTGGCCTTGGTAACGGCCTCGGAGACGCTTCCGAACGGGGCGCCGCGACGTCCATCGCCCCTGCCTCCGGGAGCGGCGCAGACCTCGCCTATCGCGTACTCGAGCGATACGATGCTCGAGGTATTGCCCCCTGGCACATAGGCCGCGAAGCGTACGGTCGCGCTCTTCGCTATCTCGAGCGGCTTCGTATAGGGCGTACCGTTCCGGCCGCTCGGGGTCGATCCGTCGAGCGTGTAGACGAGCCTGGCCTCGGGTAGCGCCACGGACGCGGACACCGTCACGGCCACCGCGTAAACGCCCTCGGCCGGACCGGAGACTACAGGCGCTGGCACGGCTATCGCCGCGATCCGCGCGGCCTCCGCCTGCCCGACGGCTGCCGTCTCCGACGCTTCCAAGGCCGCGGCCTTTGCCGCCTCCGCGGCCGCTATCGCCGCGGCCTCCGCCGCTTCCGCCGCCGCGGCATCCTCGGTGGCCGTATCGGCCGAGGATGATGAAGCCACGGCCCCAGCGGCCGCCACCGGCTTCGATCGACCGCAGGATACGGCGGTCAGCGCGACGAGCATACACGTCATGCATAGGATGAGGGCCGGAAGCGCTCGGCATTCCGACGATACGAAGGCTCCATCGTTTTTCATACGCTCTCCACGATACCGCCGCCGCTAAAAAGTACCGCCTTGACCGTACAAGGATAGGTCAAGGCGGCTCCGCGACGCGACGATGCATATAGAAATATAACACTTGGCAATACTATTTTCACGCAATCGCTGAAATGACTATATTCATATCGATAGAGTTTGACTAGGGCGCGACTGGTGTCGTACCGCTGGAACTGACGCGCCGCTTTATGGCATAATCGGCAGTCACATCGTCCCGGAGGAGCATCAATGTACGAGCCTGTAGATCCGAAAGCCAGTTTCCCGTCGATGGAGGAGTCCGTCCTCGCGTTCTGGAACGATCGCGACGTCTTCAAGCGGTCCATCTCCGAGCGGGATGGCTCTCCCGAATACGTATTCTATGACGGCCCGCCCTTCGCCACCGGCCTCCCCCACTTCGGCCATTTCGTTCCGGGCACGATCAAGGATGTCATCCCCCGCTACAAGACGATGAAAGGCTTCAAGGTCGAGCGCCGCTTCGGCTGGGACTGCCACGGTCTGCCGGTCGAGAACCTCATTGAGAAGGAGCTCGGCCTCGACTCCAAGACCGACATCGAGCGCTTCGGCGTGGCCAACTTCAATGAAGCCTGCCGAGCCTCGGTACAGCGCTACGTCAAGGAATGGCGCACCATCATGACCCGCGCCGGACGATGGGTCGACTTCGACAACGATTATAAGACGATGGATCCCGACTATATGGAATCGATCTGGTGGGTCGTCAAGAATCTCTGGGACCAGGGCCTCGTCTACGAGGGTCACTATATCCTACCGTACTGCCCCCGTTGCTCGACGGTGCTGTCGAACCACGAGCTGGCGCTCGGCGGTTACAAGGACGTGCACGACCCCGCCATCACGATCAAGTTCAAGGTCCTCGAGGCGCCGGCCGGGCTCGAAGGGCTCGCCGACGGCTCTACCTACCTCCTCGCGTGGACGACGACTCCATGGACCCTGCCGTCGAACCTGGCGCTCTGCCTCGGCCCGGACATCGACTACGTGCTCGTCCGGGACGGCGCCGAGCGCTACCTGCTCGCCGAGAGCCGCCTCGGCGCGTATTACAAGGAAGGCCAGCAGCCCGAGATACTCTGGCGCAAAAAGGGCTCCGAGCTGGTCGGCATACGCTACGAGCCGCTGTTCCCCTACTTCGCCGAACTCGCGGCCCAGAAGGCCTTCCGCACCTGGACCGGCGGCCACGTAACCACCGAGGACGGCACCGGCATCGTGCATACCGCGCCAGGCTTCGGCGAGGAGGATCATGCGGTGCTCAAGGGCACCGGCGTGCCGACGGTCTGCCCCATTGACGCCGAGTGCAAGTTCACGCCGGAGGTATCGGACTACGCCGGGCGCTTCGTCAAGGACTGCGACAAGGACATCATGGAGCGGCTCAAAGCCGAGGGCAAGCTGGCCAAGCGCGACCAGATCCTGCACGCCTACCCGCACTGCTGGCGTTGCGACCATCCGCTCATCTACCGCGCGGTGTCGAGCTGGTTCGTCAAGATAGACCCGATAAAGCCAAAATTCGTAGCGACGAACCAGCAGATCCACTGGGAGCCGGAGCATATCAAGAACGGCCGCTTCGGCAAGTGGCTCGACGGCGCCCGCGACTGGGCCATATCGCGCAGCCGCTACTGGGGCAACCCCTTACCGATCTGGAAATGCCCCGACTGCGGCAAGACCATCTGTATCGGCTCGCGCGACGAGCTGGAGAAACGTTCCGGCGTCAGGCTGAGTGACCTGCACAAGCACTTCGTCGACGAGGTGACCATGCCCTGCTCCTGCGGGGCGACGATGAGCCGTATCCCCGACGTGCTCGACTGCTGGTTCGAGTCCGGCTCGATGCCCTACGCGCAGGTCCACTACCCCTTCGAGAATAAGGAACATTTCGAGAGCCACTTCCCGGCAGACTTCATCTCCGAGAGCCTCGACCAGACGCGCGGCTGGTTCTACTCCCTGACCGTGCTCGCGGCCGCCCTGTTCGACCGCCCGGCCTACCAGAACTGCATCGTCTCCGGCATGGTGCTCGCGGCCGACGGCAAGAAGATGTCCAAGAGCCAGCGCAACTACACCGACCCGATGGAAGCTATCGACAAGTTCGGAGCGGACGCGCTCAGGCTCTACCTGATGGCCTCGCCAGTGCTCAAGGCCGACGACCTGTGCTTCACCGACGACGGCGTCCGCGACGTGGTCAAGAGCATACTCCTACCGCTATGGAGCGCCTACGGCTTCTTCGTCACCTACGCGAACATCGACGGCATCGAGCCAGGCGAGGCGCCGATCGCGGCCGCGAACCCGATGGACCGCTGGATCCTATCCAAGTGCGAGACGATGGTGCGCGACGTCGGGGCCGGGCTCGAGGCCTACACCATGCAGGCCGCCATCGCGCCGATGCTCGACTTCATCGACGCCCTGAACAACTGGTACATCCGCCGCTCGCGCCGCCGCTTCTGGCGCTCCGAGAACGACGGCGACAAGGTCGAGGCCTACTCGACCCTGTACCGCGCGCTCAAGCGTCTGGCCCTGTGCATGGCGCCGTTCACGCCCTTCATCACCGAGACTATGTGGCGCAACCTGCGCCGCGAAGGCGAGCCGGAAAGCATCCACCTGGCCCCCTACCCCGAGTACGACGATCGCTACCGCGACGAGGACCTCGAGTGGAAGATGGCCGCGGTGCGCAAGGCCGTGACGATGGGCCGATCCCTGCGCTACCAGCACAACCTCAAAATACGGCAGCCGCTCGCGGCGGTGCACCTCGTCACCAAGGACGCCCGCGAGCGGGCGGTGCTCCTCGAGATGGAGGACATCGTCCGCGACGAGCTCAACGTCAAGGAGGTCGTCTTCCGCGAGGACGAGGAGGAGCTGGTCGAGTACCAGGCCAAGGCCAACTTCCGGGCGCTCGGCAAGGAGCTCGGCAAGGACATGAAGGAAGGAGCCGCCCTGGTCGAGCGGCTCGAGCCCAGGCAGATCGCCAGCCTCCTGGCCGGGTCGTCGCTCGTCGTCGACATAGCCGGCAGGCAGGTCGAGCTGACGCGCGACAAGGTCGACGTACGCCGCGTCGAGAAGGCCAGCCTACGCGTCGTCAACGAGGGTACGTTGACGGTCGCCCTCGATGCCGAGATCACCCAGGCCCTGCTCGACGAGGGCAACGCCCGCGACCTCGTCCGCGGCGTCCAGACGCTCAGGAAGGACTCCGGTTTGTCGGTCACCGACCGCATCGAGCTGTCCGTCCACGGCAGCGAGGCGCTCAGGCGCTCGTTCGAGGCCTTCGGCGACTTCGTCTCCGGCGAGACCCTCGCCGTCGCGCTGCGCTGGGAGGAGACGCCGGGCATGGTCGACGTGGAGGCGGGCGACGATACTTGGAAGATAGCGATCAAGAAGGCGTAAGCACGCTTCGAGCCGTGAATCGCCGTATCCGGCCGCCCCGAGGGGCGGCCTTTTATTTGATTGGGGCTTATATGGTTTGCCCTAAAACCCCAGACGTGCTACTGTTATACTACCATAGAGTCTTGACCATCCATCGCAAGGCGATACGATCCGTACCGTTCTCAGTCGATCGCCGACATCCCGTCCGCATAATGGAGGTACCAATGAAAATACGTTCGCTACCGCTCATCGGCCTTGCCGCGGCGCTGCTGCTCGGGGCTTGCGCCTCGAAACCGCCCGCTACGCCGGAGCCTGAACCGCAAATCGTCGAGCCGGTTCCAGAGCCGGCCAAGGAACCCGAGATATCGCTCGAGGAGCTAGCGGCTCTCCACGCGCGCGTCGTAGCGCTCAGGAAGGACGCCTTCGAGCTAGGGCTCAAGGACGTGATGCCGTCCGAATACGCAGACGCCGAGGCCCGCTACGTGGCCGGCAAGACGGCGCTCGACGCCGACGACAGGCCGGCGGCCAAGGCGGAGCTCGAGGCCGCCGAGCCGCTATTCGCAAGGCTCGTGGCCGAGGGCGGCCTCAAGGTCGCCGAGGGCCGCAAGGCCGACGCCCTGGCGGCCCGCGACCGCGCCCTGTGGGCCGACGCCGAGACGCTGTCGCCCGAGGCCCTGGCCGCGGCCGACGCCGCGAACGCCGACGCCGACGCCGCGCTCGCCGCGGGCGACGCGAAGGCGGCCATCGCCGCGTACCGCGCCGCCATACTCGCCTACGACGCCGCCGAGAAGCGTTCGACCGCGCTGTCGGTCAAGTCGACCGTCGACGAGCTCGAGTACGGCCCGATGGACCCGGGCAACTACGAGCTAGCCGGGCAGAAGCTGGCCGCTATCGACTCGCTCCTGGCGACCGACGGCGAGGCCGCCCGAGACGCCGCCGAGGAGGCGCTGCTGCGCTATAGGCTCGTACTTGCCAAGGGCTGGGAACTGACGGCGGGTAAGCGGCGCGAGGCGGCCGAGCGCTACAAGCTCGACGCCGAGGCCATCAAGGCCCAGGTCGCCGTCAAGTCCGAGTACGCCGAGGCCAAGGCCGTCTGGGACTCGGCCGTCGCGGCCTCCTCGGCCGGCGACAACGAGTCGGCGGCCCCGCTGTACGAGCAGTCAGAGTACATGTTCGAGGCCGTATACCAGAAGGCCGCAGAGAAGCGCGCGGCCGCCGAGGCGGCCATCCAGGCCGCCCGGGAGAAGAACGAGCGCAGCGCCTCCGTAGCCCAGCGGTGCGACGAACAGCTCGGCGTCGAACCCGCGGCGCAAGCCGAGAGTCAGGCGACGGATGAGGCCGCGAGCGCCGATGGCACGTCTACAGCAGGCGAGGAGGAGTAACGACATGAAGAGATTCGTCATCAGCTTCATAGCCCTCGCCATGATGGCGGCCTCGGTCCAGGCCCAGAGCCTGGCCGATAACTCCTACTACCGCAAGAGCGTCGAGCTCGAGGCTGCGGCCCGCGCCGCCTTCGACGAGGGCGAGTACGACGAGGCCGCCGAGCTGGCGGCGCTGGCCCAGGAGAATGCCAGGCTATCCGACGAGTACGTCGCCATGATCCTGGCGATGCGCAAGGCCAAGACCGCGATCGAATCGGCCCAGGCGCGCTACGACTGGGCGACCGGCGTCCGCGCCGAGCTGCGCTTCGCAGCGGATTACGCCGGCGCCACGACCGAGCTCGCCGCCGCCCGCGCCGCCTTCCAGGCCGAAGCCTACGCCGAGGCTCTCGTCCATGCGTATACCGTAGACGCCTACCTGGCGGGCATTACCGACGAGGAAGCCCTACCCGCCTACTTCGTGGTACGCGAGCTCTCCAGGCGCGCGGACTGCCTGTGGCGTATAGCCGGCCTACCCTTCGTCTACAACGACCCGTACAAGTGGCCCGTGCTCTACGAGGCCAATAAGCGCTCTCTGCCCGATCCGGCCAACCCCGACCTGATCCTGCCAGGCATGACCCTGGTCATACCGGCGATAGCGAACGAGCTACGGGATGGCGTCTGGATCGACGGCAAGGAGTATCCGATCTTCGGAACCGAATAGTATTCGTTCGTCAGCGATACGGTCGCCTGGATGACACAAGGGCCGCCCGATCGGGCGGCCCTTGTGTAGCGCCTCGTCGAACGGACCTAGCAATCCGCGATCGAAGGCCCGATTGCGTAGAAACGGCCGAGGGCGGCTATCATATGGTCGTGGTCGTAGGCGCCGGCCGTCTCGCGGGCCGAGTGCATCGCGAGCATCGGCACGCCGACGTCGACGGTGCGTACGCCGAGCAGGGCCGAGCTGATAGGTCCTATCGTCGTCCCAGGCGATAGGTCGGCGCGCATCCTGAAACGCTGGCACGGGACGCCCGCGGCCTCGCAGCAAGCCCTGAAGGCGGCTTCGCCGATCGCGTCGGTGGCGTAGCGGACGTTGGCGTTGGCCTTTATGGCCGGGCCGCCGTTCAATACGGGCGCGAAATCCTCGTCGAAACGATCGGCGTAGGCGGGATGCCAGGCCTGCGCGCCGTCGACCGACACGCTGAACGACCTGGCGAGCGCCCTATGGGCGGCCTCGGGGCCGGAATCGTCGGTCAGCGCCACGATGCGCTCGATAATATCCCGCAGGAACGACGAATCGGCGCCGCGCGGCGTGGCCGAGCCTATCTCCTCGTTATCGAAGAGGGCCGCGATCTGACCGTGCCCGCCAGTCGGGGCGGATACGAAGGCGGACAGCACCGCGTGGCAGCCCTCGAGATTATCGATACGCGGCGCCGATACGATCTCAGAGTCGGCGCCGATAGCCGCCGAGGCGGCCGCGTCGACGAAGGTCAGCTCGGCGGAGACTATGGCGTCCGGCTCGACGCCGAGCTCGGCCGCCACGGCGCGTAGGACCCATGAGCCGACCTGAGCCTGGCCGTCGGCCCCGGCCGGTTGAGGTCCGGCGGCCGATACGAGCGGTAACAGCGCCTGGTTCATCGGGTACTCGACGCCCTTGTTCATCTCGCGGTTGAAGTGGATGGCCAGATTGGGAATCACGGCGACAGGCCTCGCGAAGTTCACCAGGCGGCGGTGGATGCCGTCCGGCGTCCGGACGGCCACGCGACCGGCCAGCGACAGCGGCCTATCGAGCCAAGTAGCGTGTATCGGTCCGCCGTAGGCCTCGACGGCGACTCGATCCATGCCCTTCGCGGCCACCGACTTCTCGATGCGGGCTCGCAGGCCCGGGGCGTCGGCGTGGGCGCCGGCCAGGGCGAAGCCGGACTCGGACGGAGCGGTGCGCCCAACCCTGAAGGCTATCAGCGACGCCCCATCCCGCGAAACGTAGTAGGCTCGCCCCACTTCGAGGCTCCACGCGTCGCGCTCGTCGAGGCGGACGGCCCCGACGGCGTTGAGCATGGCTGCCGCCGAGTCGACGGCGTGATACGGCGTCGGCGACGCGTCGATGAAGTCGCATAAGGCCTTGGTGTTCAGTGCCGGCACGGATTACCTCCAGATTATTCGTGTTTCGAGCTATGCCGTATAGTCGCCAGCCGCTCGGCGAGCGACCGCGAATCGAAATACGCCGAGACGAGGGCGGCCCGGGCCTCGGACAGGGCCGCAGCGGCTCCGGCTCCGTCGCCGGAGCGCTCGGCTATCAAGGCGTCCATCGTCGCCGAGAGCCCAAGCCCCCGGACCTTGACCAGATGCCTGACCCGTAGGAGCAGCGCTATGTCGGCCTCGGACCATTCGCGCCGGCCGAACGGCGAGCGGGACGGCGACAGTATGGGCAGCTCGCGCTCCCAGTAGCGGAGCACGTGCTCCCCGAGCCCGAGGAGCCGTTCGACGTCGCCCGTACGGTACGGCCCGCTCACGGCCTAGTCCTTCTCCAGGTCCTCGAAGCGCTTGCGTGACGCCCGGAGCTCGAGCTCTATCGGCACGTTCTTGAAGCCGAGGTCGGAGCGAATACGGTTCTTCAAGTACGATCGGTACGAGTCGCCGACTATCTCCGGCTTCGTGGCGAAGATGGCGAACGAGACCGGGTTGACTCCGGTCTGTACCGCGTAACGCAGCTTGAAGCGGGCGCGCGGGTGAGCGGGCGGAGGCGTGGACTCCACCCACTCGCGCACGGCCTTGTTGAGCCTCGACGTCTCGACGCGCGTATTGAGCTGGTCGAACAGCTCGACGGCCGTCTTGAGCAGCTTGTCGACGCCCTCGCCGCGCTTGGCCGACAGGGGTAGCACCGGCGCGTAGGCCATCTGCGCGAAGAAATACTGCAGTTTGTCGCGGGCGGCCTCGAAGGCGTTCTTGATCTTAGGCATCTCATCCCACTTATTGAGGGCGAACAGGACGGCCCGGCCCTTGTCGGTGGCCAGCTTCACTATCTTCTTATCCTGGTCCGACAAGCCCTCGGAGGCGTCTATCATCAGCACGACGACGTCAGCCCGGTCCAGGGTCTTCACCGCGCGGTTGACCGAGTAGTACTCGACGGCCTCCGTCACCTTGGCCTTGCGCCGCATGCCGGCGGTGTCGAGCACGGTGAAGGCCCTGCCGTTCCACTCGAAACGGCCCTCGACCACATCGCGGGTCGTGCCGGGCATGTCGCTGACGATGGAACGCTCCTCGCCGAGCAACTTGTTGAGCAACGTGGACTTGCCGACGTTCGGCTTGCCCATGATGGCGAGGCGCACGTCGTCGTGCTCCTCGTCCTCGGCCTTGGCGCCGGACCAGTCGAGCCTCGAGACGATCAACGCCGCGAGCTCGTCGATATTGCGACCGTGCTCCGCGGAGATGAAGACCATGTCCTTGTAGCCCCACGACGCGTGGGCCCAGGCGGCCGCGTCGCGCTCGGGGCTGTCCGCCTTGTTGACGACGAGCACCGTCTTGCCGGCGTAGCGCCTGAGCATCGACGCGAACTCCTCGTCCTCGGGAGTGATATCGACGGCGTCGAGCAGGAACAAGACGAGGTCGGCCGAGGCGACGCGCTCCCAGCTCTTCTTGGCCACGCGGTCGTCCATATCGTCTCGGTCGAGCTTGAGGCCGCCCGTATCGACGAGGGTAACCGGCATATCGGCGCCGTCGGGCAGCCACTCGCCCTCGATGGGGTCGCGCGTGACGCCCGGCGTCGGGTCGACGATGGCCCGCCTCGAGCGGAGGAGTCGGTTGAACAGCGTCGACTTGCCGACGTTCGGGCGCCCGGCTATGGCTACCACGGGAAGGCCGCTCCAACGCGTGCGGGAGGGCCTGATGGTCGTTTCTTCGTTCATGTGCGGTAAAGGATACACCGGAACGGGCGGATTGGACTAGGGTTCGGCCGGGGCTCCCGCCCTAGTCCTCCCGCGACACCCGGTCGGCCAGCCGCTTCGCGAGGTACTCCTCCGTCTCCCGGTGGGAACCCAGCTTGAGCACCTCGTCCGCGACGGCCCGCGCCTCGGCGAAGCCGATCGAGCGTATGGTCCGCTTGACGTCGGGGACCGAGACGGCCGACATCGAGAACTCGTCGAGGCCGAGGCCGAGCAGCACGACGGCCGCGAAGGGGTCGCTGGCCATCTCGCCGCACATCGACACCGGGATGCCGGCGGCGTGGCCGTCGTCGATCACCTTCTTGACCAGACGGATCACGGCGGGATGGAACGGCTCGTACAGGTAGGCTACCCGCTCGTTGCCTCGGTCGACCGCTATCGTGTACTGGATCAGGTCGTTCGTGCCGATCGAGAAGAAATCCACCTTCGGGGCCAGGATGTCGGCTATCATCGCCGCGCTCGGCACCTCGATCATGATGCCGACCGGTATGTCCTCGCGGAAGGACTGGCCCCGTCGCCTGCACTCGGCCTTGGCCGCCTCGAGCTGGGCCAGGGCAGAGTCGAGCTCGACCGGGCCCGAGATCATCGGGAACATGATGCGCGCGTCGCCCGATACGCTGGCGCGCAGGATGGCCCGGAGCTGGCTCTGGAACAGTTCCTTATCCGAAAGGCAGTAGCGGATGGCCCGCCACCCGAGCAGGGGGTTCTTTTCCTCCTCGATGGCCAGGTCGGGGACCACCTTGTCCCCGCCGACGTCGAGGGTGCGTATGGTGACCGGCCGGTCTCCCATCGCCTCTATCACCCGGCCGTAGGCCACGTACTGCGATTCCTCGCTCGGGGCCCGGCCGGGCTGCAGGAACAGGAATTCCGACCGGAACAGGCCGATGCCCTGGGCTCCGTGGCGTAACACAGAATCGGTCTCCTCCGGCACCTCTATGTTCGCCTTGATCAGCACTTCCTTGCCGTCGAGCGTCTTGGCCGGTAGCGAGGCCAGGCCGCTCAACGTCTCGTCGCGCTCGGCCATCCTGGCTCGGATGCGCTCGTAGCGCTCGAGAGTCTGCGGGTCCGGCTGCACCCGGACGTCGCCGGTGTTGCCGTCCACGACGACGATGTCGCCGTTCCTGATGGCTCGAGCCGAGCCGCCGAGGCCGAGCACCGCCGGTATCTCGAAGGCCCTGGCGAGGATGGCCGTGTGGCTGGTCTTGCCGCCGGCGTCCATCACGATGGCCCTGACCTTGGAGCGGTTCATCGCTATCATGTCCGAGGGTAGCAGGTTTCGGGCGACCAGGACGACGTCGGAGTTCAGGTCGGCGAGCGAGAAGCGCTCGCGGAACATCAGGTGGTTGAGTATGCGCCTCGTTATGTCATGCACGTCTACCGTGCGCTCCTGCAGGACGGGGTCGTCCAGGCCCTCCAGGCGCTTGACTATGGCCTGGGCGTACTGGTGGACTATCCACTCCATGTTGAGGAGGCTCGACCGCAGGGAGGCCTCGATGGACTCCAGCAGGTCCGGGTCGTCGAGCATGATCAGGTGCGAGTCGAAAATGGCGCCGTGCTCCTGACCCATCTCGCGGACCGCCCGGTCGCGTAGCGCCTCGACGTCGTCCTTGGCCTTGCCGACGGCCACGACGAACCGATCCCACTCCGCGTCCAGCTCGGACTCGGTGACGGCGTACCTGGGGATGGTCGGCTCCTCGTCGTCGAGGAACATGAAGGCCGACCCTATGGCTATGCCTGGCGAGGCCGGTAGGCCCTGGAGCGTTCTCATAGTACGGGCATGGTAGTCCAAAAGGATTCGACTGTCAAACTGTGGGCGTCGTCAACGGAGCACAGACATCGGGTTGAGCGTCCTGCCGTTCTTGCTGACGGTGAAGTGCAGGTGCGGGCCGGTGCTGTAGCCGGTGCTGCCGACGGCCCCGATGACCGTGGTGGTCGTCACGTACTTGCCAGGCTTCACGTCGATGCGGTCCAGGTGGGCGTATAGCGAGGTATAGCCGGAGTGATGACGAATGACGACGTAATTACCCGATACCGTCGAGTATCCGGTCGCCGACACGTTCCCTTCCATCGCGGCGCGAACCGGGGCTCCACGGTTGGCGCCTATATCGACGCCCGTATGGAAGCTCCTGGCGCCGGAGAAGGGGTCGTCGCGCCAGCCGTACCAGCTGGTGATCCATCCGCGTAGCGGCCAGGTGAACAGGTCGCCCGATATCTCGCGCAGGGTCCAGCTCGATAGCCGCGCGTCCGGCAGGAACAGGGGCTTGCCCGCCTCGAGGGGGCCGTCGTCGAGGCCGTTCAGGTTCTTGATCCGCTCAGAGGAGATGCCGTAGCTCGCCGCGAGCGCCTCGGCGGTATCGCCTCCCTTGGCGGCGTAGATGATGCCGTTGAGCGTCGGGATCTTCAGGTAGCGGCCGATCGATAGCGTCCTGGCGTTGGTTATATCGTTGAAGGTGACGACGGAGTCGGTGCTGACGCCGTATCGGGCCGCTATCTCGGAGACGGTGTCGCCCTTGACCACCCTATACGCCACATAGAACAGCCCGTCATCGGGGGGCGGGACTTCGTCGACGATGGCGTCGAGCCCATCGGGCGACTCAGCGTCGGCGATACCGGCGGAGCCCGTGGCGTCGGCCAGGTCGGCGGCTCCGACCGACTCGGCCGGTTCCGCGTAGGAGACGGGAAAGCCCGACGATACGAAGGCGAAGCCGAAGACGAAGACGGCCACGGAGAGCGCGAGTACCCCGAGGCTCGCTACCCGCTCGAGCGGTTCTGTCTCCTTCGTTCTCGCTCGCTTGCTTCTCATCCCCGCTCGGCTCCGTTCGATGGTGTTCAATGGTCGGTACGCGATTCTAATACGCCTCCGGCCGTCGTGTAAACAAAAAACAGCTGCCGCCGGGCCTCAGTGCGGCAGGACGATGACGCTGATCGCCACGCCGAGTTCGGCGGACTTGGCGTCGACCATGGCCTTGCCTACCCTGCCCCTAGGCAAGGGATGGGCAGGCGCGTCGCCGATCAGCACGATCAGCATAGCGTCGGCTGACCAGGGGTAGCCGATCAGGGCCTCGTAGAGCGCCTCGTAGACGGCTTCCGGTATGTCGCGACCGCCGGCGACTCGTATCCTGGTCACCGCGTCGGTAAAGGCGCCGACGTCCTGCGTGAACTCCAGGCGCTTGACGACGTAGTCCTCGAAATAGTCCTTGTAGAGCACGAGGCCGAGCCTGAACGCCGAGAAGCGCTTCGTCTTCTCGGCGACCATGGCCGGGAGGCTCGTCTTGACCGCGTCGATATCGTCGGCCATCGACTCGGTGGTATCCAGGCAGATGACCAGGTCGAGCGACTCGCCCTCGACCGAGTCGAGGATGCGCTCGAGGGTCGGCACGATATCGGCCTCGCCGAGCGAATACGATACCGTACCCTTACCGGACGCGGCGATGGACTCGAAGGAGCGCAGCGTCTCCGGCATATAGATGGACGTATCGACCGGCTTGGGTTCGGGCTTCGGCGGTTCGGGCTTCGGCGGCTCGACGACGGCGGCCGGCGGCTCGGGCTTCGGCGGTTCGACGACGGCGGCCGGCGGCTCGATGGCCGGCAGAGCGCGGGGTTCCGGCCGAGGGAACGGTTTCTGCGTGACCGATATCCGGTACGGGTTGTCGAGAAAACCGCCCGAGTAGTCGGCGTACGGCTTGGCGAAGGCCCTGATATTGACGAAGGTGCCGTCGGCGATGAACTCGCGGCCATTGCGCGACCAGGGATAGCCGTAGGCTACCACCCAGGGGATGAAGATATGGTAGGCGGAGCCGAACGAGGCGTCCGGTTCAGGCGTCGAGTCGATGAGCGACCAGAGGCCGCGGGCGGGATCGATGAAGGCTCCGTCGAGCATGCGTCGCTCATCCCCGTTTATGGAGTTCCAAGCCTCGGCGCGATACGCGTAGTTGTCGGCCGCACCGCTCGGGTCCTTGGTCGTCTCGACGAGTAGCACGCTGCCGATGCCGGGCTTGGCCCGCACGAATAGGTGGTAGCCGGCGTCGTCGCGCTGCTCGATGCGCAGGTCGGACGACATTACCGCCAAAGCGGAGGTCAAGGGCTGCGCCGAGGCCTCGGCGAGCGACAGGAGAAGGACGATCGAGATACAGCCTAGAGCGTTCGTTCTCACCTTGTAATAATCGGCGCGTAGGCCGTCCTACGTAAGCGCGGATCGCCGTGGCTAGCCGCCCCGGGCGCTTAGCGCGCCGATTCGCGCATGGCGGCTTTCAGGGCGGCCGTGTTGGCCTGTACCGTGCGCTCGAGCGATCTTAGACGGGCGTCCCGCTCGCCGTCGGTCTCGGCGTCCAGCCCGAAGCGTAGCTTCTGGGCTATCACCCTGACCGCGGCGTCCCGGAGCCGTGCCCGGGTCAGCCTGCCGTCCGCCAGCGCGGCCAGTATCGCGTCCCTGGCGCCGAGCGCCGTGCGCCCCCCGGTCAGCATGACCATGTCCGCCCCCGCGGCGAGCGCCGCCACTGCGCTCAGGCCCGGGTCGCCGTAGCCGTCGAGCGCGGCCATCTGGAGATCGTCGGTCAGGACGATGCCGGAGAAGCCCAGCTCTCCCTTGAGTATCGCCACGGCTTTGGGCGACACGCTGACCGGGCGGTCGGGGTCGATGGCCGGCACGATCGCGTGCGACAGCATGATAGCCGCTACGCCGGCGTTCACGGCCGCCCTGAACGGCGCCAGGTAGGCGCCCTCGACCACGGCGCGGGACGCCGTGAGCACCGGCAGGCCGCGATGCGGGTCGACCTCGGCGTTGCCGGGAAAGTGCTTGGCCACCGCGGCCGCACCGCCACGCTGGCAGGACACGATGAAGGAGGCCGACAACTTGGCCGCCTCGGCCGGGTCGTCCGACCAGGCCCTGCCGGCGAGGAAGCCCCGATTGGCCTCGTTGAGCGCCTCGACGACCGGAGCCGCGTTCATCGTGACGCCGAGGGCTCGGAGCTCCGTTCCCGCGGCGCTCCCGGCGGCCGAAGCGGCCGCCGCGCCGGCCAGACCCATCGTCGCGGCGGCCGGAAGCCGTGTCAGGCCGCCCTTGAAGCGATAGACGCCGCCGCCCTCGTGGTCGATGGCGACGAAGGGCGGCAGGGAGCGGATCCGGGCCGTGTCGACGGAGCAGGCGTCGCGGACCGCCCCCGCGAGCGAGGCTACCGACCGGGGATCGTCGTCGACGTTGAACCCGAAGAGTATGACCGCGCCGGGCCTGATACGCTCGAGGATGAGGCGGCTGGCGTTCGATGGCCGACCGACGCCCTCGACGCCTATCATCATGAGCTGGCCGACCAGCCCCTCGTCATCGAGGCTATCGGCGATAGTCTCGGCTCGGGAGAGGAGCCCGACGACCTCGACGGGCGTTGCGGCCGTCGAGGACACGAAGGCGGCCGCGACGAACGCGGCCAGGCTTATGGAACGGGCGATAGGATAACGGGAGGACGATACGAACCGAGGCATGGGGCGATGATAGTCGCCGAGGACGCTCGCGGCAAGGGCCGCCCCGGGATCAGAGCGCCGGGCTACCCTGTTCGTCGAACGAGCGCTCTATCATCGAGAATAGGTCCTCATCGTCGAGCTCGAGCCCCGGGGCGGGGGCCTCGGGCGCTCGCAGTATCCTATCGGCGGCGGCCTTGACGCCGCGGATGAACATGGCGTCGGGGTCAGAGACGGCCAGGGGCGATCGGCCGGCGATGGAGGCCGGCACGTTCTGGTCGCGCATGATATAGGCGATATACTCCATGCCCAGGCCGAGGTTGCGCGACGATATCTCGCGGAGGCGCTGGGCGACGGCCGCGTCGCTCTCGCCGCTGCCCTGGTTGACGACGACGCGCGGCCTCAGGCGTCGTAGCTCCTCGAGCGCCTTGAGCCCGGCGGCGCTACCCGCGGCGCCGTCGGACGCCGCTAGCCGCTCGGCGAAGGCCAGGAAGGTATCGCCCTGGCCCTCCGACCGGTTCACGACGAAATCGACGATGCGCTCTCGTTCCTCGCTACCCTTCTTGAACGACCGGAACAGCAACCTGAACGCGGCGGTCTTCAGGAAGGAGTAGGCGTTCAGGATAGCGGGGATCTCAGGCGCCGTGACGACGATGCCGTCAGGGGACATGAGCCAGAAGTCTATGACGTTATACGAGGCGCCGGCGCCCAGGTCGACGAGCACGTAGTCGGCGGTCAGCTCGAGCAGTTCCTTCATGATGCGGCGCTTGGTGAAGAACTCGAGATTGGCCGTACCGGGTAGCAGGTTGTCGCCAGGCACGAGGAACAGGCGGTCGACGCCGGTCGGCACGACCAGGTTCTCGAGGCGCTTCTCCTTCTTCCAGATGATCGAGCCGACGCCCGGGTGGTTGTTACGTACCCCGAGGCAGGTATGCAGGTTCGCCCCTCCCAGGTCCAGGTCGACGAGTATGACGGTCTTGCCATACGAGGCGAGCACGGCGCCGAGGTTGGCCGTGAACACCGTCTTGCCTACCCCGCCCTTGCCCGAGCCTATCGGAATCAGTACGCCCACGTCGGTCTCCTGCGCGTTCGAGTATCGTTCGATTGTAAGCCGGAATGGCCGGGGCCACAAGCGCGGATCGCGTCCGGGCGGTTCGGACGCTTGTGGTCGCCGACGCGGCGCGGTACAGTATACGACATGAGACGATACGCCATCGCCGCCTGCGCGATCCTTTCGGCCGCCGTGGCTGCGGCCTTCTCCTGGACCTCGACGCCGACCATCCAGGTGGAAGCCGCTTCGTTGAACGGGCTCGCCTCGCTATCGGTGCGTTGCGAGGTACGCGGCGCGGAGGTCTGGCTCGACTACCAATATCGCGGCACCACGCCGCTCGACCTGACCGGCCTCTCGCCGGGCTCGCACGTGCTGGCGCTACGCGCCGACGGCTACTACGAGGCCGTCATCGCGCTCAGCCTCGCCGCCGATACCAAGACCACGGTGACTGCCGCGCTGCAGCGCAGGACGGGCTATCTCGACGTGCGCGTTTCGCCTCCATCCGCCACTGTCGTGGTGGACGGTGAATCCTACGCGCCCGGCGTCATCGAGGTGGCCGCCGGGCAGAAAACGGTGACGATCAAGGCTTTCGGGTATACCGAGCAGACGTACTCGATCTACGTACCGGAACGGCTTATGGCGTCGATGAGCGCGACCCTCGAACCGGCGAGTTTCGAGGCGAGCGGCTTCAGGCTGTCCGGCGACAGGTTCAACCCCCGTAACGCCGGGCTTAGGGGCGTTACGGGCCTATACTTCTCGGTCACGGCGCCGGGCTACGCCGAGCTGCGAGTGACGGCCCCGGACGGCAGCCTCGCCCATTCGGACCGGATAGGCTCCTTCGCCGACTGGGATCAGTCGCTATCCTGGGACGGGCGGGACGGCTCGGGCGAGATAGTCCCCGACGGCGAGTACTACCTGGAGCTCAGGGTCAGCCCCGGGGCCGGCGTCGAGTCCGAACGCGGCGAGTACGCCTTCTCGGCCTCGCTCCGGGTCGACTCGAGCCTGGTCATCGTGCCGACCGGCTCTTTCGGGGCCATGTTCGGCTCGGCGCGAGCACCCGACGCGCTCCCTCCGGCGGTATCGTCCTTCAGGGCCGAGGCGAGCGCCTACGTGGCGGGGAGCTTCGGTAGCGCCTCGCTTACGGGCGGCACCGCCGTGTCGGTCTCGGCGGCCATGGCCCCGAACCTCGACGTCGGGGCGGGCATGGAGATAAACGAATTCGAATCGGTGGCCGGGAGGCTCGGCGCGCGACTATCGACGAGGCTCGGCGACGGCTTGGCGGCGGCGGTCCTGGTCGACGGCAGGATAGCCGAGGGTACGGTGGGAGAGCCGGCCTGGGCCCGACTCGGCGCGGCCCTCGGCGTCGGCACGCCCTTCCTGAACGCGGTGGCCATGCCGGCCTTCGCGGCGTACTGGGAGGACGGCTGCTCGCTCAGGGCGGGGCTCGGGGCGGCGTTCAACCTGTCCGGCTACGCCTTCGGCGCGTCGCTCTCGGCCTCCGCCCTGACCGGCCCGCTATCGGGCGGCTTGGAGCTCGACTGGCCCATCGGTGTGACGCTGGAGCTCAGATTCCTGCCGCCAGGCCTCCCCCTCGCGTTCAGGCTCTCGGGCGGCGTCGACTGGTCGCCGGCTCCGACCGGCTGGAACCTCGGCCTCGCCGTCTCGGGTGGGTTCTAGCGGCGCTCAGGATACGGCGCCGAAGTTCATGAACAGCGTCGGCAGGCGGCGCCTGAGCACCTCGTAGGACAGGTAGCGCTTGCCGATCGCGAAGTTCTCGGCGACGCGCTTCCGCTCCTCCATCGGGTCGGATAGCATACGGGCCACGTCCTTGACGACCGCGTCGGTCACGTAGCCGTCCATCACCGTCGTCCTGAAGCCCAGGGGCTCGATGTCCTGCGCGTAAATCGCATAGCGGTTGACCAGTATGGGCTTCCGGTAGAAGATCGCCTCGAGGAAGGCGTTGCCGAAGCCCTCGTAGGTCGACGGGTACGTGACGAAATCTGCGCGCACATAGGTATCCCAGAGCGAGTACACCTTGCCGCCGTCAGGGCGCTCGCCGCGGCTCACGGCTATCAGGTCCGGCCTCACTATCAGGTCGACGTCCATGAACCTGGCGTAGTCGAGCACGCGGTGCTGGTACTCGTCGCCCTCGTCGAGGTCCGGGTGCGATATCAGGAGGCGCCCCCGCTGGTTCGGACCGACCGTGCCGTTGTACCTGGCGACCAGCTCGATGGCGCTCTCGATGCCCTTACGGGCCACGATCCTGGTCGGCTGAAGGAACAGCACCTCCTCGTCTCCCATGCCCAGCTCGGAGCGGAGACCGGCGTTGTATTCGTCGGCCTCGGTCGGCTCCGCATCGAAGTCCCAGACGTTCGGGATCATCACCGACGAGATGCCGCACCGGAAGGCGAGCTGCCTGCGCGCTTCCGAGTTGATGACGACGTGATAGACGCTGTGCAGGCGCGGCGGGAAGGCGCGGACTATATAATCCTCCGCGCAGCCGGTCATGAAGCGCTGGCGCTCCCAGGCGAAGTCGTGGTTATGCGCCACCGTCGGCATCTCCAGCTCGGCGACGAGCTCCGCGAGGGCGATGCCGAGCGGTATATGCATCGGTATCGCGAAGGCGTTCTCGACGATCAGCACATCGATGTTGAATTCCTTGACGAACTCGTACAGCTTGGCCTTGAGCCGGCCCTTTATCTCGCCGACCTCCGCGGTCAGGCCTCTACGGCGCGTCGACCGGTCGAAGATCTCGTCATGCAGCTCCTTGACGCGGGGCTGCCCGAAGAAGGCGTCCTCCACGACCATCGAGCGCTCCGGGAACCAGTCGCTTCTGCCCGAGAAGAAGAACGTCTCGTAGCCCAGCTCGGTCAGCACGTCGTTCCATTTCCAAGTCTCGAGCGATACGCCGTCCGTACCCTGAAAGCGGGTCGACACGAAGCCGACGCGGGTTATCTCGCGCGTCTTGGTCAGGTACATAGCAGCCTCCTCAGGTCGTCCCAGGAATACACGACCAACGACGGGGGATGCGCCGCCACCCGGTCATCCCCGGACCGCGGTCTGCAGGATCGAGCGTCGCCCGCGAACAGGGCCGTCATCAGGCCCGCCTCCCCCGCGGCGGCGCAGTCGTTGAGCGCGTCGTTGCCTATATACAGGATCCTGTCCGCCGGGATGCCGCGGGCGGACAGGCGTCGGGCGAGTTCGTCGAACATCCAACGATCGGGTTTGGCGCGGCCCGTCTCGTAGGACCAGAGCGCCAGCTCGGGATCGAAACCGAGGCAAGGCCGGCCGGAGGCGCCTTCGGGCCGCGCGTCGTCCGCCTCGTCCGCCTCGTCCGCCTCGCCGCGGTATAGATCGGACTCAAAGGCCTCCTCTATGAACAGGCGCGTGTAGAACTGGGCGTTCGATACGATGCCGAGGGGCACCCCCTTCTTGGCGCAGACGGCTAAGAACTCGGCGGCACCGGGCATGGGCGCGCAGCGGTTTATCGTGCATTCCCAGGCGACGCAGGTCCTCGCCCCATCCTCGAGCCCCAGTCCGAGCGCGCGAGCGAACGCCGAGGGGGCGTCCACCTCGGGCCAGGGTACGCCGCGGGCGCGCGAGCGAGCGTGGTCTTCCTCGACGATGGCGCGCAGACGCTCGGCCATGTCGCTAGGGAAGGCCTCACGGGCGGCTTCCTCAGCGGCGTCGTCGGTCTCGCCCCATTCGGCGCTCGGCCCGATCTCGCCTATGGCGCTGGCGAGCAGCGTGCCGTAGACGTCGACGGCTATCGCCAGCGGGCGCTCTCGCGGCGCCTTGCCGACGAGACGGGAGAGTTCGGACGGTAGGCGAGCCGGGGATAGGAAGCGTTCGTAGCCGTCGGGAGATTGCGGCCGTCCTATCCCGTTATCGGCTATCGACCGCCTAAGCTCGGCGATCAGCGCCTCGCTCAGGCTAGACGCCGACGCCATGAAAGGCCTCCGGCCTGAGGTACAGCTCGAGCAGCGCGGCCTTGTCGGGCGCCGCGCCGCCGCCAGACAAGGCCGCTGCATACAGCCCATCGAGCCGGTCGGCGTAGGCGGCCTCCGACCACGGTTCGAGGGCGCTTGGCGCGATTCGGGCGGCAACCTCGGCCGCCTGGTCCCAGCCATCGATGAACGGATTGGCCGAGATGATAGCGGAGCGGGCTTCGGGCGAGCGGGCGACGGAGCGCAGGACCTCGAGCTGGGCCAGCTCATCGAGCCGCCCGTAATCGACGGTGTCTCCGTCCATCAGGCGGCCGACCACGGCTTCCGGCAACGCCTCAGAGGCGAGGCCGTAGGCCCGGGCAGCCTCGCGCACGACCTCGGCGGCTCGACGGCCGAAAGCCTCGCCATCGAACAGGCCGCGCGGAGTAGCGATGGAGCCGTACAGGGCCGGGAACGCCAGGCCCTCGGCCTCGAAATCGTCGACGACCCATGGCAGGCGTCGCCCCAGGGTCGCCCTGCCCCGGATGGCCGGTTCCAGGTAGGACAGGCCGAAGCCTTCCTTTACCGAGGTCGTCACGACGGCCCTCGCCTCGCCGTACAGCTCGTCGAGCCCACGCGCGAGGCCAAGCTCGAAGGCGACCGGTGCCCCGAGTTCGAGCGCGGCGGCCTTCCAGCCGTCGTAGTACGGCCTGTCGCGAGGGCTGTTCGGCGGCAGGGTCACGCCGACGCTGCCGCCCGGCCGCATGAACAGCGATAGGAGCAGGGCCTCGCCGAGGTTCTTGCGCCGTATGCCCCGGACGGGGTACAGGACCAGGCCTGATCCGGCCGGGGGCTCGCGCGGCGGTTCCCCGGCCGTGGCCCGGGGCAAGAGATTGGGCAGGAAGCGTACCGAACCCGCCCCGGCGGCCGATAGGGCCTCGGCGTCGCGCCGGTTGATGGCAGCCCAGGTCGCGCCTTCGGGATAGGGTTGGCCGGAGTACACGTCGGGCCGCCAATCCTCGGCCAGGTCGTGGACATGGAGGGCCAGGCGGACGCCCGAGCGAGCCAGCGCCGATAGCGCCGGCAGGAGGGAGGCGTTCTTACGTATCGTCGGATTATGGACGTGGACCACGACGTCACCGCCGCCGGACGCCAGCCTCCAGGCTTCTCGCTGGATCGTCGAGGCTAGCGCCGCTACCTTGGCGGCGTCCGGAAGCCCGCCCGATCCCGGCTCGTCGTAGGCCAGCGACGGATCGACGGCCAACGGCGCCCCGTTCCAGCGCTCGTCCGGAGGCGCCTCGCCCACGAGGAGCGCCGCCTCGACGCCCCGCGAGGCGAGGGCCGCGAGCTGCCCCCGTATGACCGTGGTCACGCCCCCGGGCTTCAGGTGGTAATGGACGACGAGGACCCTCATGCCTTGCCGGCCCTCGCGGGGAATTTGGCCAGGTACTCGGGTAGCTCGACGATGGGCCGGCGCTCGACGATGTCGATGGCGCTCTCCTTGCGCCGATAGGCGCCGCCCTCGAGCTCGAACTGGATCATCGTCTTGTAGAGCTCCCCGGCCATCGTCGCCTTGCCCGACGCCCTGAGCTTGGCTATGAAGGTCTGGATGATGCCGAAGGACATGCGGCCGAGGGCCACCGTCGACTGGTTGCGATGCACCCGCTTGTCCAGGTCGACCTGCGCCATGGCCTCGAGGCCGAAGCGGTCGTAGATGTCCATCAGCATGCTCGTCTCGACGCCGTAGCCTATAGGGAACGGTATCGTGTCGAAGCATTCGCGGAAGCCGGCGTACTCGCCCGACAGCGGCTGGATGAACTGGGCCAGCTCGGGATAGAAGCTGGAGAACAGCGGCCTCGTTACCAGCTCGGTGACTCGCCCGCCGCCCGAAGGCTTGACGGTCTTCTGGTCGAGGGCTATGGGGCGGTCATAGAACGCCTTCACGAAGCGCGTGTCGTCGTTCTTGAGCAAGGGGCCGACGAGCCCGTACACGAAGCGCGGATGGATGTTCTTGATGTCGGCGTCCACGTAGACGATGATGTCTCCCTCGAGGACGTACAACGCCTTCCAGAGGTTCTCGCCCTTGCCTTTGTACGGCTCTATGCACGGCAGGATATCCGTGGCGAGGTAGACTTTGGCGCCGAACTCGGCAGCCACCTCCCGCGTCCGGTCCGTGGACCCGGAGTCGATCACGACGATCTCGTCGACGAGGGGATAGCGCATCTGCAGCTCGCTCCTGACGATGACGATCTCCTTGGCGATCGTCGCCTCCTCGTTGAGCGTGGGAAAGCACAGCGATATGGACAGCCCGCGTTCGCGCTTGCGCTCCACGAGGGCCTGTATGTCGGAGAACTCGCTATGGTGGAAGGTGCGGCTCGACAGCCAGTCCTGGCCGTTACGCATCGGCCGCCTCCTCGTCCGCCGCCAGCATGACGCCGATCAGCTGGGCCATGCCGGAGTACAGGGAGCGCAGGCTGGCGGACGCCAGCTCCTGGTGGTAGTCGCTGCCGGTCGCGACGCCGATCGTGACCGCCGGTATGCCGCGCTGCAGGAAGTAGTACAGCTCCGACACGCTCGGGTAGACGTTGAGCTCCAGGCCGAGCTCCTGGATCACCGCCGCCGTTGCCGAGGTCAGCGGATGGGACCAGCCGAGGCTCGTCGCCCCGAGCGCGGCCGCCACGTCGTACTCGATGTCGACGCGCCTCTCGTGGCGGACCTGGTCGAGGATGCCGGCGATGCGGCTCGACAGGGCGGCGAGCGCCTCGTTCGAGGTGCTCCGTAGCTCTATACCGACGCGGGCCGTCGTCGCCGGGGTCCCGTACTTGTAGCCCCCGCGTATCATGCCCACCGTGACGGCCGTCTCCGGCTTCTGCGGCAGCTCCAGCTCGAGGAGCCGGTCGATGATCTCGTTGGCGACGATGATCATGTTCGGCGGCGACTGGCGCGCTCCCGGCCGGCGCTCGCAGAGGATATCGGCGCGGACCACGGCTTCCGAGAAATAGTTGAGCCGACCCAGCTCGCCGCCCTTGACGATGATGGCCGCGCCCGGCTTCGTGCCGAGGCTCTCCAGGAAGCGTTCGACGAGCGTCAGGTTCTTGCTATCGCGCATCGTATTGGCGATGCCGGCCAGCATGATCGTCGACTTGAACGCGAGGCCCTCCCGCTTGAGCACGTCCGGAAGCGACATGACCGCAGCGGCGCCGATAGCGTTGTCCATGAGCCCGGGCCCGATGATGGTATCGCCGTCGATGGCGTAGTGGATGTCGCCGGGAGGGTTGAACAGGGAGTCGAGCTCGGCGCAGACGAGTATGGGCGGACGCCCGGGCTCGCCGCCCTTGATGATGCCAATGGGATTGCCGAGCGGATCGCTGGTGCACTCGTCGACGCCGAGCTCGCCGATGCGATCGGCGAAGAACCGCGCGCGCACGCTATAGTCGACGCTCGACATCTCGTCGTCGCTCTGCCAGGTGCCCGCGTACGACGGCACCTCCCCGAGCAGCACCACGTTCCCGAGCAACAGCTCCTTCATCGACGCGAGCGACGTTTCGAGCGCCCGCGTCTTGTCCAAGATACCCTTCAAGACGGCTGGATCCAGTCTGTACCTCCTCGCGACCGTGGCCTACGGCTGATTCCCGGGCCGGCCACGATCCAGTATACGGGATAGCGCCCGAGCTGGCAAACGTCCGTCTGCGATGGAGCCCCGAGCCGTCTACTTTCTTGGTTTACACGATGAGTCGCTTGCCTCGGCCCTCCGATCGAGCTTTAATGATCGCAAGCGATCAAGCTCAAGGAACAAGGAAAGCGTGTATGACGAACATCGAAAGCCTCGTACCGGACGGCTTCAGCGGTTGCGTCTCCGTATCGCGAGACGGTTCCATCGTGTTCAGGAAGGCCTTCGGCTACGCCGACAAGGCCAACGAGCGGCTGAACACGGTCGACACGAGGTTCGCCACCGCGTCGGCCGGCAAGTTCTTCGTCGCCATCGCCGTCATGCGGCTCGTCGAGGAAGGGCGGCTGGGGCTCGAAGATCCCATCGGCTCGATACTGCGCTTCGACTTGCGCGCTATCGACCCTGGCGTGACGATCAGGCAGCTCCTGACGCATACCTCGGGCGTGCCGGACTACTTCGACGAGAGCGTGATGGACGAGTACGCGGATCTATGGGTCGATTTCCCCTGCTACCGTATCAGGCGCTCGGCCGACCTGCTACCGCTGTTCGTCGACAAGCCGATGATGTATCCGGCCGGCCAGCGGTTCCAGTACAACAACTCGGGCTTCGTGCTGCTCGACCTAGCGATCGAGGCCGTCACGGGCGCCCCGTTCGACAGGTTCCTGAGCCAGGCGGTCTTCGACCCGGCCGGCATGTCGTCGACCGGCTACTACGAGACCGACCGCCTCCCCTCGCGCTGCGCCAACGCGTATATCTACGACGAAGAGCGAGAGGAGTACTACACGAACATCTTCAGCGTCGACGCGAAGGGTACCGGAGCCGGAGGGGCCTTCACGACCGCCCCGGACGTATCGTCGCTCTGGCGGGCGTTGCTGTCGGGCGGGCTCCTGCCCACGGCTCGCGTCGAGGAGCTCCTGACGGCGCGCATCGAGGCCGAGGACGAGTTCTACGGCTACGGCGTCTGGCTCGCGAAACGGAACGGCGCGCTCGTTCCCTACTTCCAGGGCTGCGATCCCGGCGTCAGCTTCATCTCGAGCCTCGAGCGGTCCCGCGGCCTCGAGATCACCATCGAGAGCAACCAGTGCGACGACGTCTGGGCGCTTGAACGGAGCATATACGAGGCGATGGCCGGGCGATAGCGGGAGGGCCAGAGTAGCGGCGAACGGTGGTGTTTTTTTTCGTTACCAGCCACCGAAAGCCATGGTATACCATACGAGCTAACAGATCCTGATCCGCGATCGGTCGCCCCCGGGCCTTCGTCGAGCCAGCCCCGGGGCGAACGTCGCGACGGAGCGACGTAGGTATGACCCAGACGATGCGTTCGCCGGGCGCTGGAGCCGGCGCGGGGCCGGCGGTAGCGTACGCGGCTTTCGGATACGGGTGGGCCATGGTGTTCTTCAATTATCCGAGCGCCTGGTCCAGCCTCTCGACGTTCCCGGCCGCGGAGACGATCCCGGCGACGGGCGCGTTCTTCGTGGCCGCCTGCGTATCGATGTTCGCCTGTTCGTTCATCGGCGACGGACTGCTCGGGGTGGCCGCGGTTCTAGCGGGACTCATGGCGTCCGGCTCCGCTATCGCCATGGCCGCATGGCCCGGGACGATCCCGCTCGGCGCCATAGCCGTCGCCATGGGCGCCGCCGCCGGGCTTACCTACGCCATTGGCTTATTGTTTCTCGTGCACCGGGCGCCGGCGCCGTTCGACCCGAGGATCGTCGGAGTGTGCATCGCCTCCTTCAGCGCGGTATCCGGCGTCCTACTGGCGCTACTACGGATACGTGGCGCGGCCGTCGCGCTCGCCGTCGCGCTACCGCTCTGTAGCGCGGCGGCCGGGCTGCGCGTCCGGCGCTCCGTCGAGCGCGAGCCGATCGAGGAACGCGGCCTGCCTGTACGGCCGGCCCTGGGCTTGGTCTACCTCATCGCGCTGAACTATATCGCCTATAACGCCGCGACGGTAACCTCGATCTACGGGAGCGCGGGGTTCATAGCCGGCAAGCCCGCCTTAGACTGGGCGTTCAGGGCCTTCGTCGCCATCGCGGCGGTAGCTACGATACGTCGCTTCAACGTCGTCAAGATGCTGTACGGCAGCTATATCATGATCATGGCGGCCCTGGCCTTTTCCGTAATGGGTCCGAGAGGCCGCCTCCCGTACGGGCTCCTGATCAATACGGCCTTCGTGCTTACGGAATTCGGCTATGCGTCGCTACTCGTCCGGCTTGGGCGCGGATCAAAGGCTCGGCCAGCGCTGTTCGCCCTCGGCACGCTCGTCGTCGCGCTGCCGAGCCTCGTCGGCAACCACCTGGGCGCCTGGCTATCGCCACGCCTCGGCGAGGCGTCCTTGCTGACCATCGGCGCCGGACTGGCGCTGTACTGCGTCGCGCTGCCCTTCGTGCCCGGGCTCCTGCGCTCCATAGAGGGGGCCTTCGCGGCGACGCCCGCCGGGGGCGACGACGGCCAGGAATCGTTCATCCGCGAGACGTTCTTCTCCAGGCTCCCCGCGGAACGGTCGCTCGACGCCATCGAGTCGAGCTATGATGACGATTACCGGCTGAGCCCGAGGGAGCGGGAGGTTGCCGCACTGCTGCTCGACCGTTACGATTACGACGCCATCGCGGCGAGGCTCGGGATATCCCTGAATACCGTCAAGAGCCACGCCAGGTCCATCTACCGGAAATACGACATCCGAGGAAGGAAGGACCTCATCGCCCTCTCGACCAACGCCACGAACGGGTGATGGGCTCACACTTTTCGTGTGATTGAAAGCGGCCGGGTACCGGGATACCTATGGACGATGGACGGCGCCGAGCGCCGGCCGTCAGGAGGTTCCCATGGATCACGGCTTATTGCCGCGCCACGCTCGAGCCTGTGTAAAGACGATCGCGATCGTCCTTACGCTCATAGCGTGCCAGAACGTCAACCTCGAGATGAGCGAGAAACCGGACCGCCCCGCCAACCTGAGCGCCACGCCGGCCGACGCGGCCGTTATGCTCGCGTGGGACGAGGCGGCGAGGGCCGAAGGCTACGAAGTCTACTGGAAGGCAGGCCAATCGGTCAGCCGCGACGACCACGCCGGGCGCCTGGACCTGACGGAAGCCGAGGCGACGGTGAGCGGCCTGATCAACGGGCAGTCCTACGCCTTCATAGTCGTCGCGGTCAACGACTCGGGGGCCGGGGAGCCCAGCCAGGCCGTCACCTGCGCTCCGACGCCGCCCCCGGCCGCGCCGCTCGACGTCGCGGCCTCGCCAGGCGACTCGCTGGCCGTCGTTTCCTGGGCCTCGAGCCAGGGGGCCGACGGCTACGTGCTCTATTACAGGGCCGGCGGCGCCGTCGCGCCGGGCGACCAGGGTGTCCAGCGCAAGGTCGACGTCAGCTCGCCGTATACGGTCATGGGCCTCGAGAACGGCGTTATCCACGCGTTCGCCGTGGCGGCCTATAACGCCGCCGGAGAGGGCTCTCCTAGCGCGATTGCCACGACGACGCCGTCGAACGCTAACGCGCCGCACGACCCGTCACCGGCCGACGGAGCCGACGGCGTTCCCCTTTCGGGGCCGTTGTCGCTCACCTGGTTGACGACCAATCCGAACGGCAATCAACTTTCCTTCGACGTGTACCTAGGCCTCGGCTCGATTCCATCCTCGCCTATCGAATCCGGGCTGCCCACGCCCGCCTGTAGCGTCGACGGGCCGTTCGAACCGCACGCCGAGTATCGCTGGCGCGTCTCGGTGAACAACATAAGCCAGGGCTACCGTAGCGAGGGGCCCGAATGGAGCTTCATGACGGCGAATACCCCGCCGCCCGCCCCGACGCTATCCGATCCGGCCCAGGGCGCGACCGACGTAGACCTATCGACCTGGTTCCACTGGAACCACGCCCATGACCCGGACGAGGACGCCGTCGCCTACGACCTGCTCATCGATACCGCGAACCCACCGGCCACGGTAGCCGCGACGGGCCTTACCGCCAACGGGTACCAGGTGAACGGATTAACGGCTGACACGCTGTACTACTGGCGCGTCGTGGCCAGGGACGGCTACGGCGGATCGGCCGAGAGTTCGGTCCGCAGTTTCAGGACGATCGACCCGCCGGCGGCGCCGACCGCGCTCGCGGCGAGCGCAGATCCTCGGTACGCCAAGGTAAACCTATCCTGGACGAGCCCCGGAGGCCCCGTGAGCGGGTATAGGATCTACAGATCGATGGCTACAGGCGGCCAGGGCTCGACCCCGATAGCCACGACAACGGGTTGGAGCTTCGAGGATACCGGCTTCTTCATCGGGGACTGCGCCGGTACGTACTACTACCGGGTAAGCGCCTATAACGCCGCTGGCGAGGGGCCGATGAGCGCTGAAAGCCTCGCGACCGGCTCGGCGCCCACAATACCGGTTCCGTCGACCGAGTTGCAGCCTCATAACGCCGACTATCACTTCCAGGACCGCTATTTCCTGGCCATCACTCCGAATTCGGATGGAGCGCTATCATCCAGGCAGTACCGCCTGAACCGAATCGGTCCCGATCCGCAGCTTTCCTGGGTTTCGGGCGACGTCGCCATCTACGTCAACCCGATCTTCGCCGAGGCTGCCGGACCCGTTACATGCACCTATCGCCTGCAGAGCCGCAACGAATGGGGCGATTCGGCGTGGTCGGGCGAGTTCTCGGTCGTCGTGCCGGCCGCGCTCCCCATTATCTACCCGACGATCACCTACGCCGGGGCGGGAAGGCTCGACTTCACGTGGTCCAATCCCGCCGGAGCGACGAAGCTCAGGATTTTCCTCGTCGACCAGTATTACGAAACGGCCTACTCCACGAGCGTCGCGGCGACGCCGCCTGCGACGAGCTACAGCTGGACGGGCCTGAGTTCCGGCTCGAAGTACGCGTTCGTCATCGTGCCATATGACGATACCTCGACGCCGAAGCGGATCGCGGCCCGGCTATTCACCGGGACGGACCGATGGACGGTGGATAGCTCGTCTTTGTTCGTGACCGTGCCGTGACGACCGTATCCGAATGGCCGCAGCTACGCAGGCTCGCCGCCGCGGTCGAGATCGACTGGAACGGATGGCTCGGCTCGGGCGCGTCGGTCGGCACCGACGACCACTCGCTGTCCTTCGAGCGCGACGACGAGACATCGACCCTCGACCGCTCGGGCGTCAGCGCGCGGGCAACGCCCCTGCGAGTCGACGAGGGAATCCTCGCGGCTCTCGGCGTGGCCGCGCCGCGATGGCTGACCGCGAAAGCCGGCGTCGCCGCGGACTTCGAGCTGGCGCGGCAGCGGCGCTACGGCTACGATCCGCCCTCCGACCCTATCCGGTTCTTCGTCGAGTCGTCCGAGACGCTGTCATGGCGTCCGGTGCACTTCAACGAGCTCGGCTTGATCGTCGGCCCTGCCTCGCTGTCCACCGGCTTCAGCTCGACGATAGCCTGGGGCGCCGCCCGCGCCGAATCGACGACGGCCGGCTCGCTGGTGATTCCCAGGTCCGCTCGTCACTCTACAAACGGGGAGATACCGAGGCCGGAGCCGAGCTCGAGCTAGGATACTGAGCCAGCCCGGTAGCGCTCGTAGAAGAAGGCCGCGGCGATCATCAGGGCGTGGTCCCAGGGGGCGACCCCGACGCGGGCCAGGAGCTCGTCCTCGGGCACGGCCTCGACGTCGACGAGCTCGTGCTCGTCGAGCGACTGGGCGGAGACGAGCTCGAGGCCCTCGGCGGCGAAGACATGGAAGGTATTGGCCATGAACGCCGGGTTCGGCGAGCACGAGCCGATGGGCACGAGTCTGGCGGCCTGGTAGCCGGTCTCCTCGAGCAACTCGCGCGCGGCGGCGGCCCCGGGAGCCTCGCCTGGCTCGATGACGCCGCCGGGGAACTCGTCGGAGACGGAACGCGAGCCGTGCCGATACTGGCGGACGGTCAGCAGGAGTCGTCGGCCGTCGCGCTCGAGGGCCGGGACGACGACGGCCCAGTCGGGTGCGTCGAGGATGACGAAGGAGCCTTCCTTGCCGTGCGGCCCGCGCCGCCTCGCGCGATCAACCGTAACGATACCGTAATCGGCCAGCCGAACCCGCCCCGTCTCAAGCCACGCCTCGTCCCCGCTCGCCATCGCCGCCTCCTCGTCGCTATCGAGCGACTATAACCCGAACGCGTCCGGGAAGTCAGGCTCCGCGTCGGTGACAATTCTGCCTAGCGGGTCGGCCTCGGCCTCGGCGAGCATCGGGTCGGGGGAGAATAGGGAGGGCCACATCGCCGGCGTCGCGAACGACGGGCGACCGTCCATACGCTCGGCTACGCGGCGCTCCAGCTCGTCCCGGCCCGGGACCGACGGGTCGACGGTCGCCGAGGCGTAGCGGAACGACCACAGCGTGCCGTACATCGGCACGAACGCGGCCGCGGCCGAGACGACCGGGAATACGGAGCGTAGCGTAGCGCCGATGCACGCGTAGGCGGCCGGCCTGGCGGCGGGCGACTCGCCGTGCATCGAGAAGACGCCCCGCTCGTCCCGAAGGGAACGCCGGACGGCGGCGAAGAATTCTTTCGTGTAGAGGAAGCGGGCCGGTCCGGCGGGGTCGGTCATGTCCATGATGACGACGTCGTAGGCGGGCGGCGCGGCCTCGACGAAGGCCCGGCCGTCGCGGTAATGGAAACGCACGCGCGGGTCGTCGAAGGATCCGCGGTGCACGTGCGTCAGGTGCTCGCGGCTGAAGGCGACCACGTCCGGGTCGAGTTCCACGAAGTCGACCGTCTCGACGGTCCTATGGCGCAGGGCCTCGCGCAGGGCCCCGCCGTCGCCGCCGCCGAGAACGAGCACGGAACGGGGCTCCGGATGCGCCAGCATGGCCGGGTGGACGAGACTCTCGTGATAGCGCTCCTCCCATCGCTCCGACACCTGGGTGACGCCGTCGAGGAGCAGCACGCGGCCGAAGGTCTCCGTCTCGACGAGCTCGGCGTCCTGGTACGGAGTGCGCGCCTCGACGATCACGCGGCCGATGTCGTAGAACATGCCGGCATGGGCGTTGAGGCGCTCGCGCAGCTCGCGATGACCGCCGGTCGCCGCATCGCGCCCGTCGTCGCGGCAGTTCGCCGTCATGGGCGTCCCATGCGGCGGCCGAGGTTCTTGCATTCGAAGATCTCCTGCACCTCGAGGTCGAGGAGCTGCCTGATGCGCCGCTTCTCCTTGGGCGGCAGGCTCGTCACCTCGTCGCCGAACAGGTAATCCTTGAGCTTGAGACCCTTCCGGCGCATCTTGGTATGGAAGTTGTTGTCGGAGACGATGTTGACGTCGTAGGCCGTGTAATCGTCGAGGGCGTCCTCCGCGATAAAGTCCTGGATCGACGATATATCGTGATCGATGAACAGCTTGACGCCGCGGCTGTCGCGCGTGAAGCCGCGGACTCGGTAGTCGATGATGACGACATCCGACTCGAGGCTCTCGATCAGGTAGTGGAGGGCGGACAGCGGGCTGATCATGCCGCAGGTGGCTATGTCGACGTCGACCCTGAAGGTGGCGATGCCGGACAGCTGGTTGTACTCGGGATAGGTATGGATCGCTATGTGGCTCTTGTCAAGGTGGCCCAGGACGCCAGGCGCGGGGGTCGTGTGCGCCGGATACTGGTCCTCGTTGAGCAGGGCGACGACGCTGGCCCCGCGCGGCTCGTAGTCCTGGGTCGAGACCTGCACGAGCTTGGCGTTGATGATGCGCGTCACCTCCTCGACGATGGTCCCGAGCCTGGCGGAGTTGTACTCCTCATCGATGTACTCGAGGTACTCGATCTGCGATTCGGTCGACCTGGCGTAGCAGATGTCGTAGATGTTGAAGCTTAAAGATTTCGTCAGGTTATTGAACCCGTCCAGCTTGATCGTTTGTCCCTTGATTCTCCGTACCAATGTGCCCGTGCCCCCTCGAATCTCATGGTGATGAGCGAACGGCCATTGTAACCCGGCCTGGCGCTTTGGTACAGTTGCCGGGCGCCGGCAATGCGGCGAGCGAGGAGCGAATATGAGCGACATGCCCGATTGGGTAACCGGGTTCCCCGGCGCGGTGACGGTATCGGACCGCGATCACAGGATAGTCTACATGAACGACAAGTCGGCGGCGACGTTCCAGAAGGACGGCGGGCGGGCGCTCGTCGGCTCGAGCCTGATGGCCTGCCATAACGAGCGATCGAAGGCCATCATCGACCGCCTGTTGGCTGAGGGCGGGCAGAACGTCTACACGATAGACAAGGCGGGTCAGAAGAAGCTGATCTTCCAGAGCGCGTGGCGGGACGAAGCCGGAGAGGTCGCCGGCCTCGTCGAACTGTCGCTCGTCCTGCCGGCCGATATGCCCCACTACGTGCGCGGCTGAGACGCCGGCAGCGCCGTGGCGACCTCCCAGGTCTCGTTGCCGCCGGATGGGTTCCCGACGGGGCCGAAGACCAGCACGAACCGCCCGCGCGGTATCTCCGCGAACCGGCCGCGTAGCTGATGGAATCGCCGCAACCCATGCAGCTCAGTCGGCGAACAGCTTCCGCACGTCGAACGGCTCTGCTCCGGGAATGCGCACCAGCTCGGCGAGCGGGCCGATGACTCCCGCGACGATGGCCTCGCGCCTCTCCGGTTCGAGCATGTGCAGATAGGCCACCGAATGCTGGTAGATCATCTGTAGGCTGTATACATCGCCATAGACCGGCACGACCGACGACGGCACCGGTACGAGCTCGCCTGCGTGAGCGTAGCCCTTGCCCCTCGCCAGCCGCGAACAGAACCGGTACAGCTGCTTCAGGATCGAGGTCATGCGTATCGTCGGCTTGTACAGGCCCGGAAGGATCGCCATCGAGTCCTCCGCCCAGGCCAGGGCCGCGACGTCGAGACTGTTGGCGTAGCGGTCGTAGTCGGGCAGGCGCGAGTCGAGGTAGGCGGCGAAGGCGGCGTTTCCCGGGGTCGGCGAGGCGATACCATGGACCGATAGGGACGGACGAGCCGCGCCCTCGAGGGCATCGTCGAGCCGCTCGGACAGCCATAGGGCAGCGACCGGCGCCAGGAGGCCCCCGAGGCTGTGTCCGGTGAAGCGGAGGCGGCTCGTCCCGTCGGCAGACCCTGCCAGCCCGACGAGGGCGTCCGCGAGGCTGGTCCCGGCGCCGGGAAAACCCTGCCCCGGCGTCAGGGCGAGCCGCAGGCTCAGAGCGGTCGCCGTACCCTCGGAGACGAGCGCCTCGTCGGGGGCTCCGCCGCTACCGGTGCGCGGCTCCCCGACAAAGACGGTCACGGCATTCCACGGCGTCTGGCCGTCTATCATGAAGTCCTGGAACAGCCACTCGTAACCTGAAATAGGATTGGTACCCCTGAAGACGACCGTATAGTCGCCGGAGGCCGCGTCGCGGATAATAAAGACGAGGGCGTCGGTCGGATGGGTGAAGACGAGCGTGTCGGGGCTATGCGCGGCCGGGCCCCATACCAGTTCCTGGCCCGGTAGGAAGCCCGCCAGAAAAGCCGATACCTCCGCGGCCGCCAGCTCCGGGTCGTCCAGCCAGAAACCGGCGTAGGAGGCGAAGGACAGCTCGACCATCAGCCTGTCGGTCTCGGACCAGGCGGCGACGTCGGCCGCTACTGCTTCAGCGGCGCCCCGACCGGCCTCCGCGGCGACCTGCCCAGCGTCGGCGGCTATCGGCTCGGGCGGCGGGGGTTCGCGATCCGGCGAGGAGGCGCAAGAGCCGAGAACCAGGGCGGCGGCGAGAGTCGCGAAGCTCCAGGTGGTTCGTACATAGCGGTGTCGCTGCATCATGCCTCTCTATATAGCGCAAAAAAACCCCGAGGCCAGGCCTCGGGGTCGTTCGGTTCAGGGTCGAGGCGTCAGCCGACGGCCTTCATACCTTCCTCGATCGCCTTGAGGTTCATCGGGATGAACTTCTGCTTCGACGGGCCGAAGAAGGACATGAGCACGGCCTCGAGCTTATCGAGCTTGACCGCGCCGGTCGCCTTCGACAAGGCGCCCATCATCACCATGTTGGCGAACTTGACGTCGCCCAGCTTCTCGGCGATATCGTTGCACGGCACCTTGATGACGCGGGCGTCGGTCCGCTTGGTCTCGACCTTGACCAGGCTCGAGTTGATGATCATCGTGCCGCCCTGTTTGAGGTTCGCCTCGCAGAGGGGCAGGGAATCCATGTTCATCACGATGGCGCTGTCGGGCCTCGTGACGAGCGGGCTGGCGATCTCCTCGGTGGAGACGATAACGCTGGCGCGGGCGATGCCGCCGCGCTTCTCGGCGCCGTAGAACGGGAAGAAGGTGACCTCGAGGTCCTCCTTCATGCCGCAGTATACCCACAGCTGCCCCATCGATATCACGCCCTGGCCGCCGAAGCCGGCCATGAAAGTCTTCTCGGTCATTTACCGGCCTCCTTGCCCGCGCCCGCCAGTTCGTTCTTGACCTCGCCGAGCGCGTAGAACGGCATCATCGCGCTCTCCACCCAGCCGACGCTGTCGACGGGGTCCATCGCCCAGTTGGTAGGGCACTGCGACAGGATCTCGACCATGCTCGAGCCCTCGCCGCGCATCTGGGCCTCGAAGGCCTTCTTGATGTACTGCTTGGTCTTGCGCACGTTGGCGGCGTTGTTCACGGCGCCGCGGGCCAGGTACTTGGTACCGCCGAGGGTGGCGAGCATCTCGAGCACGCGGATAGGGTAGCCCATGCCGGCCTCGACCGGGTCGCGGCCGTAGGGCGCGGTGGTGGCCTTCTGGCCGACGAGGGTGGTCGGGGCCATCTGGCCGCCGGTCATGCCGTAGATGGCGTTGTTCACGAAGATGGTCGTGAACTTCTCGCCGCGGTTGGCGGCGTGCACGGCCTCGGCGGTACCGATGGCGGCCAGGTCGCCGTCGCCCTGGTAACAGATGACCAGGTGGTCGGGCAACATGCGCTTGACGGCGGTGGCGCCGGCCGGCGTGCGGCCGTGCGGCACCTGCACCGAGTCGAAGTCGAAGTACAGGCTCGCCCAGATAGAGCAACCGACCGGGTTCAGGATGATCGACTTCTCCTGCATGCCCATCTCGTCGATGACCTCGGTTATCAGGCGGTGAATGACGCCGTGGCCGCAGCCGGGGCAGTACTTGGTCTGGACCGGCTTGAGGCTCTTGGGATGTCCGTATACGAGTTCCACGCTCGCCCCCTTACTTCTTCAGGATCCGGCGGATTTCGGCGAGTACGTCCTCTTCCGTCGGGATCATGCCGCCGCAGCGGCCGTAGAACGAAACTTCGCTCTTACCGTGCGTATACAGGCGCACGTCCTCCACCATCTGCCCCATGCTCATCTCGACGACCAGGAAGCGCTTGCCGGCCAGCGCGCCGAAGCGCTGCTCCGGGAACGGCCACAGCGTTATCGGCCGGAGGAGGCCGACCTTGAGTCCGAGCTTCCTGGCCATCTGCATCGCGCCCAGGCAGACGCGGGCCGAGGTACCGTAGGCGCTCAGGATGAGGTCCGCGTCCTCGAGGTTCTGCTCTTCCCAGCGCACGACGGTCTTCTTGATCTCGTCGTAGCGCGCGTAGCGCACGTGCAGGGCCTTCTCGAAATTCTCGGGGACCAGCTGGGTCGAGTCGACGTGGTTGAGCTCCGTTCGTTTGCCCTTGTTGCCGACGGCCCAGGGCTTAGGCTTGCGCGTCGCCGGGTCCTTGGCCTCGGGCAGCGTGACGCCCTCCATCATCTGGCCTATCATGCCGTCGGCCAGGATCATCGCGGGCATGCGCCACTCGTCGGCCAGGTCGAAGGCCTCGAAGGTCAGGTCGGCCGCCTCCTGGACGCTCTTGGGCGCCAGCACGATGTGGTGGTAGTCTCCGTGGCCGCCGCCGCGGGTCGACTGAAAGTAGTCGCCCTGGGCCGGCGAGATGCCGCCGAGGCCGGGGCCGGAGCGCGCCACGTTGACGATGACCATCGGTACATCGGCGCCGCAGGCGTAGGAGATGCCCTCCTGCTTGAGCGACACGCCGGGGCTCGACGAGCTGGTCATTGCGCGGGCGCCGGTCGCGGCGGCCCCGTAGACCATGTTGATCGCGGAGACCTCGCTCTCGGCCTGTATGAACACGCGTTTGTGGTCGATCATGTGCTTGGCCATGTACGCGGTCAGTTCGTTCTGCGGGGTGATGGGGTAGCCGAAGTACGCGTCGCATCCAGCGCGGACGGCGGCCTCGCCCATAGCCTCGTTGCCTTTCATCAGGCGCTTCTCTGCAGCCATGCCGGACCCTCCTTATAGCTTATAGACGCTGATCGCCACGTCCGGGCAGACCGCGTAGCAATTACCGCAGGCTATGCACTTCTCGGGCGCTACGGCCGTGGACGGATAGTATCCCCACGAATTGGGCTCCGTATCGGCCGCGAGCACCTTGACCGGGCAGGCGCGGACGCAGAGCAGGCAGCCCTTGCATCGTTCCCGATCGATCTCGGGTTTTCCTTTAGTAGCCATGGCGACTCCTTGTCGTACTTCCCGTACGCGTAGAATGGTATCGGGGACCGCGCGGCCCCCGGCGATTGCCAAATGCGTTCCTCGCGGCTAGCCGGCGAGCGCCGCCAGGGCTATGCTCGCCAGCTTCGTCTCCCGGCTGTCGGCCCGGCTCGTCAGCACGATCGGCTTGGCCGCCCCGGCGACGATTCCCGCCCCCTTAGCGCCGCCCAGGTCCAGCAACGCCTTGTACAGCACGTTGCCCGCCTCGATGTCCGGCACGACCAATACGTCAGCGTCGCCGGCCACGTCGGAGACGATCTTCTTGATGCGGGCGCTCTCGGCGCTGATCGCGTTGTCCAGCGCCAGCGGCCCGTCGACGACGCAGCCCTTCACCTGTCCGCGCCGGTTCATCTGCGTGATCAGGGCGGCGTCGGCCGTGCACGGCATTTTCTCCGGGTTGACCTTCTCCACCGCCGCCAGCATGGCCACCTTCGGTAGCTCCACGCCGATCGAGCGGGACACGGCCACCGCGTTCGCGACGATGTCGAGCTTACCCTGCAGGTCGGGCGCTATATTGATCGCCGCGTCGGTGACGATGAACAGCTTGTGGTAATGCGGCGACTCGATCACCGCCACGTGGCTCGTCAGGCGGCCGGCGTTCAGACCGACCTCCTTGTTGAGCGCGGCCTTGAGCAGGATCGACGTATCCAAGACGCCCTTCATGAGCACGTCGGCCTCGCCCGAGCGCACGAGTGCCACGGCCGCCGCCGCCGCCCTGGCGTAATCCTTCTCCTCGATCAGGCGCAGGCCCGAGAGGTCGGCCCCGAGCTCGGCCGCGATGGAGCGAATCGCCTCGAGGTCGCCTATCAGCACGGGCTCGGCAATGCCCGCCGCCCTGGCGTCGAGCGCTGCCTCGAGCGCCGAGGCTTCCTGGGCGGCCGCCACGGCTATCCGCTTGCGGCCGGCGGCCCGCGCCGCGGCCAGTATATCGGCTATCGTCTTCATGTTACCTGTACTCCATCGCCTCGCCGGCCAGCCCTCGGGCGCCGGCAGCGGCCAAGGCCTCGAGCTCGCCCTCGCCCGGGTAGGCGGTCACCGGGGCTATCCAGCCGGTCATCCTCGATAGGCCGTCGCGCACCGCCTGACCGTAGGCTATGCCGCCGGTCAGCACGATGCCGTCTATTGTTCCGTCGGCCGCGGCGGCGAGCGCCCCGATAGCCTTGCCGACATTGTAGACGAACGCGTCGTAGACGAGCTTGGCTTCGGCGTCGCCCTCGGCTACCTTGGCCTCGAGCACGCGCATGTCGTTCGTAGCGGCCAGGCTGACCATGCCGCCCTGGCCGTTGATCATCTTCATCACCTGCGGCAGGGTGTACTCCCCGGAGAAGCACAGCTTGGCCAGGGCGCCAGCCGGCAGGGTGCCCGCCCGCTCGGGGCTGAACGGACCTTCGCCGTTGAGCGCGTTATTCACGTCGACGACGCGGCCCTTCCGGTGCAGGCCGACCGAGACGCCGCCGCCCATGTGCGCGACGATCAGGTTCACCTCGTCGTAGCGCTTACCGCGCTCGGTAGCCCAGCGGCGGGCCACGGCCTTCTGGTTGAGCGCGTGGAAGATGCTCTGCTTGCGGAACAGCCTATGCCCGTAGAGCCTGGCCAAGTCTGACAGCTCATCCACGACCACCGGGTCGGCGATGAACGCCGGTACGCCCAGCTCGCGGGCCAGCGCGTCCGCGATAAGCCCGCCGAGGTTCGAGGCGTGCTCGCCGTAGCGCCCCGACCGCAGATCGTCCTTCATCGTCTCGGAGACGGCGTAGACGCCTCCCGGGATCGGCCGTAGCAGCCCGCCGCGTCCGACCACGCACGCGACGGTCCGAATATCGAAGCCGCGCTTCTCAAGGGCCGCCCGGATCGTCCGCTCCCGGAATTCGAACTGGTCAGCTATCGCGGGATAGCGGGCAATCTCCTCGGCGCTATGGGCCACGCTCTCGGTGAACGATTCGATGCCGTCCTCGAAAACGCCTATCTTCGTCGATGTCGATCCTGGATTTATGACGAGGATCCTCTGTGACATGCGAACTCCTTGGGGGTGAAACGAGAATAGTACTAAGCGTTGAAACGGAGTATACGCAATTGAGACGGTATACGCAAGTAAAAAACATAGATTGTAACCATTTTTTAAAATGGCATTTCATATTACGAAACAATGGTGACGATTATTGATAGAATCCTCTTCACCGACGCCTCGCGGAACGCTATACTGCGTTCGTAGTTCTCTTTTGGAGGCAAGCATGAAGGCTCTCGTCAAGAAATCGCCCGAGGTCGGGTTATGGCTGGAAGACGTCCCGATGCCCGAGGTAGGCGACAACGATCTCCTCATCAAGGTCAAGAAGACCGCCATCTGCGGCACCGACGTCCACATCTATAAATGGGACGAATGGTCTCAGCGCACCATCAAGACGCCGATGACCATCGGCCACGAATTCGTCGGCGAGATCGTCGAGATGGGCCGCGCGGTCCAGGGTTACAAGGTCGGAGAGCGCGTCTCGGCCGAGGGCCACATCGTCTGCGGCGTCTGTCGCGCCTGCCGGGCCGGCAAGCGCCACCTCTGCCCGAACACGCGCGGCATCGGCGTCAACCGCGACGGCTGCTTCGCCGAGTACGTCTCGGTTCCCGCCTCCAACGCCTGGCACGTCCACGACTCCATCCCCGACGACATAGCGGCCATCTTCGACCCCTACGGCAACGCCACCCACACCGCCCTGTCCTTCGACATGGTCGGCGAGGACGTGATCATCACCGGAGCCGGCCCGATAGGCTGCATGGCCGCCGCGATAGCGCGCCACGTCGGCGCCCGCAACGTTGTCGTCACCGACGTCAACGATTACCGCCTCGAGCTGGCCAAGCGACTCGGCGCCACGAGGGTCGTCAACGTCGCGCGCGACGACCTCCGCGCCGTGATGCGCGAGATCGACATGGTCGGCGGCTTCGACGTCGGCCTCGAGATGTCCGGCTCGCCCCAGGCCTTCAAGCAGATGCTCGACAACATGTACAACGGCGGACGCGTCGCCATGCTCGGCCTCATGCCGAACGGCGCCGGCATCGACTGGGACAAGGTCATCTTCAAGGGCCTGTTCATCAAGGGCATCTACGGCCGCGAGATCTTCGAGACCTGGTACAAGATGCAGACGATGGTCCTCTCCGGCCTCGACATCGCCCCCGTCATCACCCACCGCTTCTCCTTCGACGATTTCCAGAAGGGCTTCGATGCCATGCTCTCCGGCCAGTCCGGCAAGGTCATCCTGAGCCTCGACTGATAGCCCTTCTAACCATGGGCGCGACCCCGCCGTATGGCGGGGTCGGGCTATCCGCTCCAAGTCCTCGCCCGCGTCCCCGCTTCGCGCGGCCGCGGGTTCCGGGCTTTCCGCTCCTATCCCTCGCGCGTCGCGCACGGACGCGCGGCCACGGCCCGGCCCGTCCGCCTTGGCGGACGGGAAGGTCACGGATGACGCCTAGCCCAGGAACGCTATGACCGCCACGGCCGCGACGATCGCGACCGCCGTCGCCGCGAGGAACGTAATCAGCACCTTATCGCTCGCCTTCATGACCCTATCCTTTCGTCGTCGCCGCGCGCCTGGCGCGCGGCCCAATACCCGGCCAGGTCGTCGAGGCCGAGACCCAGCTCGTCCATGCCCTTCCAGAGGCGCGGCAGCTCCTCCTCGAGGAAGCGCCGCCGCCGCCCGCCGAGCGCGACGTCCCTGCCCCCGTCGGCGACGAAGTAGCCGGTTCCCCGCTCGCAGCGGGCGACGCCGTCGTCGGCGAGGGCCTGCAGGGCCCTCGCGGCGGTATTCGGATTGACGCCCAGCGAGGCCGCCAGCTCCCGCGCCGAGGGTAGCCGGGCTCCCGGACCCAGCCGTCCGGAGAGGACGTCCTCCGCCAGGAGCTCGGCGATCTGCGAAAAGATCGGGCGCTCGCTACTGAACCTCATCGCGGGCTTCCTTCTCGGCGACCCTGAGGTAGCCGAACGCGATGGAGAACGCCGGCACGAGGGCCAGGCGGACGACGTCGACGAGGACGCGCAGCGTGCGCTCGACCGAGAGGGCGCCCGGCCCGTCACCGCCGAGGACGGTCAGCGACCCGGAATCGTATGATACGGAGAAGCCGCGGGAACCCGTAGCCTCGTGGACCAGCGATAGACCCAGGTACACGACCAGGGAACAGAGGAGCACGAAAGCTACCGACAGGCCGGCGGTCTTCAGGAAGGCGCGCTTGCGGAACGCCGCGGAGCCGGCCAGGAAGGCCACGGCTACGACCGCGTACTCTCCGTAACTACGGAGCGCGGCGAGCGAGATCGGATGCCAGATCCCGGTTCCCGGCCCTCCGGCCGCCCGCTCGACCAGGGCCAGCACAAACGACAGCCCCATAGCGGCCGCCGCCGCGACGAGCGGGAAGACGACCAGGTACGATACGAATGCGGCCGCGTACTTCTCGAGCGGCGTCGCCGGCAGCAGGATCCAGTCGGCGCCGGTCCGCCCATGCATGCCCTTGAAGGCCTGCGACGACAGGATGAGCCCGGAGATGATGATCAGCCCCGCGTAGCTCGGATCGCCCTCGCTGTTCATGAAGGCGCGGTCGGCGATAAGAATAGAAAGAAGATTCAGCCCGGCCACGATGGCCAGCCCGATACCCAGGCCCGGCGCGTCGTCATAGGCCCTGTTCCGCGCCAGGAGCATGACCCGGCCCGCGCTGAAGCGGCTCGATAGGGTATCGCGGTTCATGCCCTGCCTCCCGCGGCGAGCGCCGCTGCCTCGGGCCGATACTCGGGTAACGCGTCCCCGCGCAGCGCGGCCGCGAGCCTGTCGGGCGCCGCGATGGCCGCGTTGAACACGAGCTCCAGGTCCGGCGGCGCCGCCTCCCCCGGGCCCGCGGTCGCCAGGAGAGCGGTCCAGCCGACCGCGTCGCGCTCGGCGTAGACGACGGGCCGGCCCTCGATCGACGGCAGTCTGGCGGCGCCGAGCCGATCGGACAGCTCGGCCATCGTCACCGTGAAGGCCACCCGGCCCCGATCTATCACGATGATGGGGTCGAGCAGGAGCTCGAGGTCGCGGATCTGATGGGTCGACACGACGACGACGCGGTCGGGCCCAGAAGCCGCCGCCAGCACGCGCCTCAGCTGCGCCTTGGACGGGATATCGAGCCCGTTGGTCGGCTCGTCCAGGAGGAGAAGCCTGGAGCCACTCGCCACCGCCGCGGCCAAGGCGAATTTCTTACGCTGGCCATACGAGAATTTGGATATCGGCTTATCGGCGTCCAGTCCGAGCTCCGCGAACAGCTCATCGAAGCGCCCGTGATCGAAGGCCGGCCTGAACGCGGCGTAGCGCCCAAGCCATGCGGCCGGCTTCAGGGCCGGGAAGCACGGATCCTCCGGCACGAAACAGACGTCGGCCAGCGCGGCCGCCTCCCGCTTTCCGGGAGCCCGTCCGTAGACCTCGACGCTGCCCCGCTCCGGCCTGAGGGCGCCGGCCGCGATCTTCAGAAGACTCGTCTTACCGGCCCCGTTGAGTCCCAGGAGACCGTGGATGGCTCCCGGTTCCAATCGTAGGTCGAGGTCCTCGAAGAGCGGCCTCTTCCCATACCCGAAGGTCATGGATTCCATACGTACCATTACCTACTCCTTGAGTGTACTAGGTTATTAACACAGTAATACAAACACCGCCACCCGTCAAGTCCTTGGAACGCCGCTCGTAGCGCCATGGACGCGCGCCGATATTGCATGCGGGCTCAGGACGTGCGATAGTTCGGCGTATGAACGAAGAACGAAACGGCGCCGGCCGGCGCCGTGACCCGTCGCGCGATCGACGGCCAGAAGAACGCAAACAGCCGGATCAGGCTCGCCGGACAAAATACGTAGCGCCGCCGCGAACGGTTTACGAACCGTCAAGAATGCTCGGCCTCGAGTCCTTCCGGACGCCGAGCGCCCCGAAAGAGGCGGCGCACCTCGTCTCCACCCTCCTCGACATCGTCGAAGAGGTCGCCCCGCTCCCCGCCGGACGGCGCAAGGACATCCGTCGCGACGTGCTCGAGCTATGGCGCGAGCTGACGAGCGAAAAATCGACGCGGCAGCCCGACTACATCGGCGAGCCGGCCAAGCTCGCGGCCTACCTGCGCTATTTTCTGCCCTGGAACGTCGCCAGGCTCGTCCCGCTACTCGTCGATCTCGACCTCGGCCTTAAGCCGGGCGACGCCGTACTCGACATCGGTTCTGGACCGCTGACCGTCCCGATAGCGCTCTGGATAGCCAGGCCGGACCTGCGCGCCATGGAGCTTCGCGTCGAGTGCATGGATAGGGTCAGGCGCGCGATGGAGATAGGGCTGGGGCTCCTCGAGGGGTTAGCGCTACGCTCGGGGCAAGCCCTTTCCTGGAAGCTAACGATACAGAAAGAAAGCTTCTCGATCACCGACGCGGCCCCGAGGCGCGACTTCGCCCTCGTGACCTCCGCCAATGTCTTCAACGAGAGCTTCTGGCGCATCAAAGGATCGCTCTCCGAACGCGCCGACATGCTCGCCTCGTCGCTCGGCGCCCGAGCGGCTCGGGGCGGACGTATCCTGATCGTCGAACCGGGCGATCCGCGCTCTGGCGCGATGCTCTCGGCCCTCCGCGAATCGGTCATCCTGCGCGGAGGCGAGCCGCTGGCGCCCTGCCCACACCGGGCGGCCTGCCCGATGGCCGGCGCCTTCCTGAGCTCGGCCTTCAGGGACTCGGACGAAGACGGCCGCGACGGTGGCGAGCGGCTGGCCAAGGTGGTCACCGCCAAGGGACGATCCAAGGCTCCGTGGTGCCACTTCGTCATCGATGCCGGCGCCGCGCCTGAGCGGCTCGTGGCGTTCTCCGAGACCGCCGGCCTACCCAAGGACAGATTGATAGCCTCGTGGCTCCTGCTCCGGCCGGACGCCGCCGAGAAGACTCCGAGCGCGCAGGCGCCGTCGCGTTCGGTGCGCCTTGTCTCGGACGCGTTCAGGCTGGCGGAAGGCGGATTAGGCCGTTATGCCTGCACGAGGACTGGCTATTCCCTCGTCAAGGATTCGCTGGCCGACCTGCCGTCCGGTACCTTGGCCCTCCTCGACGCCCCGGTGCCGCCGGCGTCGACCGAGAGGGATCCGAAGTCAAACGCCGTCATCGTCCGGGCCCATTCGGACCAGGTGGCTCCGGCGCAGCTACCGTACAAGCCGCCGCGGACCGATCGCCAGGGATCCAGGGCCGCGGACGGCCAGACGAAAGGCCGCGACGGCAAAGCCAGGGATCATCGCCAGGGCTCGACGAAGAAGCCGCCGATCACGCCTCGCAAGGCCCCGAGGGACGATGGCGGGCGTTTCGGTCGCCCGAGCGCTCAGGGGCCCCACCCCCTGGCCGAACGGTCCCCATACGCGCGCTCTAAAAAGAACAGGAATCAGCGTAAGCCGAAACGCTCCTCTTGACACGAATCCGCGCCGTCGGTAATATGCCGTCCTGTCAGCGATGACGTGGGGGCGTAGCGAAGCTGGTTATCGCGCCGGCCTGTCAAGCCGGAGATCGCGGGTTCAATGCCCGTCGCTCCCGTATCCCGCCTCGCGGCGGGATTTTTTATACGGGCTGTAGCGCAGTTGGCTAGCGCGCTTGGTTCGGGACCAAGATGTCGGAGGTTCAAATCCTCTCAGCCCGACAAGGAATTACGTGAGGTCGTGAGGTAGAAAAGGCCACTGTTACTTGCGTTTGTTACCAGACAGACGGAGTACAGTGGCCCCATGACCCGAACTACCAAGAACCGCTTCACGCAACAACTCTTTACCAGACCGGCCAGCGATGGCCGGTCTATCGTTTATGTCCGCTTCATCGATGCCGAGAGCGGACTCGTCCTCGCGACGCGCTCCACCGGCCTCGATTCCGACAGCCCGGCTAAGGATATCAAGGCCAGCGTCACGAGCATCCTCGCGGACCTCAACCTGGAAGCCATAGCCAGGATGAAAGACCGCGCCCGCCGGGCCGCTCTCGACGACGACGAGCGGATCGCCTCCATGCCCGCCTTCGAGTTCTTCTCCTGGTTCTGGAGCGACGAGAGCTACTACCTATCCGAACGCCAGGACGCCGACCGGCCGCTCTCCAAAGGGCATATCCTCGTCTGCCGCAAGTACGTCCAGACCAACCTGAAGCAGTTCGAGGCGTTCTCCCTGACCCCGGTCCGCGAACTCAGGCTCTCCATCGTAGAAGCCTTCGTACGGAAGCTCCGCAAGGCGGGCAAGAGCCTGGACGTGGTCAAGCGGAACCTCGATACCATCCGGACGCCGATCAACTGGGCCCAAGCGCGAGGCCTCATCGAAGCGCCGTTCTCCTTCAAGACCCTCGTCCTGCCTCGAAGGGACAGCCGCGAGCGGGGCATCCTGAGCGACGAGGAAATCTTGAAGATCGTCGACCTACCCTACGCCAAGCCGTGGGTCGCCGAGTCCGGCCGTATGCACTGGGACGTCCGGCCTCGACCCCGGCAGAGCGGAGGGCGTACCTACGATACGCCGCCCATGCTCGATGTACGCCAGAAGGCGGCCATCGTGATGGCCTTGTTCGCCGGCCTCAGGCGGGGTGAGATACGCGGGCTCCGCTGGTGCGATATCGATGCCGAAAGGAAGCTGATCGAAGTCCGACACAACTATGTCCGCTTCGACGGAGACAAGGCGCCGAAGAAGATGTCCCTCGGCACCGTGCCGTTGGCGGTGGAGCTTGAACAGATGCTCGACGACCTTAGAGCCCTCTGCGAGAGCCTGGGTTACACCGGCGCCAACGACTTCGTCCTACCCGGCACCGCGCGGGATCGACCCGTCAACGAAGTAACGATTCGCCGAGGCTGGGAACGGGCCCTGGAGCTTATCGGTATTCCGGAACGGGAACGGCTCAAGCGCAACCTGCTCCTTCATGGCGCGCGCCACGCCTACACTACCCGGCTCCTGGATTCCGGGGAGCTCTCACCGGCCGAAGTGGCCAAGCTGACCCGCCACAAGGATCTTTCCATGCTATCCCGCTACGGCGGCCATCTCCGCGACGAGACCATAGAGAAGGGTCGCAAGGCCCTCAGCTTCAAGAAGGAGGCAGACCATGCCAGTCAGTAAACTCAGGCTACCCAGGAAAGACCTAATCCCACCACTCCCGGACATCGCCGAACTGGCGCGACAGCTTCAAGCACGCCTCGAAGGACTTCAAGACCCGACGCTTCGAGCGGAAGAGATCGGGATCACCCTCGGGGAGCTGGATCGCATCAAGCTGCATGCCGACACCCTTTACCGCAGGTTAAGCAG
>JAKQKE010000210.1 GCA_029560805.1 Spirochaetota bacterium
GCATCTCCGACAGGTAGTTGATGTCGAGCCGGAGCGACGGGGCGGCCGCCAGCTCGTCCGGGTCGAGCGCGTCCTGGATCCACTGCACGTAGCGGGCGTTGTTCATGTGGCCGTTGTAGTCGAGGTCCGAGTAGGCTACCGTGCGGCTGGCCACGGGCGACAGGCCTTCGGACTGGCGTATCGCCTGGCCGCCGCCGGGGAGTGCCTCGAGTCCGTCGTTGGACGGCAGCCCGGCCGCCAACTCCTCGGGCCGACGCGGCCTGAAGGTCACGGCGTCGACGATGAGCCAGGCGCTGCGCCCGACGCCGATCCGCTCGCCGGCCTCGTCCCAGAGCTCGTAGTCGCGGACCGCGAACAGGCGGTCGGTACCGCGCGGCCAGGTGCGCGCGCGGAGCCGCGCCCCCCAGCCGGGCCTATAGTCGATCCTGGCGCTCATCCTTGACAGGATCCATACCTGGCCGTGCTCCCTCATGTACTCGGTGCCGACGCCGAGGTCGGAGGCGTGGTGGCCGGCCGCGTCCTGGAAGTAGTTGAAGGCCGCGGCCAGGGTCAGCCGGTCGGCGCGGTCGACGTCCCAGGTGCATACCTTGAATCGTTCATCGAATATCGCGTTCATGCGGCCACTGTAGCAAGCGACGCGACGGAGCGCAACGGTACCGTCGGAGTTGACGCTCCGCCCGCTCCGCACTAGAGTGGTACGCATGGATAATCCGGTTCAAAGCGTCGAAGGCCACCCGGGGGACGGAGCGACCCGGGTCGCGCGCGCGGGCCGTACGGGAACGGGGCGGCGTTACCTGTCCATTCACGCTACGCTGATGCTGGTAGTCGCGCTGGCGCTGACCCCGGCGCTCGCAATAATCATCGTCAGCGGCATGGAGCAGGGAGCAGCGCTGGCCGAGGATGCCAGGCGTGACGCGGCGAGGCAGGTCGAGGCCTTCGCGGAGATCCAAGTGCGCGTCACCGGTTCGACGCGCCAGATGCTGCGCACGCTGACCGCCTTACCCGGCATCAAGGCGATGAATGTCGGGCTCTTGTCGGAGATACTGCGGTCAGTTCACGCGAACAACCCCGAGTATCTCAACCTAACCGCCGTCGATGCCGACGGCGTCGTCGTCGCCTCGTCGCTGCTCGAGACCGGCCTGTACCTCGGAGACCGGAGACACTTCAGGGAGGCGCTCGACTCGGGCGAGTTCTCGTCCGGCCGCTATATCATTAATATGATCGACGAGACCCCGGCCATAGCGTTCGCCGAGCCGATACGCGGCGAAAGCGGGGACGTCATCGGCGCGATCGCGGCCATCATTAAGATAGACAGCTATACTGGTCTTTTCGAGAATTTCAGGCTACCAGACGAATCGATCCTGGGCATGCTCGACGCCGACGGGGTGCGCCTGTTCTTCTACCCGCCCAAGGAGACGAACCCCGTCGGTCAGCGCATCAAGGCGAGCGTCTGGGACGACATCCGGGCCGGCGGCGACGCGGGGCTGTTCGTAGAGACGGGATCCGACGGGATCAGCCGCTTCTACGCGTTCAAGAAGCTACGCTTGGCCGCGGGGCGGGAGCCGTACATGTACGTGGTCTACGCCGCTTCGGTCGATGCCGCGTACGGCAGGAGCAGGGCGATCATGCGGCGCAACGCGGCCCTGCTGATAGCTGTCGCCATCTTCGCGATGGCCAGCTCCGGGTACCTGTCGAAGAAGCTGTTCGGCGGCCGGCTCGAGCGCATCGTCGCCGCCGCCGAGCGGCTCGAGGCCGGGGACCTGGGCGCGCGCGTCGGCGCCTCGGACGGCAGCCCGGACCTCGGGAGAATCGCCGGGGCCTTCGACAGCATGGCGGAGAACGTCGAGCGGCGCGCGCGGGAGCGGGCCGAGGCGGCCGCCGCCATATCGGCCAGCCTCGCGGAGAAGGAGATCCTGCTCAAGGAGATACACCACCGCGTCAAGAACAACCTGCAGCTGATACTCAGCCTGTTCGTGCTGCAGTCGGAAGAATCGGACGATCCGTCCGCCTTCAGGGACACGATGGAAAACAGGATCCGGGCCATGTCGATGGTCCACGAGATGCTCTACGAATCCGAGGACTTCAGCGTGATAGACCTCGGGGCCTACGCCGATAGCCTGGTCAGGCTCATCTCGGGCGTGATCGGCGAGGGCGCGGCCGTTACCGTCGAGGCCGACTCGATCGAGTGCGACCTGGACAAGGCCATATCGTTCGGCCTCCTGCTCAACGAGCTCGTGACCAACGCGTTCAAGCACGCATGCCGCGGCCGGCCCGACGGCGCGATACGGGTGACGCTGCGCGAGGAGCGCGGGTTCGCCGTCCTGAGCGTCCGCGACGACGGCCCGGGCCTCCCGCAGGGCTTCGCCATCGGGGAACGGTCGGGCCTCGGCCTACGGCTCGCCCAGCTGCTCGCGTCCCAGCTGTTCGGCGAGCTCTCGTGGAACGAGGGGCCGGGCGCCGAATTCACGGCGCGCTTCCGGTCGCGCGAGAGTCCCGGGCGATGAGCCCCGTCCATTGACAACCCCCGCCGTAACGGCTTGTATACACCATGAGCCTGACGACCCGGCTGTTCATCCTGATGCTCCTCTCCGTCATGGTGCCGATGCTCGGCATGTCCTTCTTCCTGAAGAGCGAGATAAGCGAGAGCATACTCGTCGAGAAGCGCGACAAGCTGTTCGGGCTGGCCAGGCAGCTCGACGCGGCGCTCGAGGGCGGCTACGACGACATACTGGCCGAGGAGGGCGCACTCGACGCCGACCGGGCCACGAAGATAGCCGTGCTCAACTCCAGGCTGCGCGGGATCACCGACTTCGTGGCCTCGGGCAACGACGGCGTCGGCGTCGGCTACTACGGCCGCGACCTCGACGCGGTGCTTACCTACGGCCCGAGCGAGCAGTTCCAGTACACGGTCGGCCAGCCCATCTTCGAGGGGCACAAGGGCTACGAGGTGATGGCCACGGGCGAGCCGATGGTCCAGACCGGAGCGCTCGTGCGCGGCGATATCCTCAACTGCATGTGGCCGATAAACCGCGACGGCCGGACCATCGGCTACATCTGGTCGAACGAGACCCTCGACATGATAGACGACCAGCTGGAGCCTATCCTGGACCGCGTCGTGCTGATCCAGGTGCTCATCTTCATCCTGATCTACCTGAGCCTGACGGTCACGATGAAGGGCCTGCTCGACAAGATCACCTCGATCAAGAAGGGCATCGAGGTCCTGTTCCACATGCCGAACTACCATATACCCCAGGTGTCCGGCGAGCTGTCGACGATCGTGAGCACGATCAACGACCTCGTCGACACCAACAACCTGGTCAAGTGCTATAACAAGAACATACTCGAGGGCGTGATGAACGGCGTGCTCGCCGTCTCGTGCTCGGGCGCGGTGACGAGGGCCAACAAGGCCTTCCTCGAGCTGTTCCCCGAGCTCGGGTCGGGCTTCATCGACGCGCACTACCGCGACGCGCTCGGGCCCGTCCTGGCGCCGGTGATCGAGCGCATGGAGAAGGCCCTCGAGGGGCGCGGCTCCCTGTCGGGGGTCGAGCTCGACTACGGCGACCGCGTGATCGAGGCCTACGGCAGCGCGATGTTCGACGAGACCGGCTCGCGCATCGGCGCGGTGTACGTGTTCCGCGACGTGACGACGATGCGCCGCTACGAGAAGGAGATCAAGGAGAAGGAGCGCGCCGTGCTCCTGAGCGAGATGGCGCTCGCCGTCGTGCACGAGGTCAAGAACCCTATGACCTCGGTCAAGGGCTTCGCCCAGCTCCTCGGCCGTCCCGGGGTCGGGGAGGAGAAGCGGCGCGACTACCTGCGCCTGATCGACGAGGAGCTCAACCGGGTGAACCGGCTCTTGAACGAGATGCTCGTGTACGGCGGCCAGAGCCGCCTGGACCCGCGACCCTGCGACGTGGCCGAGCTGGTCCGCGACTCGGCGGGCCGCAACGACTGGAGCCCCTACGGGGTCAGGCCGTACGTGCTGGTCGACGCCGACGGCGACTACCTGGCGCCCGTCGACGGGTTCAAGCTCGGGCAGGTACTCGACAACGTGCTCAAGAACGCCTGCGAGGCGGTGTCCGCCAAGGGCTCGGGCCGCGTCGTCGCCCAGGTCGCCCAGGCGGGCGACGCGGT
>JAKQKE010000211.1 GCA_029560805.1 Spirochaetota bacterium
GCATCTCCGACAGGTAGTTGATGTCGAGCCGGAGCGACGGGGCGGCCGCCAGCTCGTCCGGGTCGAGCGCGTCCTGGATCCACTGCACGTAGCGGGCGTTGTTCATGTGGCCGTTGTAGTCGAGGTCCGAGTAGGCTACCGCGCGGCTGGCCACGGGCGACAGGCCTTCGGACTGGCGTATCGCCTGGCCGCCGCCGGGGAGTGCCTCGAGTCCGTCGTTGGACGGCAGCCCGGCCGCCAACTCCTCGGGCCGACGCGGCCTGAAGGTCGCGGCGTCGACGATGAGCCAGGCGCTGCGCCCGACGCCGATCCGCGTGCCGGCCTCGTCCCATAGCTCGTAGTCGCGTACGGCGAAGAGGCGGTCGGTGCCTCGCGGCCAGGTGCGCGCGCGGAGCCGCGCCCCCCAACCGGGCCTATGGTCGATCCTGGCGCTCATCCTGGACAGTATCCAGGCCTGACCGTTCGCCTTCATGTACTCGGTGCCGACGCCGAGGTCGGAAGCGTGATGACCGGCCGCGTCCTGAAAATAGTTGAAGGCCGCGGCCAGGGTTAGCCGGTCGGCCCGGTCGACGTCCCAGGTGCATACCTTGAAGCGTTCTTCGAATATCGGGTTCATAGCGTACCACTATAGCGCGGGCCACGGCTCGTGACAACCGGAGTCCGATTGTCACGAGCCCGGCGATGGTGCGCCGCGTCCATTGACAACCCTCGCCGGAACGGCTTGTATACACCATGAGCCTGACGACCCGGCTGTTCATCCTGATGCTGTTCTCCGTGATGGTGCCGATGCTCGGCATGTCGTTCTTTCTGAAGAGCGAGATAAGCGAGAGCATCCTCGTCGAGAAGCGCGATAAGCTCTTCGGACTGGCCAGGCAGCTGGACGCCGCTCTCGAAGGAAGCTACGACGATATACTCGCCGAGGAAGGCGCGCTCGACGCCGATCGCGATACCAAGATAGCCGTGCTCAACGCCAGGCTGCGCGGCATAACCGACTTCGTGGCCTCGGGCAACGCCGGCGTCGGCGTCGGCTACTACGGCCGCGACCTGGACGCGGTGCTCACCTACGGGCCGAGCGAGCAGTTCCAGTACACGGTCGGGCGGCCTATTTTCGAGGGGCACAAGGGCTACGAGGTGATGGCGACGGGCGAGCCGATGGTCCAGACCGGATCGCTGGTACGTGGTGATATCCTCAACTGCATGTGGCCGGTCAAGCGCGACGGCCGGGTTATCGGCTACATCTGGTCGAACGAGACCCTCGACATGATAGACGACCAGCTCGACCCCATCCTGGACCGCGTCGTGCTGATCCAGGTCCTCATTTTCATCCTGATCTACCTGAGCCTGACGGTGACGATGAAGGGCCTCTTGGACAAGATCACCTCGATCAAGCGAGGCATCGAGGTCCTGTTCCACATGCCCAACTACCATATACCCCAGGTCTCCGGCGAGCTTTCGACGATCGTTAGCACGATCAACGATCTCGTCGACACCAACAACCTGGTCAAGTGCTACAACAAGAACATACTCGAGGGCGTGATGAACGGCGTGCTCGCGATCTCGTGCTCCGGGGCGGTGACGAGGGCCAATAAGGCCTTCTTCGAGCTGTTCCCGGAGCTTGGTTCCGATTTCATCGACGCCCAGTACCGCGACGCGCTCGGGCCGGCCCTGGCTCCGGTGATCGAGCGCATGGAGAAGGCCCTCGAGGGGCGCGGCTCCCTGTCCGGCGTCGAGCTGGGCTACGGCGACCGCGTCATCGAGGCCTACGGCAGCGCCATGTTCGACGAGACCGGTTCGCGCATAGGCGCCGTGTACGTGTTCCGCGACGTGACGACGATGCGGCGCTACGAGAAGGAGATCAAGGAGAAGGAACACGCCGTGCTCCTGAGCGAGATGGCGCTCGCGGTCGTACACGAGGTCAAGAACCCGATGACCTCGGTCAAAGGCTTCGCCCAGCTCCTGGGACGGGAGGGCGTCGGGGAGGAGAAACGGCGTGAGTACCTGCGCCTAATCGACGAGGAGCTGAACCGGGTGAACCGGCTCCTGAACGAGATGCTCGCGTACGGGGGCGAGAGCCGCCTGGAGCCGCGGCCCTGCGATGTGGCCGAGCTGGTCCGCGACGCGGCGCGCCGCAACGATTGGAGCCCCTACGGCGTCCGGCCGACCGTGCTGGTCGATGGCGACGGCGACTACCTGGCGCCCGTCGACGGGTTCAAGCTCGGGCAGGTACTCGACAACGTGCTCAAGAACGCCTGCGAGGCGGTGTCCGCCAAGGGCTCGGGCCGCGTCGTCGCCCAGGTCGCCCAGGCGGGCGACGCGGT
>JAKQKE010000228.1 GCA_029560805.1 Spirochaetota bacterium
CACGGCACCGGCGTGGTCATAGGCGAGACCACCGTGATAGGCCGGAACGTCAAGCTATACCAAGGCGTGACGCTCGGCGCGCTGTCGGTGCGCAAGGGGGCGAGCGGCCAGAAGCGGCACCCGACCATCGAGGACGGCGTGACCATCTACTCGGGCGCCACGATACTCGGCGGGGACACCACGATAGGCGCGGGTAGCGTGATAGGCGGCAACGTGTGGCTGACCTCGTCCTTGCCGCCCGGCTCGAGGGTATACATGCAGCAGGGAGACTCCGTGGTCGAAGGTCGTCGCCAATAGCGCCGTCGTCGCCAATAGTGGCTCAGAACAGGGTGACCTTACCGCTCTCCGCGCGCTTGATCTTATCCAGGTAGAGCGCCTCCTCGCGCTCCACCTCGGAGGCCATGGCCCCGGCGATGCGCTTGAGCAGCACCTTGCCGGTCTGGGCGAAGAAGAAGATCTTGCGCGGCAGGATGCCGCCCGTGTCGTTGGCTATGATGGGTATGCCCTCGGCGTGCAGATAGGCCTGCGCGAAGTCCACGTTGCCCTTGGGCACCTTGGTCGGGCCGGTTTCGAGCTTGAGGACTGAAGCGCCCCCGAACACCTTGGCCACGAGGTCGCGCTTCATCGAGCCTAGCTTCATCAGCTCGTTGTACAGGAGCTCTATGGCGAACATGCCGTACTTGGCGTTCGGGTTGCGCACCAGGTCGGCGTCGGAGACGTCGCCGGGCAGCATGAAGTGGTTCATGCCGCCCTGCTGGAGTCGCCGATCCCAGAACGCCACAGAGACGCAGGAGCCGAGCACGGTCGATATGATGATATCGTCGCGTGAGACGTGGTACTCCCCCGGGTGGATGGTTAGGACGCTCTGGTCGAAGCGGCTCAGCTTATGCTCGTACACGAGGCCTCCAGGCGTTGCCGGCACGCATCAGAACAGCGTGACTTCGCCGGATTCGGCGCTCGATTCATCGGCTCCCGATCCCGCCTCCAGCCTGGTAACGCGGGCCGCGGTCTGCTTATGGGCGAAGATCGTGAAGCGGTCGACGATGGACTTGAGCCGCGCGCTGTGTATGCTCGTCCTCGCGGACGACGGCTGCACGGCAGACGACGGCTGCACGGCAGACGACGCTCCCGCCTCGGCGACCGACGCGGAGACTTGGGCGACGATGGCGTCCCGCATGCCCTCGAGCTCTCCGGCGAGCGAGTCGATGCGCCCTACCGACGCGGAGGCCTCGTCGATGGCCTGCATGAATTCGTCCGAGAACGGCTTGAATTCAGACTCGGTTTCCCAGAGGCGCCGGCGCGACTCGACGATGCGCTTTCCCTCGTCCTCGAGCCTGGCTATCTCTTCCTTGAGGGTCTCGAGGCCATCTGACGCGTTGAACAGGTAATCGGACATGCCGGCGCCGAAGGTCTTGCCGAAGGACCTCGTGACCGCCCCGGCGGACGAGACGTCTCCGGCCAGGCGTTCGGTCAGGTCCATCATGCCGCCGACGGTGTTGGCGACGATGGCCAGGGCCTTGTTGCGCGCGGTCTCTATCCTCGAGGCGGTGACAATGCTCTTGAACCTGGCGAGGATCGCGTCCATCTCCTTGAAGCGCTCGTCGAGCTTGCGTACCGATTCGCTGATCTCCGAGGCCTCGAGTACGGCCCGCTCCTTGGCGGCCATGTAGGCGCGCGTCCTATCACGCAAGTCGTCGTGATCTATCGCACGCCTGCCGGCGATGATAGCCGAGCGGCTCGACTCGACCGAGGAGACGACCTCGTTGACGCCAGCGATTCCGGCGTGGAAGCGCTCGAGGCTGGCCCGGACCTGGGAGCCGACATCGTCGAGCAGGGAGGCCGATAGCCTCGCTATCTCGATCAGGAAGGCGCGCTCCTCCTGGGGGCTGATATCCTCGAAGAAGCCCGCACTTATGTCATCGTCCGCGTGACCGCCTATGGCCGCGGTGGCGAGCGCCGCGGCCACCGAGGTGGCGGACCGGACGGGGGCGGCGTCGGGCCTGGCGGCCTTGAGCGACAACCGAACGTGATCGAGCGACTGCCTGATAATGTCCTGGAGCTGGACCTCCTGCATGATGTCGGCTATCGGGGAACGTACCCGCGACGCCGACTCCGCCAGTCCTCGGAGATCCCGGGCCGAGCCGTCCACCTCGCGGTCCAGCGTGATGAAGCCCTCCTCCAGCGCCCGCTTGGCGGCCTCGAAGAAGGACGACTGGGCGGCCGATAGCTCGTCCAGGGTCAGTTTGAGCGCGTCCAGGCGTTCGAGAAGCAGGGAGCCGGCCATCGACAGGTTGTCGGCATGGCGTATGGTACGGCCGGAAAGCCGCTTGAGTTCGTCGGTGATCACCGAGAACGCGCGGCCGGCCGCGCCGGACTTGAGCGCCACGGTCATCGCATTGAGCGACACCAGCTCCATCTCCTCCGAGTCGGAGCGTATGCGATCGATGACCTCCTCGAGGGCGGAGAGGCTCCGAATGCCGGTCTCGACGCTATCCAGGAAGGTTCGCTCGATGTCGGCGGTCTTCTTGAAATAACGGGTAGCGTCGTCGATGAAGTCCTCGGAGCGGCGTTTGGCCACGTCGGCGCTCAGGCCGCCGCGATGCTGGCTGAGTACGGCCGCGATAGTCTGCTCGGCGGAGGCGGCGCTCGCGTCCACCGCCTTCTTGACGGCATGGAACACAGTACCCAGGCGGAGGTAGATATCCTCCGTCTCGCGCTCTATCGAGTCTATCCTGTCTACCAGGCCGATTATCGAATCAACCGCGGATCGCATCATGCACCTACTATAGAGAATCCGGTCGCCAGTTACAAGAACGGGCCGCCCCGGAGGGCGGCCCGTCGATAGCGGCTCCGAGACGCGGTTCAGTTCGGCGACGGGCCTTCGACCTCGGCCACCGGCAGGATGGACCGTTCGCTGACAGGATCGAAGTAACGGGCCTTCTCCATGACCGGAGCGAAACAGACGGTCTCCCCGATCTTGAAGGTGTGGTGCGGCGGCACCTTGGACACGATCTGGCTGGAGCTGGTCTTGGCCCACAGGTGGATCTCGGCGCCGAGCGGCTCGACGACGCTGATCGTCGTCTTGAAGCCCGTACCGGTCTCGTCGTAGGGCAAGTCCTCGGGGCGGAGGCCGAGCACGACCTCCTTGCCGACGTAGGCCTTGAGCGACGGGGCATGCTCGGCCGACGGCGTCATCCGGCTCGAACCCTCGTCGAGCACGAGCCTGCCGCCCTCCTCGAGCACCTTGACGGTGACGAAGTTCATCGGCGGCGAGCCTATGAAGCCGGCGACGAATTTGTTGATCGGGTGGTTGTACAGGTACAGGGGCGAACCGATCTGCTGCACGAGGCCGTCCTTCATGACGACGATCTTATCGCCCATCGTCATGGCCTCGACCTGGTCGTGGGTCACGTAGATCATCGTCGCCTGCAAGCGCTGATGCAGATCGATGATCTCGGCGCGCATCTGCACGCGCAGCTTGGCGTCCAGGTTGGACAAAGGCTCGTCGAACAGGAAGACCTTCGGGTTGCGCACGATGGCGCGGCCGACCGCGACGCGCTGGCGCTGTCCGCCGGACAGCTGCTTGGGCTTGCGGTCGAGGTACTTCTCGATGTCCAGGATCTTGGCCGCCTCGCGCACGCGCTGGTCGATCTCGGCCTTGGGCAGCTTGCGGATCTTGAGGCCGAAGGCCATGTTGTCGTAGACCGACATGTGCGGGTACAGGGCGTAGTTCTGGAACACCATAGCGATGTTCCTGTCCTTGGGCGGCACGTCGTTGACGACCTGCCCGTCGATGCTGATCTCGCCGCCGGAGATGTCCTCCAAGCCGGCGACCATGCGGAGCGTCGTCGACTTGCCGCAGCCCGACGGGCCGACGAAGACGACGAATTCCTTGTCCTCGATCACGATGTTGGCGGAATCGACCGCCTTTACGTCACCGTCGTAGATCTTGGTGACGTCCTTGAGAATTACCTTGGCCATTGGCCCTCCCCTGAGTGAGGCTATATTATGCGGTCAGTGTACGGGCGTTCCGGCGAATTGTCAAACGAAGGCTCGTGTTCCGCCTTGACAATACCCCGAAGGGCCCGGAGAATGGGCCGGTATCGTTCCTTCGAGCCCCCTCGCCTACCGGCGCGGCCACATAGCCGCGGCCCACGGCGTCCGGGCCAAAGGGCCGGCGGTGGAAACGCCCCGACCTTCCGCGCTTGAAAAGGAGGACGCGAGGTGAGCCGCGCTATAGCCCTGCTCTTCACGCTACTATCGCTTCGCCTCGCTGCGTACGCGTCGCCGCTCGAACTTACGTATAACGGAGCCTCGCTCCGGCTCCCGGCCGACGGGGCGCGCCCGATGCCCACAGGCGTTCCCGGGGAGCGAGGCTACAGCCTCGGCGAACTGTTCCCGCCGCAGCTCGAGGCCTGGAGTCTCGACCTGCGTTCGGCGATCGGCCCCGAGACCATGGCGGCCGACGACCTCGGCGAGCGCCTCTTCGACATGTACGCCGTCGGGACGGACCGCGGCTGGGACCTCGTGATCGGAACCGGCCAACCGGGTCAGCCCCGGCGCGTAGCGGGCGTCACCGCCATCGCCCTGCGCGGCGAGCCCTGTCCAGAGCGCACCATCGAGGTTTGGGTGTCGTGGGAAGGCGTTCCCGAGCTCAAAGCCGAGATACGGCGCTGGGCCGAGCGCGCTGGCGTCGACGCCAAGGTCGTCGATGTGCCGTCGATCAAGAGCAAGCTCATCACCGTGCTCCGCGGAGGCGGCAAGGCCCCCGACCTCGTCATGGTCCAGTCCGACTACCTACCCGACCTCCAGGAGGCCGGGGCCCTGCAGCCCCTGGACGGACTCAGGCTACCGGCTAGCGCCGTCAAAGGCCGGCAGTCCTTCGAGCTTTCAGGCAGGCTGCTCGCCGCGCCGTTCTATTGCGACACCCAACTCGTCTTCTACTCGACCGGGGCGATACGCGAGGCCCCTCGCGCCGACTGGACGCTCGCCGACATGGAGCGCCTGGCCAAGGCCTCGGGAGCCCGCGTGGGCGCGGCCTGGAACGCGTATTCGGCGTACTGGTTCCTGCCCTTCGTCATCGGTTACGGTAAGGAGTCAGTCGTCGGCCCCGACGGCGGGATGAACGTACGGCACCCGGCGTACGGCGCCGCGCTGACCTATCTCAGGGATTCGGCCGCGCGGGGCTTCCTGACCCCGATGGAGCGAGACGCCATGATGGCGTACTTCACCTCGGGCAAGGCGGCGTTCATCCTGTCCGGGTCGTACAGCATCCCCGAGTTCAAACGCCTCGGCATACCGTTCGGCGTCGCGCCGTTCCCGCTGGTCTCCGTTGATGGCAAGCGCCTGGCTCCGATGCTCGACTATAAGGGCTTCGCGGTCACGAGGACCACGAAGAGCCCGGTGCTGGCCAGGCGGCTCGTCCAGTACCTGTCCAGCGCCGGCGTCCAGGCCGCGTTCTGCGGGCCGCAGGGCAAGCTCCCCGCGGACGAACGCGCGTGGAGCCTGCTACCGGCCGACGACCCGTACCAGGCGACCATCAGGGCCAGCTGGGAAGCTGGCGCAGCGGTGCCGCCCGACCCCGTATACGGAGATTTTAAGAACGCCTCGTGGAAACTGATCCGTCTCTACCTGGGCGGCTCGACGACGCTCGGAGAGACCATAGAGGCGCTCGCGCGGATCATGGGCGAATGACCGGTCACGTAGGGATGACACCACATATACAGTCAAGGAGAACGAGCATGAAACGAACCATATGGATGGGCGGCACCGCCCTGGTCGCGGCGCTGGCGCTCGCGGTCTTAGCCGCTTGCGTCAGCCAAGACAAGGCCGTGGCCCAAGAAGAAGTCCCCGTCGACGCGACGAGCGCCGCGACGGACGGCACGAGCGGCGCCACCGAGGCCGCCTCCTCGTCGGGAGGCGCCGGAGCCAAGGGTGACCGGTCCTTCCAGGACGGCTCGGGCTGGGCGGTGTCCCTGAAGGGCATTCGCGAGGCCACGCTCTGGCAGAGCTACTACGAGGAGGCCGCGAAGCACGCCAGCCACTACGTCGAGAAGAAGGTCGACAAGAAGGGCGTCATGACGAGCTACCGGGGCATGCCCCTCAGGCTGGCCATCGCGATGATCGACGGCGCGGAGAAGGACCACGCGTGGCTCTTCGACGCCGCCCTGTGGGCCGCCGGCTACGACGTCACGCTCGTCGCCTCGGATGGCTACTCCGTCACCTTCAATACCAAGGACGTGGCCGCCGAAGCCCTGATCATCGCCGACCGCGAGGACGGTACGAAGATACCTCCGATGGTCGTCGGCGACGCTGCCAAGAACCTCTGGGTCCGCGACCTCGCCATGATCGAGACCTCGCTGGCCCCCAGCGCGCTCGTCGCGGCCGCGGCCTCGTTCTCCCTGGACCTGGACATCAACGGCGCCAAGGCCAGCTGGAGCCTCGCAGAGCTACAGAGACTGCCGATCTACACGGAGGGCCGGGGAGCCTACACCACCAGCGCCGGCACCCGCTACGAGGGCGTCTACGGCGGCGTCAGGTTGCTCGACCTGCTCAAGACCTACGCCGACATAGCCGCCGACGACTCCGTGACCTTCGTGGCGATGGACGGCTACGAGATGAGCTATCCGGGCAAGACCGTGCTCGACCAGGCCGACGGAGAATGGCTCCTGGCGTTCCGGCTCGACGGCGACTGGCTGCCCAAGGATCCCGGCTACATCCGCACCATCAAGGTCGGCCCGAAGACCCCGAACATCGACGGGCACCTATCGGTCCGCATGATCAAGAAGATAGTCGTCAAGCAGAAGGACTACGTCGATTTCACCCTCAGCCTCTCGGGCAAGATGCGATTCGACCTCGACCGCGGCACCGTCCAGAGCTGCGTCAGCTGCCATACCAGGACCGTCACCTTCGAGCGCAAGGGCGTCGTAGCCGAGTACACCGGCTTCCCGCTATGGCTGCTCCTGGGTTACGTCGACGACCCCGAGTACGCGCCGCACAAGCAGGACACCTCCATCAAGACCTACATGGACGACGCCGCCGACGCGGGCTACGCCATCAAGCTGTCAGCCATCGACGGATATTCGATTATCCTCGACTCCAGGGACATCACCCGCAACGACGACATCATCGTCGCGATGTACCGCGGCGGCGAGAAGTTGCCCCCCGAGGAATCGCCGCTAGTCCTCGTCTGGGACCGCGCGGCCAAGAAAATTCCCGAGGGCATCAAGAACGTGAAGATGCTCGCCAGCGTCGGAGCGACGTTCTGACGAAGCCCTCCGAACGGACCCGGGACCGGCGCTCGGCCTCCGTCCCGGGCCCGCTCGCCGTCCCGGGCCTGTTCGCCGACCACGGCCGCCTCGCGCCGCTCGTGGCCCTCGTCGTCCTGGCGGGGGCCGCCCCGTTCCTCTCGGCTCTCCGGGAGAGCTTTCTCTCGGGCGGCGCGTACATCGGCCTGGCCAACTACCGCGAGCTGTTCGCCGACCGCGGTTTCCCGATGGCGGCAGCCATCACGATAGGCTGGAGCCTCCTGTCCGCCTGCGCCGTCATGGTTCTGGCCTACCCCATCGCGTCGCTGGCGCTCGGCTCGCGGCGCGCGTACGCCATAATCTTCCCGCTCCTCGTGGCCATGTGGTCGGTGCCGGTCTACATCGGCGCGCCGCTCTGGCGCTTCGTCCTGCACGGCGCGGCCGGCGACTCGGTGTTCCGCGCTCTGACCGGCATTGAAGTCAACCTGATGGAGTCGCCGGTCGCCGCCTTCGTCTCCAGCGCCCTGGTGGCGGCGTGGTTCAGGTTGCCGCAGGCCGTCTTCATCATGCTGGCCGCCCTCGGCCGGTCCCGCCGCTCCACCGACGACGCCGCCCGGATAGACGGAGCGGGTCCGGCGGCGCTGGCCTTCACCGTACGGCTACCGGCCATGGCCGGCGCCATCGGCGCGGTAGCCGCCCTGGAGATCGTATCGGCCTTCAAGGAGTTCACCGTGCCGTTCCTGATGACGGCCGGAGGCCCTCCGCTCCGCGCCGGCATCACCGAGCGCACGGTCGTCGGCGCCACCACGACGCTCGAGCTGTACCTCTATGATCTCTTCTCGGGCTATGCCGACTCGGGCGTCGTGTCCGCCTACGCCGTCTGCCTGTCGCTCGTCGTCGGCGCGGCCGTGGCCGGGGGCTTCGCCGTCAGGGCCGCCCTCAAGCGGCGCAGCCCGCTATCGCGCGCCGAGTCCCGGACCGTCGGCCCGGCTCCGTCGCCGGACGCCTCTCCGTCGCCGGACGCCGTGGCGGACGCCGGCTCCAGCCCGTCCGATCTCGGCGGCTCCGCGCCGTCCCTGGGCGGCGCCCGCGCCCCGCGGCGGATCGGCCGAGTGCCCGGCAGGCTCGCGGACGCCGCCTTCGCCGGCTCGTCCTGGCTCGTCGTCGCCGTCCTCGTCGCGGCGGCCGCGGTGCTGGCCTTCTGTATCCTGTGGATGGCCTTCTCGGACCTGTCCATCGCGTTCATCGACTCGCCGATACCGCGCTTCTTCACCACGGCCAACTTCGGCAAGGCCATCTTCGACGACGGCCTCTGGCTGGCTTTGGCCAATACGGTCTACGTCTCGGCGCTGACGGCCGCGCTGGTCGGCGTCGTCGCCTTCCCGGCCGCCGCCTGGCTGGCGGACCGGCCCCGCGCCAGGGCCGCGGCGTTCTTCGTCGCGCTGCAGGCCCTCTCCAGCGCCGGAGGCGTCCACTCGCTAATTCCGCTGTACGATCTCTGGCGACGCCTGGGCCTGCTCGGCGGCTACGCCCCGGTCGTCCTCGTGTACCTGTACCACAGCCTGCCGGTCGCGCTCTTCGCGCTGGCGGAGTTCATGCGCGACCAACCGCCGTCGTTCAAGGACGCGGCCAGGCTGGAAGGGCTCGGCACGCTCGGGTACCTCTGGAGGGTACAGTTGCCGCTCGCCCTGCCGGCCATCGGGGCCGCAGCGATGGTCGCCTTCCTATCGGCCTGGAACGGCTTCATGGCGCCGCTCGTATTTCTGGACGACGACGCCACGTACACGATAGCGGTCAAGCTACACGCCTACGTCGGCTCCATCGCGTCAGGCTCGCCGAAATGGAACCTCTTCGCCGCGGCGTCGATCGTGAACGTCGCGATCATAGGATTGTTGTTCGGGCGTTTCAAGAAACCCCTCGCCACCTCCGCGTTGTCGGACCAAATCGACGACTAGCGGTTCGCCGAGTACCGGACGGGTTCGACGCCGCGGACCGCGAGCGAGGAGCGCCACGCGTTCGCGAGCACGCCGAAGGCCACTCCGGCGTTCAGGCTGCCCTTGGCGCCCAGCATCGGTATGCTGACCGTCGCGGTGCAGAGGGCCATCGCCTCGGGCGATACCCCGAGCTCCTCGGAGCCGACGACGACGATGCCCCGCTCGGGGAACGCGAAGCCGTCTACGCTCTCGCCGCGTAGCTCCAGAGCCAGTACCGCGCCGCCGGCCTCCCGTTCCGCCTCGAGGGCCTCGAGCCCCGCCCGCCTCCAGCCGACCGCCTCGACCGCGCCCATCGCCGAGCGGGCGGCCCTCGGGTGCGCCGGGTCCGCGGTGAAGCCGGACAGCAGCAGCTCCGCGAAGCCGAAGGCGTCGGCGCTCCTGAAGATGGAGCCCACGTTGAACGGCGAGCGCAGGTCCTCGAGGTAGGCGCGCAGGCCGGGAAACACCCGGCGCTCGGATACGGCGAGCGATGAGCCGAGAGGCTCGCGAAGGTCCCAGTCGGCGGGAGAGAGTCCGGCGTGGGCCTCGAGGCCCCGCGATAGCTTGTTTATTAAGCGAACGCCCGCCTCCGGCGACGATAGGGCGGACTTGCCGGCCTCGGACGAGGCCTCGGCCGCGAGCGCGCGCAGCTCAGCCGACAGCGAGCCGTCCGCGGCGAACGCGGCGCCGAGTTCGGCTATCCACGCGCCCGCGATGGTTCGGCCCTGCCTGTAATCGGCCTCCAGGTGCCCCAGGACCTGGGCCGCCTTGCGCGCCCTATGCAAAGGCGACAGCGTCATCAACTTCCGTACGGCTATCATTTAATATGCCGGATAACAAAAATCGGAACCACGGAGGCGCGGAGACACGGAGTAAAAAGGAAAGGACATAGCCAAGAAAAGGTTCATGACCTTATCCCAGGCTTGTTATTTTCTCCCGCATCCTTCTTTACCATCGCTCTTCCTCTCCGTGCCTCCGTGTCTCCGTGGCAGATTTCCTATACTGGATTACTTTAATAAACCGTTTTGATGAAGTCGAAGACGTCGTCGACGGTCATGGTGCGCGGCAGGAAGTTCATGAAGTCGAACTTGCGCGCCGACTCGGCGGTCTCGACAAGGCGCTCGAGGGGTAGCTCGAAGTCCTTGAGGCGGCTCGGTATCTTGAGCTGACCGAGCCTCGTGCGTATGGACTCGACGGCGCGCGCGGCGGCTCCCGCGGCGCCCTCGTCCGGCTCTATCTCGCAGAACAGCGGGGCCAGGGAGGCGATCTTCTCCGGGCGCGACCGAGACAGGGACTCGAGCAGGTACGGCAGGATGACCGCCGCCAGGTTGGCCTTGGGCACGCCCCAGCGGGCGTTGACGGCGAAGGAAATGGCCGTGCCGAGGCCCGGCGACGACGCGGCCAGGCCGAGGCCTGCCAGGAAGCAGGCCCGGGCGGCGTCCATCCTGGCCTGGGGATCCTCGGGACGCTGGAGCGTCGCGTCGAGGGCTCGTATATAGAGGCCGGCGGCCTCCTTCAGGGTCATATCGGACAGGAAGCCCTCGCGCGCGGAGGCGTAGCCCTCGATGGCTATCATCGCGCCGTCGAGCAGGGCCTCGGCGGACGACTTGGCGGACAGGCCGCCGAAGGCGTTCGGGTCGAGCACGACGGCGGTCTCGATGCCGCGCTTGGCCTGCAGGAACACGGCGCCCCCGGTCCTCGCGTCGGTCAGCACGAGGCCGCCGGACAGCAGGAAGGGGTCGCGGTAGCTCGTCGGCACGAGCGCGAGCGGTAGCGGGGGGCGCACGGGCGGCTCGCCGTCTATCCAGGCGTCGACGCCGCGCTCGCCCGATGATCCGGCCGGGGCGAGGGCGGCGACCGCCTTGGCCACATGCATGGCCCTGACGCCGCCAAGCCCTATGACCAACGGGACGCGGGCGCCCCTGGCGAGCGAGGCCGCCTCCTCGACGGCGGCCGACGACGGGCGCTCGGCCAGGTCGTCGAAGGTGATCAGCTGGATGCCGCGGCCCTCGAGGATGGCGGCGACGCGCTCCGCGGTCTTGGCCTCGGCCAGGCCGGGGTCGGCCACGAGCAGGGCCCGCTCGGGCCCGCCGTCGAGCACCAGGGGCAGCTTATAGAGGGCGTCCTGCCCGATATAGCAGTCAGCCGGAACGTGGAACCTGAAATCCGCCATCGCCGATTCTCCTGCACTATCGCCCGGCCCGGCGTCCTAAGCGTCGCCGGAGGCCGGGCAATAAAAAGGACGGAAGCGCAAGCCTCCGCCCTCGTTTGGACACCATGAAGACGCTCAGAGCAACTGGTCGAGTATGCGATCCGCCGTGGCGCTCAGGATCGCGTCGTTCAGGTAGTCGGGGTCGTCGATCTTGGCCTTGAGCTCAGCGACGCGATCCATCCTGATCTCCGGCGCCGCCTTGGCCAGCTCGAGAGCCTTGAAGAGCTCGGCCTTCTCGACGGCCTCCGAGGACAGGCTAACGGAATCGCTGCCAGAATTCCTCTCGGCGCGAGCGGCGCCCGAGGGTTTCTTTGGCTGGATCGGATCCAGCGGGTTCAGCCTATCAATTGTCATCGGTGGCCCCTGCCTTTCACATACTCAATATCGGCACCGTAAGGCGTTTAGTTTACCCCTTTTTCGCCCCGGACACAAGTAGCGCTATCTCGCCCTTGACCTCGGGCCGCGCCGCGAGCAGGTCCCGGACCTCGGCCGCCGATCCGACCAGGAATTCCTCGTGGAGCTTGGTCATCTCGCGGCCGACGCACAATCGCCTCTCGGCGTCAATATCGGCAATATCCGTAAGGAGCTTCACTATGCGGTGCGGCGATTCGTACATGACGAAGGCCTCGTCGCGCGACATGAGCTCGGCGACCCTGGAACGGCGCCGGCCGGGCTTCGGCGAGGGGAAGCCGTCAAAGGCGACAGTCTTATAGAAGATGCCCGACGCCGAGACCAGCGCGGCGAAGGCGCTCGGGCCGGGGATAGGCACGACGTCGTGGCCGGCCTCGCGGGCGCGGGCTGCCGCCAGGATGCCTGGGTCGGAGAGGCAGGGCGTGCCGGCGTCGGAGCAGTAGGCCACGTCCTTGCCCTGCTCCAGGAGGGCGAGGATGCGGGCGGAGCCCTTCTCCTCCTCGTACGCGTAGCAGGCGACGAGCTGCTTCTTGACGCCCAGGTGGTTGAGCAGCCTGAGCGTATGCCTGGTATCCTCGCAGGCTATCGCGTCGACCTCGCCGAGCGTCCTGACGGCGCGCAGGGTTATGTCCTCGAGGTTGCCTATGGGGGTCGCGACCATGTACAGGGTTGCCATCGCCCCAGTATCGCCGCAATCGGCTCGGGCAGTCAACGTCGCGCCATGCTATACTGGCCCGCATGAACGACCTCGTATTCGCGGCCCTGCTCGCGTCGATCGGCGCCTTCCTCCTCTGGCTGTTCTGGGCCCTCGTCTACAGCCCTTACGCCGCCCGCAAGGAGCGCGCCTCGCCTCGCTTCGTGCCCGACGCCCGCGGCGAGATGCGCGAGAAGGGCGTAGGCGCGCGGAGCTGCCCGGTCTGCGGCGAGCGGCTCGGCCCCGGCGCCCTGGTCAAGTCGAAAGTCTACAAGAGTTCCGGCAGCGACAAGGTGATGTACATCTACGGCTGCCCGTACTGCTGGCCGGAGAACAGCGAGTACCGTCGAGTCTGCCCGGTATGCGAAAAAGTCGTGCCGCGCGACGGCTACCTGCTAGCGCGCTACTTCGAGCGCCCCGAGCGTCGCCATGTCCACGTGCTCGGCTGCTCCGGCTGCCGAAGAGGGTGATCCGACTGGAACCAGCGAAGAGCATACGTGTGAAGGCTTGAACCACGGAAACACGGAGACACAGAGGAATAAGACAAGTTCTTATCATCCTCTCCGTGCCTCTGCGGCAAAGCCCAAAGAGTTCCTTCCAATCCGACTATGAACTCGCGGGCTGGCGGAGAGGCGGCGCGAGCGGTAGAATTCGACCGGAGGCATACGATGCGCGCCATATCCGTTCCTCTCGTCATCGTCACCGCTTTCGCGCTCGGCCCGGGGGTAGCGGCCTTCGCCCAGGGCCGACCGGAAGGTCCCGGGTTCGAGCCCCTGCCGCTGTCGTCGCCGGCCTATGCCGCCGTGGACGCGCTCTACCTGGCTACCGGCGCCGGGACCGCGTCGAACGCGAGGCCCTGGTCCAGGTCGGAAGCCATGCAGATACTCGGACGGATCGACCGATCATCGCTCGGGGCCCAGCTCTCCGGGCTCTACGACGCGGCCGAGCGGGCGATAGGCGCTGGACGGCGCTTCGGTACGCCTGACGGGTTCAGCCTGGGGGGCGGGCTCGACCTGGCGGCCGAGGCCTACTACCACGCGAATCCGGACGACTTCTATCTCGAGTCCGACTGGGCCCACGGCTTCGAGTCGAGGGAGCCGCTGGCCAGGCTCAGGCTCGACTTCGCCATCGACGAACTCATGTACGTCTACTGCGACCTGCAGTACGGCCGGAACCGGATCAGCTACCTGGACGAGGTATCCAACATGCCCGATGCCGGCGTCGGCGCCGTGATCGGCGAGAGGACGGCCGTGGACGACTCGGCGGATCGAGCGGAGCGAGGCGCCTACGTTGAGCGTTCGTATAGTTTCGGTAGCGGCCTGATCTCGAACGTCGTTCTCCATAGCTACGACTTCGACTTCGAGTGGCCCAAGCGGGCCGTGGCGACGATAGGCGGGGAGCGGTGGACAGCCTCGCTCGCTCGGGACTCCATATCCTGGGGAAACGGCCGTTCCGGCAACTTCGTGCTCGACGGCCACGCCGACTTCAACGACTACGCGCGCGTCACCGCTTGGTCCGACCGCTTCAAGTACGACTGGGTCAACGTGTTCCTGCCGACGGAGACGGGTACGGCCGAGGCCCCGGACCAAGCGTTCCGGGTATTCTTGGGGCACCGGCTCGAATTCAGGGCGCTGGATAGCCTGACGCTCGCGCTGTCCGAGGACGTGATGTACCGTAACGACGTCTTCGACCCGCGCTACCTGAACCCCGCCTTCATCTACCACAACCTGAACAATCGCTCGATGTTCAACGCCATCGCTCACCTGGAGCTGGACTGGGCCCCCGCGCCCGGCTGGAAGCTCTACGCCCAGTACGCCCTCGACCAGGGCCGCGCTCCGAACGAGTCGTCGGCCCAGGCCAACGCCATGGCCTACCTCGGCGGCCTCGAGCGGGGCGTCGCGCTCGGCCCGGGCATACTGACCTCGTCCGTCGAGCTGGCCTGGACCGATCCCCTGCTCTACCGCCGCGACGGCGTCGACTTCATCGTCGTCCGCAGGTACTTCTGCCACGGCGACCCGGGGGGCTACGGCTACGTGAGCCACCTCGACTACCTGGGCTATCCGTACGGCGGCGATGTCCAGCTGGCGCGAGCCGACCTCGAGTACCTGGCGCCGGGCGTCGGGACCTTCAGCGCCTACGCGACGGCCATGATACGCGGCCGGATGAGCTTCTTCACCTCGCACAACCTGGGCGGCGACAACGGCGGAATGGCGAACTACGAAGGCTCGACGCCGTCAGGCGACGCGGTCGACGAGCGCCTCGTCGTCGGTTTGTACGCTAGGGTAGCGCTACCGAAGCCGGCCATCGCCGCCGAGGCTAGCGCCTGGCTACGGGTGGATTGGATAGGCAGGCGCGTCCGCGCCAAGGCCGACGGGTCGTATAGCGACGCGGAAGCCGACCTTCAGGTGTCGGCCGGGCTGTCGGCGTCGCTCTAGTCGCGCCGAGGCGACTGCGACGAGACGCCTAGCGCTCGAGGCAGGCCAGGAACTCGTCCTCGATGCGGCGCTTGCCGGCGGTGTGGCCGAGACGTCGGTCCGGACGGGCGACGCCGTGAAAATCACTGCCGGCGCTGACGCGGAAGCCGAACTCGCGGGCCATCGCGTCGAGGCGCTGGCAGTCGACGAGGCGGGCGGTTGGGTGCCAGGCCTCGATGCCGTCGACGCCGAGGGCCTTCCATTCCTCGAACAGGGCGCGCAGGCGCTTCCAGCTCGCGAACAGGGACATTGGATGGGCGACGAAGGCCAAGCCTCCCGAGTCCTTGACGACGCGTAGCGCCTCGGGCAGCTCGAGGCAGGCCTTGCGCACGTAGTAAGGCCGCCCCTTGGCCAGGTACTTGTCGAAGGCGGCCTGCTTGCTACGCACGATGCGCTTCTCCACCAGCATCGAGGCTATATGGGGACGGCCAATCATGCCGGTGCCGGCCTTGGCGCGTAGCTCGTCGTAGTCGAGCTCGACGCCGTCGTCGCGAAACAGCTCCAGGACCGCCCGGTTACGCCGTTCGCGCGAGTCCGCCAGCGAGGCGGCCGCGTCGCGCAGGGGCCGACGTGTATCGAACAGGTCCAGGCCGAGCAGGTGGAACTCGCCGGGCTCGAACGCTATCTCTATCTCGATGCCCGCTATGAAACGCATGCCGATGGACGAGGCGGCGGTCCGCGCCTCGTCCAAGCCGTCCAGGCAGTCGTGATCGGTCAGCGCGATGGCGCCGAGGCCTTCCTCGGCGGCCTTGCCGATGAGGGCCGCCGGGGATAGGGCGCCGTCGCTCGCCGTAGAATGCGTATGCAGATCTATCATCTGATCCTATTCTGCCGCTTTCATCGTTTTTTGCATAGCGCCCGCGCTCGGCATGGGCAAAGCGACGACTTGTCAGTATTATAATAGCCGTGAAAACCGAAGGCGACGCGGATGCGCCGCAACCATGGCAGGCTCCCATTCGCTCCAAGTTCCGCCGTAAGTACCCCGACGACCGACGGTACCCCGACGACCGGCGGTACCCCGACGACCGGCGGTACCCCGACGACCGGCGGTACCCCGACGACCATCCCTGGTTCGCGCTCGATCACGCGGCCATCATCTACCCGTCCATCCTGTCCGACCGCGTCAGCGCCTACTACCGCATCCAGGCCATACTCGACGAGCCAGTAGACATCGCCCTCGTCCAGCGAGCGCTGGACGCGCTCAGGCCGCGGTTCCCCTATTTCCAGATCGAGCTGAGGCGAGGCTTCTTCTGGTTCTTCTTCGAGCGCAACGACTCGCCGAACCTCGTGGTCGAGGACTCGAAATTCCCGATGCAACGACTATCGTCCGGACGGAAAGGCGTCTACCTGTACCGCGTGCGCGCCCACGCCGACCGCCTGTCGCTCGAGATGTGCCATATCCTGACCGACGGCTACGGAGCGATGATCTATTTCAGGTCTCTCCTGGCCGAGTACTTCAGGCTCAAGGGCGTTACGACCGAGTACGGGCCCATGGTGTTCGCCCCGAACGACGCGCCGGGGCCTGAAGAATGGGAGGACGCGTTCTCCCGCTACGCGACGCCCGGGGCGCCGGGCCCCGCCAAGCTAGGTCCGGCCTGGCACCTGCCGGGCATAGGCCTGCCCGTCCATACGATGCGCGTCGTCACGGGAGAGCTGTCGCTGTCATCGGCCCTGGCGAAGGCCAAGGAACACGGCGCCACCCTGACGATCTACCTATCGTCGGTGTTCCTCGCCGCGCTGCAGGACGTCCAGGACGCCGAGTACGAAGGGCGGCCGCGGTCGCGCAGGCGGCCCCTGCGCCTCCAGGTACCGGCCAACCTGAGGAACTTCTTCCCCTCGTCGACCCTGCGCAACTTCAGCCTCTACGCGCTGCCGGAGCTGGACACGAGGCTCGGCCATTACGAATTCTCCGAGATCGTCGCGAGGGTCAAGGCGACGATGGCGCTCGCCTTCACGCCCAAGGAGATCATGCGGACGATCACGCGGAACGTGGCGACGGCCAAACATCCCGTCATCCGGGCCGTGCCGTTGACGATGAAGAACCTGATCATGCGCGGCCTCTACCGCAGCCACGGCGAGGCCCTCTACTCGAGCCTGTCGACCAACGTCGGCCAGGCCAGGCTACCCGACTCCTTCGCGTCCAAGGTCAAACGCATCGACGTGGTGCTGCCGTCGACTCCGGGCCTCAAGACGGTCGCCGGCATGCTCAGCCACGGCGACGCGCTGTCGATCAGCTTCGGTAGCGTGATCGAGCGACGCGACCTCGAGAGGGCCTTTTTCACGCGGCTCGTCAGGGACGGGCTCAAGGTACGGGTCGAGTCGAACCTTGGCGCGCCCGAAGGAAAGGACGCATAGATGCCTTATTGCAGTAGATGCGGCGTCGAGGTCGACGACGCGACGAGCGATTGCCCGCTCTGCGAGGCGCCGATCCAGCGCCTGGATGCGCCGGCTTCACCGTCGGGCGCCGGTCCCTACCCCCAGCACATCATCGACCCGCAGGACAGGTACCGGCTGTCCAGGGCCGAGCGTCGGCGCATCGCGATCGAGATACTCAGCCTGGTGGCCATACTCGGTAGCGGAGCCCTGCTGCTGATGGATCTCCTATCGAGCGCCGACCTCGGCTGGTCCCGTTACGCGGTGGCTTCCATCGTCTTCGGTTGGTGCGCCGCCTGCCTGCCGATAGCGCTCTACGGTAGCCCCAAGGCGGCGGTCGCCGCCGTCGGGGCCGCGTCGGTGGCCTTCCTCGTCGCGCTGGACACCATGGACGGGGCGATAGGCTGGTCATTGTCGCTCGGGGCGCCCATAGCGCTCGCCAGCTTCGCGGCGGTATCGGCCACGGCGGCGTGCATAGCTACCCGCCGGGTCAAGGGGATCAACCTGCTTGGGATAGGGGCGATCGGGCTAGCCGCCTACCTCGTCGCGCTCGAGGCCCTGCTCAGGATAGGCCTGCTCGGCCTCGAGCGCTTCGGGGAGGTACGGCCGTATTGGTCGCTCGTCGCGGCGCTCGCGCTCGTGCCGGTAGCGGTGTTCCTGTTCTACCTGCACGGGCGGGTGGCGCGCGGCGCCGACCTCAGGAAAATTTTCCGGCTCTGACGGCTACTGGGCGGCCGCTTCGATGCCGAGCAGCTCGACCTCGAAGACCAGCGTCTTGTTCGGCTCGATGCCGCCCTGCGAACCCTGCTCGCCGTAGGCCAGGGCCGACGGGATGTAGAACTTGTACTTGGAACCGACGGGCATCAGCTGGAGTCCCTCGACCCAACCGGGTATGACCATCGCCACCGGGAACACGACCGGCTCGCCGGCGTTTTTCGAGCTATCGAATTCCTTGCCGTCGAGGAAGGTGCCGACGTAGTCGACGCGGACGGTGTCGGACTCGGCCGGCTTGGGGCCGGAACCGAGCTTGATCACCTCGTACTGGAGCCCGCTGGCGGTCGTCGTAACGCCGGACTTCTTGCCGTTCTCGGCGAGGAAGGCGGCCTCGGCTTCGGCGTTCCTCGAGGCGATAGCCTGCATCGCCTGCATGATGGCCGACTGGATGGTCATCTGGGCCGTTTCCATCGACATGCGCGGCTCTCGGTCCTCGATATAGTCCTTCATGCCCTTCAGGAACTCGTCATAGTCGAGCTCGACGCCGGTGTCCTTGAGGCTGGTACCGATGGCGAGGCCGAAGGCGTAGCTGGCGTCGGCCGCTGAGGCGGCGGCGTCTTTGGCCGAGTCGGCCTTATCGGCGCAGGAGACGAGCGAGAAAGATAAGGCCGCGATAGCGGCGAACGCTACGATAGTCTTCTTCATGGTACTTCCGGAAACCTACTGGATAGGGACGCCATGCGCCCACCCCCCGACGGGGGTCGGATTAAGATAGCCGCAAGTCGCGATAAGGACAAGGCGGCTCGGCCTGAGCCCGGGGTCGGCTCTAGAGCTTGCGTAGCTGCTTGACCAGGGCGCCGAAGTCCTTGGGGTACGGGGCCTCGACTCGCACGGCCTCGCCGGTCAACGGGTGCGCGAACGCGATCGAGAAGGCGTGGAGCGCCGTCCTCGATATCAGCGGCCGCTCCCGGTCCTCGTCGCCCTTCCAGCGTCGCTTGATCTTGGACAGGAAGACCGGCTTGCCGTCGCCATAGAGGGGGTCACAGGCGACCGGGTAGCCGAGCGCGGCCAGGTGGACGCGTACCTGATGGGCCCGGCCCGTCAGCGGCCGGGCCTCGACGATGGCCATCTTGGCGTGGCAGCCGAGCACCGCGAAGTCGGTGAGCGCGGGCTTGCCCGAGCCGTCTATTACCGTGCGGTGCATCCTGTCGCCGTCGGCGGTCAGCGACAGGTCGCAGGAGCTATCGCTCCAGGTCGGCCGCCCGGCCACTACGGCATGGTAGATCGTCGTCACCTCGCGGTCCTCGAGCCTGGCGCAGAGGAGGCGCCAACCGGCCTCGTCCCGAGCCAGGAGCTGGACGCCGCTCGCGTCGCGGTCGAGCCGGTTGACCGGCCAGAGGCGGCCGTATTCCATCTCGAGCTCGCGGGCCGCCACCCGGGCGTCCGGTTCGTAGCGGTCGGGAAAGGACAGGATACCTGCGGGTTTGCTGATGACGAGGATGGACTCGTCCATGAATACGATGGGGATTTCTTCGTTCATACGCCTCGATTATAGCGGAACGGACCGATTCTTCATAGCGCCGCCCCCGCCATCCGCTGTTTTGGTAGCTCTTCGCCCCTTGCCGCCTGGCATCGTTTTTAGTATCTTCGCTATCGCGAATCGTACGGGTTCGCTTCATTCTACGTACGCCAACCCGCCCAGGAAACGGCGCTCGCGAGCGCGCTAACGAGCGCGAGGCCAAGAGCGGGTTGGACCACCCACGAGAGAAAGGGAGATACAAGAACATGGCGAAGCAATTGATGTTCAGCGAGGACGCCCGGAAGAAGCTCCTGTCCGGAGTCGAGCAGATTTCGCGCGCGGTCAAGGTAACCCTCGGCCCCAAGGGACGCAACGTCCTCCTCGACAAGAAGTTCGGCGCCCCGACCGTCACGAAGGACGGCGTATCGGTAGCCAAGGAGGTCGAGCTCGAGGACCCCTACGAGAACATGGGCGCCCAGCTCCTCAAGGAAGTGGCGACCAAGACCAACGACATCGCCGGCGACGGTACCACCACCGCCACCGTCCTCGCCTACTCCATGGTCAAGGAAGGCCTCAAGTCCGTAGCCGCCGGCATGGACCCGATGAGCCTCAAACGCGGCATGGACGCCGCCGTCGTCACCGCCATCGAGGAGATCAAGCGCAACTCCAAGGATATCAAGGAGAAGGACGAGATCGCCCACGTCGCCAGCGTGTCCGCCAACAACGACATGGAGATCGGCGCCCAGATCGCCGACGCGATGGAGAAGGTCGGCAAGGACGGCGTGATCACCGTCGAAGAGTCCAAGACCATGGACACGACCATCGACTTCGTCGAGGGTATGCAGTTCGACCGCGGCTACCTGTCCCCCTACTTCGTCACCAACCGCGACACGATGACCAGCGTGTTCGATAGCCCCTTCATCCTGATCCACGACAAGAAGATATCGTCGATGAAGGACCTCCTCCCGATACTCGAGAAGATCGCGCAGCAGGGTAAGCCCCTCGTGATCATCGCCGAGGATGTCGACGGTGAGGCCCTCGCCACGCTCGTCGTCAACCACCTCCGCGGCACCCTGAATGTCTGCGCCGTCAAGGCCCCCGGCTTCGGCGACCGCCGCAAGGCCATGCTCGAGGATATCGCCATACTGACCGGCGGCGAGGTCGTCTCCGAGGAGCTCGGCATGAAGCTCGAGAACACCGAGATCGGGCAGCTCGGCACCGCCAAGACCGTCAAGATCGACAAGGACAACACCACGATCATCAACGGCGCCGGCAAGCAGAAGGACATCGACGAGCGCAAGGCCCAGATCAAGGCCCAGATCGACGAGACCTCCAGCGACTACGATCGCGAGAAGCTCCAGGAGCGCCTCGCCAAGCTCGCCGGCGGCGTGGCCGTCATCAACGTCGGCGCCGCGACCGAGGTCGAGATGAAGGAGAAGAAGCACCGCGTCGAGGACGCCCTCTCCGCCACCCGGGCCGCCATCGAGGAGGGTATCGTCCCCGGCGGCGGCCTAGCGCTGATCCAGGCCGCGATCGCCCTCGACAAGAACGGCGCCGACAAGCTGTCCGACGACGCGAAGGTCGGTTACAAGATCGTCAAGCGCGCCCTCGAGGAGCCGATCCGCCAGATCGCCGAGAACGCCGGCGTCGACGGCGCAGTCGTCGCCGATCGCGCCAAGGGCGAGAAGAAGGGCATCGGCTTCGACGCCGCGAAGATGGAATGGGTGGATATGGTCAAGGCCGGCATCATCGACCCGGCCAAGGTCACCCGCTCCGCGCTCCAGAACGCCGCCAGTGTCGCCAGCCTCATGCTGACGACCGAGTGCGCCATCACCGACCTGCCCGAGCCCAAGGCGGCCCCCGCCGGCGGCATGGGTGGCATGGGCGGCATGGGCGGTATGGATTACTGATCCAAGCGCCTGACATAGCCTGAACGGCCGCACCCGTAAGGGTGCGGCTTTTTATTGGTACCGCAGCCCAGGCCGCCCATGCGATGAAACGTCCGCACCTGAAGGCGCGGTTGATAGCCTGCGCTCGATCCGATACGATGCACTCGGAGAAACGTGACCATTGATGCCTACCGACGAGCTCTCGATAGCGGCCCTACAGTACCTTTTCGATACCTTGTACGGCGCCGCGACGCTGTTCCTATTCTCCGGCGTTCCGGCTACGAGACGGAATGTCCTGACGATGGCCCTGACCGCCAGCCTGGCGTACGCGTTCGTATTCGTGGCGATCTTTACGCATGGACTCGAGGGCCTCGGCATCGTCTACACACTGGGCGTCCATCTACCCTTCGTGCTGACAGTCGCCATCGGGCTCAAGCGCCCCTTGCGAATCACCCTCATGGCATTCTTCTTCTCATACTTCACCCTGACCCCGCGCTTGTTACTCGGCGGCCTCGCGATGCTGGTAGCCGAGTGCCTCGAGCCGGGGATGGATCCGGCGATAGCCCAGAGGATCGGCTGGGCGCTCACGGGCCCCCTGCTCTTCTTGCCGGTACACCGCTTCCTCGTCCGCCCGCTCCGCGGCCTGATCGACCAATCCGGGGCCGAGCGCGGTATACTCCCGGCCCTCAGCGCTTTCGCCTTCCTCGTCATCAAGGGCATGTCGGTGCTCGAGACGACGGCGGGCCCATGGATGCCCATGCTGCGCGCCACCCTATATTCGACCTTCATCATACTGTTCATGACGAGCTTCGTCCTGTACGCCCATAAGCTCAAGGAAGAGAACGAGACCAAGGCGAGGCTGATCGTGCACGAGAGGCAGTCCGAGGGGCTCGCCATGTACGCGGAGTCGCTTCGCGGTTTCCTCGAGGAGACCGCGAAGCTGCGCCACGATCACCGCCATATCCTCGCGATACTGAGCATACGCGCGGCCCACGGCGACATCGGGGGAATACGGCGCCTGGTCGGCGACCAGCTCGCGGCGCTCGACGCGAACCCGGCCGGGAAGACCGGTAGCAGCGTCACTGACGGGCTTATGGCGCTCTTCGGTAAGCGGGCCGAGGATCGAGGCGTGGCCATCGAGCTACGGGGCCTCGGTCTGTCGGAGCTTCCGATCCCCGAGGACGACCTCTGTCTACTGCTATCGAACGGCCTCGACAACGCCATAGCCGCGGCGGGATCGGTCGAAGGCCGGGAACGGCGGGTGACGATCTCCGTATCGCGAAGCTCCGAGACGGGAGCCGTCGCGATCGAGGTCTCGAATCCGTACTCCCGGCCCCCCTCGTTCGACCGCGACGGGATCCCGACGAGCTCGAGGGGCCCCGAGCACGGCTACGGCTCGCGGAGCATGCAGTCCATCGTACGGAAGCACGGCGGGGTCTGCGCGTTCAGCGAACGGAACGGGTACTTCGTCTTCCGGGCCGCGTTCTTCAGTCGGCCGCGGGCTTCGGACGGCGGAACCCCCTGAGCTAGCGTATCCAGGACCCGAACGGACGAGGCTTTCGCATATACGCTTGCACGCGGGCGTGGACGAGCCGACAATATGGTATCGATAGAGCCAGTCGCGCACGAACAATGGCAAAACGGTAAGGAGCGTAGTCTCCGATGCAGAATCAACGATCGGCGATGCATTCGCTACTCGAGTCCATAGAGGCGGAGAGTCCGAGCTCCCTGCCCGACGGGCTAGCCATGCTCGAGGCCCACGCCGGCTCGGCCGCGTCCCAGGCCGGCGGGCAGATCCCGGACGCCGAGGCGTC
>JAKQKE010000230.1 GCA_029560805.1 Spirochaetota bacterium
GGAGGTTCGTCTGGGTGGCTATGGCCTGGATCACGAGCACGCGCTCGGAGATGTCCTTCATCGCGCGGACCGTCTGCGTGACGGCCTCGCCGCCCTCGCGGGCGTCGGCCGCCGACTTGGTCGCTATCTTCTCGGTCTGGCTAGCGTTGTCGGCGTTCTGCCTGATCGTCGCGGTCAGCTCCTCGATGCTCGCGGACACCTCCTCCACGCTCGCGGCCTGCTCGCTCGAGCCCTGGGCCAGGCTCTCCGCCGCGCCCGACACCTGCGCGATGCCGTCGCTCACGCCCAGGGCGTTGTCCTCGATCACGTCGACCACCTTCATGATCGAGCCGCTCAGGAACCAGGCCAGGAGCAGGGCTCCGACGAGGCTGATGGCCAGGACCCCGATAAGGATCATGCTCGACTGGTTCGCCAGGGCGGTGTTGCCGTCGGAGGTCGCCTTGGCCATATCGATGTTATACGCGACCAGCTTGTCTAGGTTCTCTGTATAAGCATCGTACGCGGCACGATATTCTTTTAGCAAACGACTCTCGGCCTGAACGAAGTCGCCTTTCTCAAGCAAGCGCTGTACGGCCTCATCCTGCTCCTTGAGCTTCATCCTGAGCGGGACGGTCGCGTCGAGCATAGCTTGTTCTTCTTCGGTCGTTACGCGCTCGGCGAATAAAGCGCCCAGCCTAGCTATTTCTTCGAAGTAGCCCACTCGCCTTTCTGCGTAGTACGCGATTCGATCTGGGGTATTCTCTATAAAGGCGGCGTTCAAATTAGCTCGAAGCCGATGCACATAGCCTTCGATCCTACTCGCGTACTGCACCGGCAGGGTCGCATGTTCGTACAGCACCGTGTCTGCGTCACTCATGCTGTTCAGGTTGACGATACCGACCACGCCGATGATGACGCCGAGGGCCGTGATGGACAGGAAGCCCAGCCAGAGCTTCGCGCGGATTCCGAGGTTCATGTGCACTCCTTTGTCTGGGCGCGTTCGTCGCGCCTCAGGGTCTTGATGATCTCTCTCGAGT
>JAKQKE010000232.1 GCA_029560805.1 Spirochaetota bacterium
ACCTATCGGTTCTAGGGGCTATACGTAAGGTACCGGGTCGCCCGGCGGAAGAGAAGGCGCTCATGGTCAAGACTATAGTAATCGCGGGCATCGTGGCCGCGACACTCGCCAACCTCTGGCTCGGCGCGTTCTCCTTCCTGAAGGCGCGCTCCAGGGGCAGGTACTACTCCCTGCCGGCACTGTTCGCGGGCGGAGCGCTCTACGCCGCCTGCTATGTCGTCGAGCTGCTCCGGCCCGACCTGGACGGAGTCCTGGCCTGCCTAGGCTTCGAGTACCTGGGCATACAGACCATGATGCTGTCGCTCGTATTCCTGGCCAGGGAATTCAAGGGCAAGGAAGGGATCCGGCCGCTCGCGCTCCTGGCGCTGGCTACCATCCCCGTCGTCACCGTCGTCCTGGGCTTCACCGTCTCGTCGCACGAGCTCCTATACGTCGATCCGTACGTCGAGTCGATACACGGGCTCACCGTCGTACGGTTCGGCATGGGCCCGTGGTACTGGGTGAACGTGCTCTTCGTCTACGGCGTCTACGCGTACGCCGGGGTGGAGTTTGCTCGCATACTGATACGTTCCGCCTCGATGCGCAAGGCTCAAGCCAGGCTCATGCTGGCAGGATGCGCCGTGCCGTTCGCCGAGTCGATCCTCTACCTGGCCGGCCTCACGCCCGGCGGCATCGAGCTATCGCCGGTCGCCTTCGCGCTCAGCGGCGCGTTCCTCGCCTCCGGTATCTTCAGGTACGGGCTGTTCGACGTGAGGCCGATAGCCCGGGACGCTGTATTCGAGCACATGCACGACGCGGCCATAGTCGTGGACGCCGACGGCTTTATAGCCGACGCGAACAGGACGGCCCGCGGGCTCTTCCCTCGGCTCGACGAGGACGGGTCGTGCCTTCCACTATCGGAACTCGGGAGCGCGTACCCGGAGCTGGCCCGGCTACCCGCTCCGGGAACCTTGGCCGACACCGCCTCATTACGCCTTCGGGTCGGTGAAGAAGAGCGGGCCTTCGACGTGCAGGCGTCGAACATCAGCGGCCGGTCGGGACGGAACCGCGGCTCGGTCATCCTACTGTACGACGTGACCGAGCGCGAACGGCTCCAGGCTTGCCTGATCGAGCAGGCCTCGACGGACGACCTGACGAGGGTGGCGAACCGGCGGCGCTTCTACGAGGTCGCCGAGGCCGAGCTCGAGCGGGCCGGGCGCCACGGCCGCCCCATCGGCTTCGCCATCCTGGACATGAACGGCTTCAAGGACATCAACGACGGCTACGGCCACCAGGCCGGCGACGACGCCCTGCGTCTCGTGGCCAGGCTATGCGTCGGCGAGCTGCGGTCCTGCGACCTGGTCGGCCGCGTGGGCGGCGACGAATTCGCGTTCGTGCTACCGGAGAGCGACGAGGAGGGAGCGGCCGCCGCCGCCGGCAAGCTCCGGAGACTCGTCGGCGCGGCGACCCTCACCGTCGGGACGGCGACCGTGCGGCTGTCCGCGGCGGTCGGCTCGGTAGGCTGCTCCGGCCCGGTCTATCCCGACCTGGCCGAGCTCCTTACGATAGCCGACCGACGCATGTACGCCGACAAGCCGCGCTTCGCCGCCGTGAAGGCTAACAAGGCGGCCAAGACGGCCGCCCCCCGCTAGCCTTTCTTGCCCAGATCCGCCAGTCCGGCGCCCGGCCTGGTCATGCCCTCGAGGGCGGCCGCGACTATATCGTTGCGGGCGGCGGCCACCGCGTTCGGGTGGATGGCCGAGATCGGCTCCCGGTCGCCACCCGACCCGGTCACCACCGAGACGTGATCGGTCGGGTAGAGCGCCAGGGTCTTGGCGAACGGCTCGAACAGCTTCTCGAAGTTGTCGAGGACCCAGGCCCGCCTCGCCTCGCCGCCGGCGGCCTTCATCGTCTCGAGCGTAACCGCCAGTTGCTCCAGCTCGGCCTCGGCTACCTCGCGCCAGCCGGAGACCTCAGCCCTGGCCTCGAGGATGGACTTCTCCTTCTCCGCGAGCGCCGGGGTGACGATCTCGGCCCTGTAGCGGTTCTTGAGCATCTCGATGTTCTGCCTCTCGGCCTCGAGCTCGGCCTTATAGCCGGAGACTCTGGCCCGCGCGCCGGCGGACTCCTGCTCGACGCCTACCTTCTGGCGCTGAGCCTCCTCGGCGAGCTTGACCCTCACCTCGGCCTTGAGCCTCGTCAGCTCGTTGCCCAGGTTCTTGACCTCGGTCTCCGCGCGCCTGGCCTCCGCCTGCTCGGCGCTCGCCGCGCGCGCCTCGGCCTGAGCCTGGCGGGCCTTGGTCTCGGCGTTGGCCGACTGGATGCGCTTGAGGAGGGCGATGTACAGATCCGGCTCCTCGACGCCCGGTAGCCGATGATCGTCGACGTCGGCGATATTCATCGTCGTGATCTCGAGGCCAATGTTCTCTAGGTCGTTCTTGCAGACGTTGATCATCTTGGCGACGAGTATGTCCTTATCCTTCATCACCTGCTCGGGGGTCATCGAGGCTATGGAGTCGCGCAGGTGGCCCTCGATGATGTCGCCGGCTATCTTGGTCAGGTTCTCGCGGTTCGAGGCTATGTCCAGGATGCGCGTCACCGCGTGCGAGCGGCCCGTGTCGTTCCCGGCAATGGCGAACGAGACGGTAGCCTTGACGTTGAGCGGCACGATGCCGGCCGCTATCGCCGAGTCGACGACCACCTCTATCGTGATGGGCGTCAGGTCGAACTTACTGAAGCGCTGCAGGAGCGGGATGATGAAAGCCCGCCCGCCGGACAGGGTCCTGAAGCCCTTGTCGCCGCCCGAGCCGGTCACGATGCCGAGTTCGTTGCCGCCGACGATCTTCATGTTGGTCAGGAGCTGGATCAGGATAGTGACGCCGACCAGCCCGCCGAGCGCGATTACGAACGCTATCATTTCGACACCCCCCCGGAGGCGGCCGGCATGGCCAGCGAGCGCACGTCCACGCCGAACGCGTCGGCGAAGGTGCGCAGGAAGTCGGCGAAGGCCCGCGGGCCGCGATTGACCGCGCCCGAGAAGCCTTCCTCGTCGTTCATGACGACGAGGTTGTCGACGGCCCCGGATCCGGTGGCCGCCATATAGGCCTCGTAGAGCTCGGGCAGCTTCTGCTGCAGGAACATGACGCTCGAGGCATCGTCGCCGTAGGCCGCCAGCAACCCGGCCTTGGCCTTGAGTACCTCGTTATGGGCCGTCTGCCGTATCGATACAGCCGAGCGCTCGCCCTCGGCGAGTATCCTGGCGGCTTCCTCCCGGGCGGCCGCGACCAGCGTTACCGAGGACTGGTTGCGTAGCTTCTGTAGCTCGACGAGCTGGGCCTGCACCGCCGACTCGCCGGAGTTGCGCGCCTCGGCTATTGCCTGATCGGCCTTGAGCTTGGCCTCCTCGATCAGGCCGGACGACTCGCGGCGGTACACCTCGAGTTCCTGGCGAGCGCTGATGATCGCCTCGTCGGCCTGGCTCCTGGCCACCTCGATGCGTTTACGCGCCTCGCTCTCGGCCTGGTCCGCTATGGCGCGTAGCCGCGATTCCTCGATCTCGACGGCCTGGCGCTTCTCGGCCAGCGTCTTCTGGGCCAGGTTGGCTATGTAGTTCGAAGTATCCCAGATCTTCTGGAGCGACACCGATACGACCTTCATGCCGAAGGAGCGCAGATCCGAGTTGATGTCGGCGAGCAACTCGGCACGGAACTGCGCCCGTTCACCGAGGTCGGCCGATACGTTACCGTCGTCGGAGTTGACGTCCTCCATACCGATGGCCTGGAGCGGCGTGGCCTTATTGAGCGCGCCCCGGAAGTTGCCGACGAGGGTCTGCTGGATCTGCTCGTGGATCTGACGCACGTCCTTGCCCATCAGGCGCTCGACGGCGCTGTAGAGCATCGCCTCGTCGTCATCGTCGATGCAGACGCAGGCCGTGGCGTCGGCGCCCATCGTGATGCCATTGGCGCTGTTCACGCCTTCGACCCGCACGTTGATCGGGAACACGCCGAGGTCGAGCGTACCGACAGCCTGGAAATACGGTATGACCACCGTCCTGCCGCGGTCTACCGTGAAACCGAACTCGCGGCCGTGCCGCCTGGTCTTACGGCCGGTCACGACGAGTATGCGGTCCGGCGACGCGACGCGTATGGTCGCCTTGAGCAGCCCGACCAGGGCTAAGAAAGCGACGACCCCGAGGGCCCCGAACAACACGCCTTGGAACCCGGAGAAGAATTCGCTCAGCATCCCAACCCCTCCTTTTTCATGCAGCCATCTTCATATGCACGTATAGTATCACACCGGCTCGATCCAGAAGCAGTCGTCGTCGAAATCGACGATACGCACGGCGCTGCCCTTCGGGAAGGTCGCGCGGGCGTCCTTCGACCGAACGTACAGATCGGTCTCCTTGCCATAACTGCGGACCGTCGCCTTTCCCATCTCGCCGGGCAGCACCGGCACCGTGACGATGGCTTCGTCCATGATGAACTCGGCGGGCTTGATGGACGAATCCAGATCCTTGCGTATGAAGGCCCGTAGCGCCTTCGAGAGCGTCGCGATGAACAGGCCGGCGCCAGCGCTCCAAGCCAGGCTGGGACCGGGTCCGACGCCTGTCAGCAACGCGAACAGGCCGGTCGGTCCGGCGCCGAGCGAGAAATAGACGCCCAAGCGCAGGGTTCCGATAGCCTTGGCGACAGCCCTCGTGCCGGTTCCTGCCGAGGCGACGATGGAGCCGCCGCTCCTACCGCCGGCGTGTCCGGCATGATCGCCGCCGGAAGCGTCGTCGCCGCCAGAGGCGTCGTCGCCGCCAGAGGCGTCGTCGCCGCCAGAGGCGTCGTCGCCGCCGGAAGCGTCGTCGCTGCCGGAAGCGTCGTCGCCGACGGAGTCGTCGTCGCCGCCAGAGGCGTCGTCGCCGCCAGAGGCATGCTCGAACACGCCGAACATGTCGACGACTGTTACGCCGACGCCGAACACGGCCAGGGCCGTGTATAGAACGAACAAGCTATTCATGATGGTCTCCAGTATCAGGTACATTCGTCGAATCGGCAAGAAAGCCTTCCGGTAGCGACGCCGAGGCGTCCAGAAAGGCCCTGGCCGGAACCAGGCCGGATACGGCCCGTATCGCCGCGTTGCCCGGGGCGTCGTCGTCCCGATACGCCCTGTCCAGTTCCCGCATGAAGCTCTCGCGAGGCAGGGCTCTGCCGCCGAGAGCCAGCTTGTAGTCCATCGCCATGCCCAGATCCCAGACCCGTAAGCCCAGCTTGGCGAGCAGGCCCCCGAGCGCCATGAGCTGCACCGTGCCTGCGCCAGAGCGGGCCGTGTATCCGGTCAGGCTGGCGTAGGCGCCGCCAACCACATAGCCTATTTCGCCGGCGACCAGGTCCGGCCCACTACCGACCCATAGCTCGACGGAGACGAAGGCCACGCGCCGCTGAAAACGCTGCTCGTGCAGTTCCAGGAAGGTCCGCTCCAGGTCGCCGACGAGCCAGTCGGCGCCGTGAGTCGCCACGCACGACGACAGCACCGCCCCGAAGGCGCGGTTGACGCTCAGCGAGTATCGCCGCGACTCGCGCCTGGCGGTCCTGGTCACGCGCGTATCGCAGGGGTCGAGCAGGCAGCGTTCGAGGTGCAGCTTGGGCAGGAGCAAGTCGCGTCGCCGACCTTCCAGCTCGACGCTCAACCCCATAGGCATGAAGCGGCCGAGCGCCGCCCGTTCGACGGCGTCCGAATCGATGAACGGGAAGAAGGCGAACTCGTCGGCTCCAGCCGCGGCCAGCCGGTCGGCACAGTCGTGAAAGTCGTCAAAGGGTTCTATGAGCGGATAGGAGCCGTCTTCCTGGAGCATCTAAATCCCTCGAGGCGCGATCGGATACGACCAGTATATACGATATACTATCGGCCATGAAAACCATACGCTCGTACCTCTACGGACGCGTCGAGGTCGCGGTCGGTGATATCACGCTCTACGACGGCGACGCCATAGTCAACGCGGCCAACTCGGCGCTGGCCGGGGGCGGCGGCGTCGACGGGACCATCCACCGAGCCGCCGGTCCAGAGCTGTCGGCAGAATGCCGATCCCTCCGCATGGGATCCTTGCCCGACGGACTGCCTACGGGGCGCGCCGTAGCGACCGGAGCGGGCCGGCTGGCCGTCCGCGGCGTGATCCACGCCGTCGGGCCGATCTGGCGAGGCGGAACCGCCGACGAGTCGCGCCTGCTGGCGTCGGCCTATACCGAGGCCCTGTCGATCGCCGAGGCACGGGGCTGGGACCGCGTCGCCTTCCCGGCCATCTCCACAGGCGTCTACGGCTACCCGAAGGCGCTCGCTGCGAGGGTGGCCTTCGAGGCCGTATCGTCGTACCTGGCCGCCCGCGACAGGCCGCGACTCGTCAGCTTGGTCTTCTTCTCTCAAGCCGACGCCGAGGCCTTCATGGCGTCGATCGGGGAGCCGGAAGCCTCATGAGCGATGCCGAGAGCCTCCTCCACCTTGGCCGTTCCGAAGCGATAGACCTCGCGTACCGGGCCAGATTCAGTTTCGATGTACCGCCCGACGCGATCGAATCCGCGGCGGCCCAGCTGCGATCGCTCGGCCACGTCCAGATAGATACCATCTCGGTCGTCGAACGGGCCCACCACCACGTGTTCTGGAGCGGAGACGACGCGTACGGGCCCGAGTGCCTACCGGCTCTGGAGCGGCCGCCCAGGCGGGCGCTCGAGTACTGGGCCCACGCGGCCGCCTACCTGCCCATCGAAGACTATCGTTACTGCCTCCCGCGAATGCGGCGTATAGCCGAAACCGGGCACCAGTGGTTCCCGACGGATCCCGAGGTAGTACGGGCCGTGCTCGATAGGATACGGGCCGAGGGACCGCTACGCTCCTGCGACTTCGCCGGCGGAGACGGTCCCCGAGGTCCCTGGTGGGATTGGAAGCCAGCCAAGGCCGCGCTCGAGTTCCTGTTCATGTCAGGCGTCATACTCGTGGCCGGCCGCCCGGGTTTCCAGAAGCTGTACGACCTGGCCGAGCGCGTCCTTCCGCCGGATATAGACGACAGGACGCCGAGCGACGACGAGATGGCTGATTGGTACGTACGCCGCGCCGCATGCGCCTACGGCGTCTTCTGCGCGGCCGACGCGGCCTACCAGCGGAAGGACGCCACGGCTGGCGTCGGCGCGGCCCTGGAGAGAGCCGCGGAGTCAGGCTCCATCGTCGAGGCCAGGCTCGAGGGCGATGAAGCCAGGCGCTACTGGGTCTCGACGAAAGCCCTGGAATGTCCGCGGCGACCGGACGACAGGCCGGTCCGCCTGCTATCCCCGTTCGACAACTACATCATCGACCGGAAACGGGCGCGCAGGCTACTCGGCCTCGAATACACGCTCGAATGCTACGTCCCCGAGGCCAAGCGCGCATTCGGCTACTTCGCCCTGCCGATCGTCTGGAGGGGACGTCCGGCGGGCCTCGTCGACGCCGCGGCTGATAGGAAGCGCAAAGCCCTCGTCATCAAGCGCGTCGATCTGCGCCCGCGCCCCGAGGAGCTTCCAGGCGCGTCGATCGACGAATTCCGCTCGATGCTCATCCGGGAGCTGCGAGCCTTCGCCGCCTTCAACGGCTGCGATACCATCGTCGGGGAGCCGGCGATTTGACAAAAGCGGGCCGAGCGCTTATCGATATAACGGAGGGCGTGGAGGGATAGATGAAAGCTCGAGTACGGCATTTCGCCCTACGAGTCGCGATTAGTTACGCGGCCATAGCCTTCCTCTGGATAGCCTTTTCGGACAGGCTGGCGACGCTGATCGCCGAGGACTACGCCCACCTGGCCAGCTTCCAGACCGCCAAGGGCTTTTTCTTCGTCGCCGCGACGACAGCTCTCCTCTATTTTTTCTCGAAGCGCCAGTTCGAGACGATCGTATCGGTTTCGACACAGCGGGAGCTCGACTCGCAGGCCCGCTTGCGCGAGAAGGAAACCCTGCTTCGCGAGATTAACCACCGAGTCAAGAACAACCTACAGGTGATACTCAGCCTGATGAGGCTCACGCCCAAGGACGAACGGGGCTTCGCCGACCTTGACCGCAAGATCCGCTCCATCGCCCTGGCCCAGGACCTCCTGACCTCGTCGCCCGACATGTCTTCGATCAGGGCCCGGGATTTCGCCCAGAGCCTCGCGTCGACCTTCGCCGGCGGCTTCATCCCCTCCGAGCTTCGCCTGAGCGGCTCGGGCGACGACACCGCGCTATCGGCGGATGCCGCCGTGGCGTTCGGCATCCTGGTAGCCGAGGCCTGCTCGAACGCGGCGAGATACGGCCGTAGCGGGTCCGCTCCCGTCTCGGTATGCGTGTCGATACGTTCGGTCGACGGCTCTGTCGCGGCGACCGTGCGCGACGACGGGCCGGGATTCCCCCTCGAGGTGCTCTCGAGGCAGCTCGCCGCCGATACGTCGCTCGGCATATCGCTGATGGAGGCCCTGGCCGTCCAGGTCTCGGGCGAGCTGTCGCTACGCAACGAGCCTGGCGCCACGGTGGAGCTACGTATCCCACGGCCCGGCTTAGCGGACTGACTCAGAGCGGGCGAGCGTCCCAGTCCCGTACGATATCGTTCACGACCGCCGAGCCGGCCCCCGGGGACGCGGTCTCGTCGACCATGGCTGACAGAGCCGCCTGCGCCTCGACGAGGGCGGTGTCATGGCCACCCTTCGGCCGTTTCCACAGAGGTCGCGTCGCGGCCCGCCTCGCTTTCCAGTAGGCCTCCCCGCCGCCCGAGCCCTCGACATAGTCGTAATCGGTCCAGAGTGGAACGAATTCGCCGTTGGACAGGAGCACAGGCTTGAACAGGTTGGCGCAGGCATACGGAGCGCCCGTGAACCACAGTACGGTCGCGTCTTCGCGATACTCCACCAGCATCGAGCCGGTCGTCGGGTTGCCCATGATATCCAAGTCATGGTCGCAAACGTTGCGGGGCCTGGTGGGGCGATCCGGGTCGATGGCCGAGTGCGCCCTGAGCGCGGCCATAGCGGCTCTCCTATCGCCGGTCTCGGCGATCGCCGTAACCAGCGAGCCGAGCGCCCGGCGCCTCGCGTCTCCGGCCGAGAAGCGGCTCATGAAGCGGTTCTCGACGTAGGCCTTCCAGGAACCCTTCTCGCCTATCCGCCCGGCGTCCGCCTCGTCGAGGCAGGCCATCCGCTCGTTGACCGGGGCTATGGCCTTGCGCGTCTCGGCGTCGAGGCGCTTATAATCATCCGTTATCGAATAGGAATTAGATAGGGCCGTCGGGCCGGAGACCTCCTTCCAGGCCCAGCGCCTGGCCGCGGTCTCAAGGACGTAGGCCCCGTCGGGGCCTACGACGAGGTATGAGTTGCTGTAGACAAGCCGACCCTTGTAGGCACCGTTACCTCCCTGGCTGTAGCGCTCCGTCAGCGATATCAGGGAGTCGAGCGCCTCATGGGCGCTCGACGACGCCGACAGCGCCGCGCGCACGAAGTCCATGCCCAGGACGCCGTCAGGCGCGGCCTTGAAGCGGCTGAACACGGCCTCGTTGCCGATAGCCACCCCGGCGCCGTTCAGGCCCATCTCGGCGCCGGGCATCCAACACGGGCAGGACAGAGCGAGCGCGTGACCGGCGTCCGGAAGCTCGAACGACTTGCCGCCGAAAGAGACGGACGGCGACGGTCTACGCCTAGGCACGAGCCGCAGGGCCTGAGGCTCGGTGGCATGCCGGTCGGAATTCTTACCGAAGAACGCTCCCCGCGAGGTGGGAAGGTAGAAGCAGTCACACATGGTTCCCTCCGCTCGCATAGTACTATAATCGCGGAACGCCGCCATGACAAATCCGTAGCGGCCGGCGCGGCTTGACCTCCGGCTCCGATATACGTATCCTCACGGGCGTATCGAGAGGGGAGTAGTTGCATCGTCCGCATCAACAACCGGCGCCCAGAAACGGGTCAGCCTGGTCGGACGGCCGCCGTAGCCTTACCGAGGCGCCGTCGGAAACAAGACCTTTCGCATGCGCCCGTTTACGGACCCATGCGAAAGGTCTTTTTTTAGCGCGACAGCCCGCCGCGAAGGAGTAATCGCATGAAGTATCTGGTACTGGCTATCGCCGTCGTCATGTACGGCCTCGTGATAGCCTTCCCGCACAAGAAGGCCTGGTTCACGCTCGGCGCGGCCCTAGCGGTCGCCGCGCTCGGCGTCGTATCGCCCGCCGTCATCTTCGGCGAGCTGATCAACTGGAATGTCCTGCTCATCTACGTAGGCAGCCTCGTCATCGCCGACCTCTTCATCTACTCGCGCGTGCCGTCTCGGCTCGCTGACAGGATAGTAGCCAGGGCGCCGAACCTGGGCTGGGGCGTCGTGTTCATCCTGATCATGACGGGCCTCCTGTCCGCCTTCGTCGAGAACGTCGCCACCGTGCTCGTGATGGCGCCAATAGCGCTGGCGCTCAGCGACAAGATGAAAGTGGACGCGCGATACTTCATGATAGGACTCGCGGTCATGTCGAACCTCCAGGGCACCGCGACGCTGGTAGGCGACCCGCCATCGATGGTATTCGCCGGCTTCGCCGGATACTCGTTCAACGACTTCTTCTTCAAGGACGGCAAGCCCGGCGTGTTCTTCGCGGTACAGGTAGGCATGCTCGTAGGAGCGGCGTTCTTCTATTACTACTACCGCGGCATGAAGAACGAGAAGGTCGATCTGCCGGACGAGCGCGTCAAGTCCTGGTTTCCGACTCTTCTGCTCGCGGCGCTCATCGTCGGCCTTGCCGTCATATCGTTCCTGTTCGAGGGCTTCTCCATACTGTCGGGCGGCTTCGTCTTCGCACTCGGCCTCGTCGGACTCGCGTGGTACGTCGGCGTGATGAAGGAGAGCCGCGCCCAGGCTTGGCGCCTCGTCAAGTCGCTCGACTGGGAGACGATACTATTCCTGATCGGCATCTTCGTCGTCGTCGGGGCCGTGTCGGAGACCGGCCTGCTCGAGGACCTGTCGTCCCTGCTAGCCAGCCTCGTCGGCGACAGCGTGCTCACCGGCTTCGTGCTCATCATACTCATGTCGGTGCTGCTCTCAGGCTTCATCGACAACGTACCCTATATCATCGTGATGCTGCCCGTCGCGGCCAAACTCGCCGCCGGGCTCGGCCTGCGCCCGGAACTGTACATGTTCGGCCTGCTCATAGGCTCGTGCCTCGGCGGCAACCTGACGCCGTTCGGCGCTTCGGCTAACGTCGTCGCCGTGAGCATGCTCAAGAAACGCGGCACCGTGGTACGCTTCAGCGAGTGGATCAAGGTAGCCGGACCGTTCACCGTCCTGACTACCCTGGCTTCGAGCCTGTTCGTCTGGCTCGTCTGGAGCTAGGCGCCGTCCGCCAGCGGAACGCGAAGCGCAAGGCGACGGACCTGTCCAGGCCTGCTTAAATAGCGCGCGGCCGGATCGATCGATCCATACGAAAAAGGCCGCCCCGGCGGGGCGGCCCAATCTAGCCGATAGGTCGCTCTAGCCTATCACCGCGCCGCCTTGGCGGCCTTGAGCTCCTCGACGAGGGCCGGCACCACCTTGTTGATGTCGGCGACGATGCCGACATCGGCGTACTCGAAGATCGGCGCCGACGAGTTCTTATTGATCGCGACGATGAAGTCCGAGTCCTCCATGCCGGCGACGTGCTGGATCATGCCGGAGATGCCGCAGGCGAAGTACACGTCCGGCCGAACCGTCTTGCCGGTCTGGCCGACCTGCCGGTCCTGCCCCACCCAGCCCGCGTCGACCACCGCGCGCGACGCCGACACGAGGCCGCCGAGCTCGTCGGCTATGCCTTGCAGCTTGTTGAAGTTGTCCAGGTTCCCGAGGCCGCGGCCGCCGGAGATGAGCACGTTCGCTTCCTCGATGCTCTTCTTGGCCGCCTTCTCGACGACCACCTCGAGGATCTCGACGTTCTTATCCTTAGCCTCGATCTTGACCGCCAGCTTCTCGACGCTTCCCTTCCGGGAATCGTCGCGCTCGAGGCGGCGCATCACGCCGGGCCGCACGGTCGACATCTGCGGCCGGTGTTCCGGGCAGACGATCGTAGCCATGATGTTGCCGCCGAAGGCGGGCCGCGTCATCAAGAGGTTACGCGTACCGTCCTCTATCTCGAGGCCGGTGCAGTCGGCGGTCAGGCCAGTCCTGACGCGGGCGGACACGCGCGGCGCCAGGTCGCGGCCTATCGTCGTGGCGCCAGTGAAGACGATGCCGGGCTTGTAGCGCTCGATCGCCGCGGTCATCGCCTTGGCGTAGGGCTCGGTCATGTAGACGTCCAGGGCCGGATCGTCCACGACGACGACCGTGTCGGCGCCCTGGGCTATCAGCTCGGCCGCCGCGCTATCGGGCAGGCCGTGGCCGACGAGCAGGGCCAGGAGCGGCTCCTCGAGGTCGTCGGCTATGCGCCTGCCCACGCCGAGGAGCTCGTAGGCTATCTTCTGCACGATCCCTCGCCGCTGTTCGGCGAAGACCATCACGCCCCTATAATCGGATATGTTCATTGCGTTTCTCCTGTCGTACGCCGCCTTAGATGACGTACTTCTCCTTGAGCGCCTCGACGATGATCCTAGCGCCTTCTTTGGCGTCGACCTCGTAGACCTTGCCGGCCGATTTGACGCCCTTCGTGAAAGACTTCTTGACCCTGGTCGGCGAGCCCTTGAGTCCGATATTGTCCTGATCGACCTCGATATCGGCGAGGCCCCAGACCTTGACCTCGCGCCTATACGCGTCGAAGATGCCGGAGACCGACATATAGCGCGGCCGGTTCATGTCCTTGAGCGCCGTCAGGAGGCAGGGCAGCTTGACCTTGATACGCTGGTAACCGTCCTCGAAGACCCGCTTGACCACGACCGAGCCTTCCGTAGCCTCGAGCTCGCTGACGTAGCTGACGTGCGGGAGGCCCAGGTGCTCGGCTATCTGCGGCCCGACCTGGGCCGTGTCCCCGTCTATAGCCTGGCGTCCGCAGATAATAAGGTCGAAGCCGAGCTTCCTGAGGGCGGCCGCGATCGTCGTCGAGGTGGCCCAGGTGTCCGCGCCGCCGAAGGCCCGGTCGGACAGCAACACGGCCTCGTCCGCCCCCATCGCGAGCGCCTCCCGCAGCGCCAGGTCCGCCTGCGGCGGCCCCATCGACAGCACGGTAACCTTGGCGCCCAGCTCGTCCTTCAGCGCGAGCGCGGCCTCGAGGCCGCCCTTGTCGTCGGGGTTGATGATGCTCGGGATGCCCTCGCGTATCAGGGTGCCGGTGACCGGGTCGATCTTGACCTCGGTGGTGTCCGGGACCTGCTTCATGCACACTACGATATCCATCTCGTTCGTTCCTTCCGTCTCGACGCGCTTACTTGAGCATGTTGGCCGAGATGACCATGCGCTGCACCTCCGAGGTGCCCTCGTAGATCTCGGTAATCTTGGCGTCGCGCATCATGCGCTCCACCGGGTACTCGCGGGTGTAACCGTAGCCGCCGTGGAGCTGCACGGCCTTGGTCGTCACCTCCATCGCCGTCTCCGAGGCGAACAGCTTCGCGGTCGCCGCCTCGACGCCGTACGGCGCCTTGGCATCCTTCAGGCAGGCGGCCTTGTACACGAGCAGCCGCGCGGCGTCGGTCTTGGCCTGCATATCGGCCAGCTGGAACTGGGTATTCTGGAACTGGCCTATCGTCTTGCCGAACTGACGCCGCTCCTTGACGTAGGCGACCGTCTCGTCGATGGCGCCCTGAGCCAGGCCGAGCGCCTGCGCGGCGATGCCTATGCGGCCGCCGTCCAGGGTCTTCATCGCTATGCCGAAGCCCTTGCCCTCGGCCCCGAGCAGGTTCCCGACGGGCACCTTGACGTTCTCGAAGATCAGCTCGCAGGTCGACGAGCCGCGTATGCCCATCTTCTCCTCCTTCTTGCCGATGGAGAAGCCGGGCATGTCCTTCTCGAGGATGAAGGCCGAGATGCCCTTGGTGCCCTTGGACTTGTCGGTCATCGCGAAGACGATGTACACGTCGGCGTGGCCGGCGTTGGTGATGAACAGCTTCGAGCCGTTGATCAGGTAGTGGTCGCCCTTGAGCTCGGCGGTCGTCTGCTGGCCGGCCGCGTCGGTACCGGCGTTCGGCTCGGTCAGCCCGAAGGCGCCGAGCTTCTCGCCCCTGGCGAGCGGCGGCAGGTACTTGGCCTTCTGCTCCGGGGTGCCGTACTCGTAGATCGGCGCGGCGCACAGCGAGGTATGCGCCGATAAGATCACGCCGGTCGTGCCGCAGGCCTTGCTTATCGCCTCGACGGCCATGACATAGCCCAGGTTGTCGCCTCCGGCCCCGCCGAATTCCTTAGGGAACGGGATGCCGAGCATGCCGAAGCGGGCCATCTTGGCTACCGTCTCGGTAGGGAAGCGCTCGCTCTCGTCGATCTCCTTCGCCAGCGGCTTTACCTCGGCCTCGGCGAAGTCCCTGAGCATCGTCTGGAGCAGGGCGTGTTCTTTGTCCGTTAGAAAATCCATGATTTCCCCTGTCTGAGTCGTTAGTATGTCGCGAATAGGCGATAGGACCGCGGCTGGATAGGCCGCGGCCTTCGTGCTAGTTCGTGTAGTCGAAGAAACCCTTGCCGCTCTTCCTGCCTAACAGGCCGGCGCGGACCATTTTGCGCAGTAGCGGATGCGGTCGGTATTTCGTATCTCCGAATTCATCGTACAGCGTTTCCATGATAGCAAGGTTGACGTCGTTACCTATGAGGTCGGCGAGCGCCAGCGGCCCGATCGGGTGGTTGGCGCCGAGCTTCATCGCCGCGTCGATATCCTCGGCGCTCGCCACGCCGTCGGCCAGTATGCCTATAGCCTCGTTGATCATCGGCACGAGGATGCGGTTGACGACGAAGCCCGGGGCCTCGTTGACCTCGACCGGAGTCTTACCGAGCTTGCCGCATAGCTCGACGACGGTCCGCTTCGTCTCGTCGCTCGTCGCGAGGCCCTTGATGACCTCGACGAGCTTCATCATCGGCACCGGGTTGAAGAAATGCATGCCGATCACCTTGTCGGGCCGCTTGGTCGCCGAGGCTATCTCGGTGATCGACAGCGACGAGGTATTGGTGGCGAGTATGGCGCCCGGCTTGCAGACGCCGTCGAGCTCGGCGAACACCGCCTTCTTTATCGCCATGTTCTCCACCGCCGCCTCGACGACCAGGTCGACGTCGGCCGCCTTGGCCAGGTCGGTCGTGCCGGTCAGCCTGGCGAGCGCGGCCTGCCTGTCGTCGTCCGACAGGTTGCCTTTTGCCACGATGCGATCGAGGCTCTTGGCGACGCCGGCGATTCCCTTGTCGACGAAGGCCTGCTCGAGGTCGCGCACGATTACCTGATAGCCGGACAGGGCGAACGCCTGGGCGATCCCCGATCCCATGGTTCCGGCTCCCAGCACCATTACCTTCATATCGTTGCTCCTTAGTATCGTTGTTCCCGTTACTCGCCGGTGAAGGCAGGGCTCCGCTTCTCGACGAAGGCGCCCATGCCCTCCTTCTGGTCGGCGGTCGCGAAGCAGAGCCCGAAGAGCCCCTGCTCGATCGCCATGCCGGTCTCGAGGTCCGTCTCCACGCCGCGGTTGATCGCGGCCTTGGACAGCGCGACCGCCCTCGGCGCGTTCTTGACGATACGCCGAGCCAGGTCCATGCACGTTCCCATAAGATCTTCGGCGGGCACCACCCTGGACACCAGGCCGATAGCCAACGCCTCGTCGGCCTTGATCATTTCTCCCGTAAAGATCAGCTCCTTGGCC
>JAKQKE010000267.1 GCA_029560805.1 Spirochaetota bacterium
GCTTTTCGTCGTACAAGCTCTCTTCTTTAGCGCGAGTCCAGCTACTTCCCCGGGCGCTCGAGCAGCAGGGTCTCGGTCGGGCGGTCGCAGACCTCGGCGGGGCCATAGTACTGGATGGCGCCCGGGAAGCGGTAGCGGGTCTCGACGGCCCAGTCGGCCCTGGCGGCCGCGAAGGCCCTGAACGGCGCGCCGTCCAGCTCGACGAGGGCCTTCCTGATGACCGGTTTCTCGGCGCCGTGGCGGCGCTCGAGGTTCATCATCATCGTCAGCGGTACACCGCCGGCTATCCATTCTGAGGCCGGGCTCGATAGGTCGCGTATCGACGACAGGTAGCCGGTCAGACCGCTGGCGGCGAGCACGAAGGCCGAGTAACCGAGGCCGTAGCAATAGTCGGCGTCGAAGTTAGACGGGAAGGCGCAGCGGCCTTCGTAGCCGAAGAAGTGGGCGAGGGCGCTGAACGAACCCGAATAGGAACCGGCGGCCTTGAGCGCGCCGAGCCGCTTCTCTACCATCGCGATGAGCAACTTCTCGGTGTCGATGCGGGAGACCTGGACGTTGCCGTGGGGGTCGCGGTCCATGATCAGCTGGCGCTTGATGTCGGCGGGCAATCCGGCGTACAGGGCGGCAGCCTCTCCGGCGAGGGCGCTCTCGACGAAGCGTACGCGGGCCACGTCGTCCTTCTGGGCCTTGAACTCGTCGCCGCGCGCGGCCATCATGTCGTTGAGCTCGGCTATCAGGGCCTTGAAGTCGGGGATGAACTCGATCAAGCCCTCGGGAATCAGCGCCACGCCGAAGTTCATGCCCCGCTCGGCCCTGGCGACGATGGACGATACGACCGTCTCGGTCACCTGGGCCAGGGTCATGCCGCACGCCTCGACTTCCTCGGAGACCAGGGCGACGTTCGGGCGGCACTGAAGCGCGCACTCGAGCGCTATGTGGCTAGCCGAGCGGCCCATCAGCTTGATGAAGTGCCAGTACTTGCGGGCGCTCGCGGCGTCGCGCTCGATGTTGCCGATGAGCTCGGCGTAGGTCTTGGTCGCGGTGTCGAAGCCGAAGGACGTCTCGATATAGTCGTTCTTGAGGTCTCCGTCGATGGTCTTGGGCACGCCGATAACGGAGCAGGGTACGCCCTCGCGCGCGAAGTACTCGGCGAGCAGGGCCGCGTTCGTGTTGGAGTCGTCGCCGCCTATGACGACGATGGCGTCGAGGCCCCTGGCACGGGCCGTAGCGGCGCTCTTGGAGAACTGCTCGGGCGTCTCGATCTTGGTGCGGCCCGAGCCGATGATGTCGAAGCCGCCGGTATTGCGGTAACGGTCGATCGTCGCGGCGTCCAGGACCACGGCCTTGTCGTCGATCAGGCCGCCCGGGCCGCCCTTGAAGCCGAGCAGCGTCGACTCGGGGTTGCCGGCCTTGAGCCCGTCGAAGAGCCCGGCAATGACGTTGTGGCCGCCCGGGGCCTGGCCGCCGGAGAGGATGGCCCCTATCGTCATCCTGGTCCGCCTCGCGGCGCCCTCGCCCTGGACGAACCTGGCCACGGGCTTACCGTAACAGGCGGGGAACAACGCGCGCAGCTGATCGCGATCGGCGACCGACTCGGTCGGCTCGCCGAATTCAACGACGACGCGGCCGACGCCACCCGATAGTACGGACGGTAGCTTGGGGGCGTAGTCGTATCTGGCTTCCTGAAGCGGGGATAGTTCCATGATTGGCTCCTTCGTGGTCGAGCCGCTCGGCGCGGAGAGCTCTGGCTTCCGGAGGCGGCGTTACCATCGAGGATACCGGATAGAGCCTCGGGGGGCAAGGTCGAGCCGACCCGAGGCCTTATCCCTTGGCCTGGGAGAGGCGCTCGACGTCCTCCCTGCGTACCGGCTTCAGGATGCGAACGCCGGTCTCGGAGGTCTGGACCATCGTCTCCTTGCCGTCGGGTGTCTTGGAGCCGAGGACCAGCACGATGGGGTAGCGCGGGTTGTCCGGGTTCACGTCTATCACCTGGCCGAGCTTGGCGTTGGTCAGGAGCACGTAGGAGCCGACCGGGTAGACCGACAGCGAGTAGACGAGCGACTTGATCACCGCGTCGTCGTACTGCTTGCCCTCGTTCTTGAGTATGTCGACCATGCCGGCGTAGCCCTCGCGCGCCTCCTTGTAGGGCCGGGAGGCGGTTACCGCGTCGTACGAGCAGGCGACCGCGATGATGCGCGCGTACAGCGATATCTTGTCGCCGGTCAGCGCGCGCGGATAGCCGGTGCCGTTCATGCGCTCGTGGTGCTCGAGCGCCGCGAGGCATATCGACAGCGGGAACTGCTTGTCCTTGAGTATGTTGTAGCCGAGTATCGGGTGCGCGGTGATCGACTTGCGCTCGTTGTCGGACAGCTTGCGGTCGGCCATGTACATCTGCGGCGGCAGCCTGACCATGCCTATCTCGTGGAGGACCGCCGCGACGCCTAGCTCGATCAGCCGGTGCGGCGGCAGCTTGAGGTGGCCGCCGAGCACGATGGCCAGGATGGTCGAGCGCGTCGAGTGGTTGACGAGGTAGTTGGTCGAGCCGGACTCGCGGCTCAGCACGCGCAGGATATAGCGCTTGTTCTCGAGTATGACGTCGCAGAGCGTCTTGACCTTGTCGGACAGCTCCTTGAGGCTTATCTCGCTCTTGGTCACGTAGCGCGTATAGACGGAGTCGACGTATTTCAGGAACTGGTCGTAGAACGTCGAGACGCGGTCGAGGTTCTCCTTGTCGCCGGCCGTCTGGGACGTGACGGGACGGCCTTCGGCCTCGCCTTCGGCCTCCTCAGGCGCGGTGGCCGGTTCCTCGTCGCCGCCCAGCGGGGCGCCGTCGGTGTACAGCTCGCGGATTTCC
>JAKQKE010000033.1 GCA_029560805.1 Spirochaetota bacterium
GGCGTCCCTGGCACGCTCCATCGCGGCGTGGCGGCTGAAACGCGGATCGGATATGTAGCCCGGGTGCAGGACGACGTGGCGCGCGCCTATCAGCGCCGCGAACTCTATCGAGAACCGGTACGAGGCGGCGGTCGCCTCGCGTATGCGCGGGTTCTCGCTGGTCAGGTTGGCGTCCCAGACCGGCACGTGCACCGAGTACTCGACGCCCTTGCTCGCGAGCGCGCGCGCGTAGTCGCCCGGGCGGTCGTAGGCGTCGTTCCAGCCGACGCCGTCGATCATCAGCCCGACGCCGTCGGCGCCGGCCTTGACGAGCCTGTCGACGTTGCGCGATACGTCACCGCCCATCAGGCACAGCTCAGAATAGTAGATATGGCTCATCGGCTCCCCGATACCGTTAATGCCCCGCGACAACGCAAGGCTGATTTTCACTGGATTCATTTAATATTTTAATTGGCCCAGTATAAACGCTTATTTATTCCTGTCAATTTTAATTTTCAAATAGTTTTTTGGTGGTTTTTAAATAAATTTTTTAATAGTCATCCAAAGTTTTAGTTGCGCTCAGCCGGAATGTCAGCTAGTATGCCAGCACGTCCAGCACGAAACGGCATGGCGATGGCAAAGAAGAGCAATCCGACATTACGACAGATAGCCGAGCTTACCGGCTTCTCCCAGGCGTCGATCTCGATGATCCTGAGCGGCAGGGACGACGTATCGTTCTCGGACGACACAGTCAAGGCCGTCCGTGACGCGGCCGCCCATCTCGGCTACTTCAAGAAGCGCCCCGCCGGAAGCCAGCGCCACGGCAAGGGCCTCGTCGCCGTGCTCTGCCCGAACATCTCGAACCCCTACTACTCCACCCTCGTACAGGCCATCGAGCAGGCCGCATGGAAAGACGGCTACAGGGTCATCACGCTGAACGACTACCGCTCGCCCGAGGTCGAGGCGAAGAACCTCGAGCTGATAGCCAGGGCCGGCGTCTCCGGGGTGATCTTCACCCTCTGGCCGCTCGACAGGAAGGCCCTCGAGAAGGTGGCGAAGACGGTACCCGCGGTCGCCATCGGGGACAAGGGTAGCGGCTACAACATCGACACCGTCGAGATGGACAACTACGGGGCCGCGGTGCTGGTCGCCAAGCACCTGATCGGGCTCGGCCACGAGCGCATCGCGTACGTATCGACGACGCTCGACGAGGTCAACGTGATACGCACGCAGCGGCTCAAGGGTCTCGAGGACACCCTCGCGGCCGAGCTGCCCTCCGGCGTCGTGACGGTGTTTTCAAGGGATATAACGCCGTCCGAGGAGCTCGAGGACCTGTTTGTCGAGCATGAGGTGGGCTACCGGCTGACCGAGTCGTGCCTGTCGGACGAGGGCGTCACCGCCTTCGTCGGCGTC
>JAKQKE010000034.1 GCA_029560805.1 Spirochaetota bacterium
GGCGTCCCTGGCACGCTCCATCGCGGCGTGGCGGCTGAAACGCGGATCGGATATGTAGCCCGGGTGCAGGACGACGTGGCGCGCGCCTATCAGCGCCGCGAACTCTATCGAGAACCGGTACGAGGCGGCGGTCGCCTCGCGGATACGCGGGTTCTCGCTGGTCAGGTTGGCGTCCCAGACCGGGACGTGCACCGAGTACGCGACGCCCTTGCCGGCGAGGGCGCTCGCGTAGTCGCCCGGTCGATCGTAGACGCCATCCCAGCCGGCTCCGTCGAGCATCAGCTCGACGCCGTCCGCGCCCGCCTCGACGAGCCGATCGACGTTGCGCGAGACATCGCCGCCGATCAAGCATAGCTCCGAATAGTAGATATGGCTCATCAGTACCCCGATACCGCATACGTACCCCACGGCACTGTGGGGCTAATCCATCATGCCATCTATTTAATATTTTAATGGGCCTAGTATAAACACATTATTATTCCTGTCAATTTTAATTTTTAAATGAGTTTTAGCCATATTTTATTTAATTTTTCAATTTCCGGATGCAGTTTTAGTTGCGTTCCACCGGAATCTCAGCTAATATTCCTGCACATCCAGCACGAAACGATACGGCGATGGCAAAGAAAAGCAACCCGACCTTACGACAGATAGCGGAGCTTACCGGATTTTCCCAGGCGTCTATATCGATGATCCTGAGTGGCAGGGACGACGTATCGTTCTCAGGCGACACCGTCAAGGCAGTCCGGGACGCGGCAGCGAGGCTCGGGTATTATAAGAAACGACCCGCCGGCGAGACGCGCCACGGCAAGGGCCTCGTCGCCGTGCTCTGCCCCAACATCTCCAACCCCTACTACTCCACCCTCGTTCAGGCCATCGAGCAGGCCGCCTGGAAGAACGGCTACAGGGTCGTCGCGCTGAACGATTATCGCTCGCCCGAGGTCGAGGCCAAGAACCTCGAGCTTATAGCCAGGACCGGCGTCTCCGGGGTGATTTTCACCCTCTGGCCCCTCGATAAGGAGGCCCTCGAGAAGGTGGCCAGGACCGTTCCAGCGGTCGCCATAGGCGACAAGGGCAGCGGCTATAACATCGACACCGTCGAGATGGACAACTATGGAGCCGCGGTACTGGTCGCCAAGCACCTGATCGAGCTCGGCCACGAGCGCATCGCCTATATATCGACGACGCTCGACGAGGTCAACGTGATTCGTACGCAACGGCTCAAGGGCCTCGAGGATACCTTCGCCTCGGAGCTACCCTCCGGCGTCGTGACGGTGTTTTCAAGGGATATAACGCCGTCCGAGGAGCTCGAGGACCTGTTTGTCGAGCATGAGGTGGGCTACCGGCTGACCGAGTCGTGCCTGTCGGACGAGGGCGTCACCGCCTTCGTCGGCGTC
>JAKQKE010000273.1 GCA_029560805.1 Spirochaetota bacterium
TCGAATATATCGATAGAAGCCGTATTGGACGCGACCATTCAGGTTCCTTAAGCGCTAGGATACGCGCAATGTACCATGTATACACGTAGTGCTCAACCAGGATTCTTAGCGGACTAGGTGACGATGAGGACCTGTACGTCGCAGACGTTCGTGTTCGTCGGACCGGTTACGACGAGGCCCCCGGCTTTCCTGAAGAAGCCGTTGGAGTCGTTGTCGGCGAGCGCCGCCTCCGGATCCAGGCCGGCGGCGACGGCCGAGCGGTACAGGCCCAGGCTAACCACGGCGCCCGCGGCCTCGGTCGGCCCGTCGTTGCCATCGGTGCCGGCGGACAGGAAGGTCAGCCGCTCTCCGTCCTTGGGCGAGCGGCCGAGCGCGGCCATGAAGGCGAGCGCCATCTCCTGGTTACGGCCGCCCTTGCCGCCTCCGCGCAGGGTCACGGTCGTCTCGCCGCCTGCGATGACGCAGGCCGGCTTGGCCACCGGGAAATCGGACGCCGCGATGTCCTTGCCGATGCCCAGGAACGCCATGGCGATCTCTCGGGCCTCGCCAGAAACGCGCGACGACACTACGAGGCTGTTGTAGCCGAGCCGCCGGGCCTCGGCCTCGGCCGCCGCGAGCGCCAGCCGGTTCGTGCCGACGAGCAGGGTTCTCGTGCGGGCGAAGGCCGGGTCGTCCGCCTTGGGCGTCTCGGTCGGCGCGCCAGGACTGCCAGGACCGCCGGCCGCCCCGGCCCGCAGCCGCTCGGCGACCGACGCCGGTAGCCTAGACTCTATTCCGTAGCGCCTGACGACCTCGAGGGCGTCGGCATAGCTCGTCGGATCCGGTACCGTCGGCCCGGAGGCTATGGCGTCGAGATCGTCGCCTATCACGTCTGACAGGACGAGGGCGAGCACCGAGGCCGGCGCCAGGGCCGCCGCGAGACGCCCGCCCTTGACCGCCGACAGGTGCTTGCGCACGCAGTTGACCTCGTTGATCGTCGCGCCGGACGCGAGGAGGAGCCGCGTCGTTCCGATCTTGTCCTCGAGCGTCAGACCGGGAGCCGGGGCGCACAGGATCGCCGAGCCGCCTCCCGAGACCAGGACGATGACGAGGTCGCGCTCGGTCAGCCTGACGCCGAGGCTGGAGCCGAGGCCGAGTATCGCGGCCGCCGCGGCCTGGGAGCGCCCATCGGGGACGGGGTGCCCCGCCTCGACGAGGCGCACGCGCTCGAGCGGCTCGACGTGACCTTCCTTTACCGCGACGAGCCCGCCCGCTATCCTCGAGCCGAGCGCCCGCTCGAGACCCGCGGCCATCTTGGCCGACGCCTTGCCCATGCCCGTGACGAAGATCCGGTCGATGCCGCCGAGCCCGTAGCGGACCGACTCGGCGCCGGCGGAGACGACGAGATCGTCCCGCTCTATCCGTACGGCGCGCTCGATCATCCGCGAGGGATCCACTCTGTCTACCGCCGCCTTGAAAATCGCCTCGGCGTTCGCCGCGTCGCTCATGTCGATATCCTCGTCATCTTGGGTTCGAGCCGTACCGGGAACCATCGCCGCGTCAGCCATCGGGCCGACGGGCGCCCCGCCCCTCGCTCGATGATACCGGATTACCGAGGATATCGACAGCCCTGCCATAGGCTGATCCCCGACCGGTATGGCATTTCGCCTTCCTCGAAACTATACTTATAGCGCCAATCGAGGTATAGAATGACAGCCTGCCAATTCGAGAAGATCGTCCAGGCGTCGCACGACTTCATCACGCTCATCGACCGGGACTACCGCTACGCCTTCGTCAATGACTCCTACGCCCGCGAGCTGGGGCTACCGGCGATCGACATCGTCGGCAAGACGGTCGGCGAGATCTGGGGCGATGAGAAATTCAGGCGGCGCATCAAGCCGCGCATCGATCAGTGCTTCCGCGGCGACGAGTCCCACGACGTCGACAAATTCACCTTCGGGAGCGACTCCAAGTATATCCACGTCTCCTACTACCCGTACGGCGATGATGGAGAGACCTCGCACGTGATGGTCTTCTCGCACGACATCTCCATCGTCAAGAAGCTCGAGTCCAAGCTGCTCGATTTCGAGTTCAAGGACCCGACGACCGGGCTCTTCAATCGACGTTCGTTCGACATCGTCTTGGACATGGAGCTGGAGAAGGCCAGGCGCTCGGGAGCCCACGGCGTACGCGCGGTACTGTTCATCAAGCTGAGGAGCATCTCCCATATCAACGCCGCGTTCGGCTACGAGCTCGGCAACCTGCTCCTCGAGTCGACCGCGCTCAGGATCAAGGACGCGCTACTGGCCAGCGACTACGTGTTCCGTTTCGACGGCAAGGAATTCGCCGTGATCCTGACGACCATCAAGCGCGGCGTAGATATACCGATTGTCGCCGACAATGTGAGGGGCAAGACGAACTTCCCCTACAGCTATGGCGGCACGGTGATCAACGTGTCCTGCAACATCGGCGCCGCCGTGTACCCCTCCGACGGCGACGCGCGCGAGGTTATCGTATCGAGGGCGATGGCCGCGATGAACGAGGCCCACGAGCGCGACGAGCCCCTCGTCATGTTCAACAAGGAGCTGTTCGAGCGCGGCAGGTACGTGTCGAAGCTGCGCGCCGACTTCCACGCCGCCTTCATCGAGCGCCAGTTCACGACCTGGTTCCAGCCCATCGTCGACGCGGGTGGCATGATAGTCGGTGCCGAGGCGCTGATCCGCTGGCATCACCCGACGCTCGGCAACGTGCCGCCGTCGGTCTTCATCCCGATCGCGGAGGAGTCCGGAAACATCGCCATGATAGGCAAGTGGGTGTTGTTCCAGGTCTGCCGCGACATCCGGCGCTTCGGGGACGCGCTCGGCGAGCGCTATATCTCCGTCAACCTGACCACCGCCGAGTTCTCCCGCCCGACCCTCGTCGACGAGATCCGCGAGCTGCTCGAGACCGAGCGTATCCGACCGGCCTCGCTCAAGCTCGAGATAACCGAGAGCCAGAGCATGAAGGACGTCGATCAGGTCATACGCAAGATCGAGGACCTGTCCGACATCGGGATAGACGTGCTGATCGACGACTTCGAGACCGGCTACTCGTCGCTCGCCTACCTCAAGCGCCTGCCGGCCAAGACCATCAAGGTTGACAAGGCCTTCGTCGACCACATAGCGGAAAGCGATGAGGAGCTGGAGTTCATCCGCGGCGTCATGACCATGATCGAGAGCAAGAAGAAGAACGTGCTCGTGGAAGGCGTGACGTCGCTGAACCAGTACAAGCTACTCCGCGGGCTCGGGGCCGCGTACCTGCAGGGCTACTACTTCAGCGAGCCACGGTCGGGCGACGACTTCCTCGCCCTGCTCAAGGCCGGGAAGCCGCTACCCGTGTCGGCGTGACGATGGGCGCGGGACCCTGACGAGCCCGCGCCGCATCTTCCTACATGTTCTTCCAGAACTTGTAGTACTTGCGCTCGGCGTCCTCGAGGGACATGAGCGGGTAAAACTTGGTCTGGGTAGCGGACGCGAACATGAAGCCGTGGCGCAGGAATTTGTACGAGATGCGGTCGACCGGGCAGTCGAGGGACAGTCCCTTGGTATTCTTACCCGGCTTGGCCCGCACCTCGAAGATCGCCTCCCTGAGCCTGGCGGGGTGGATGCCCGGCACGAAGCAGCGGATAAAGGGGTTTTCCTGGAATTCCTTGAGGAACTCGTCGACGGTGAACTCGAGCTGGGTATAGAACATCACCGGCGCGCCCTTGGGCATGTCCGGGTCGGTGATGAATTTGGCGTACTCCAGGAAGTTGTACTTGGTCAGTACCATCATCTTGATCGGATTGATCTCGAGGACGATGCGCATCTCGTCGCCTCGCATCTTGGGGTCGTAGGCGGCCGACTCTAGCTCGACGTAGTCGCCGAGCGAGTTGCAGTAGTACAGCTTTCCGAAGGCGTTGAAGTCCATGTGCTCGAAGGTGCGGTAGCTCGAGATGAACTTGGTCGCCTTCGGGCGGCCGTCCTCGTGGGGCTTGAGCTCCGCGAAAGCCGCGTCGATATTGAAGTACGGATGCCTGAAGGACGGGTCGATCTCGACGAAGATCAATCGCCCCTCGAAGTACCGGGTCGAGCCCTGCGTATAGTGCTTGGCGAAACGCTCCGGATCCAGCTGGCTGGCAATCAGCGCGTGGTTCGGGTGCATGATCAGATACAGGTGCTTCTCGTCGTTCATCTCGCTACCCCCAATATGACTTGAGCATCGGCGCGATCACCAGGGAGATGATCGCCATCAGCTTGATCAGGATGTTGAGCGCGGGCCCGGCCGTGTCCTTGAACGGGTCGCCGACGGTGTCGCCGACGACCGCCGCCTTGTGGGCGTCGGAGCCCTTGCCGTGCGCGCGGCTCTCAATGAGCTTCTTGGCGTTATCCCAGGCTCCGCCCGAGTTCGACATGAAGATGGCCAGGAGCACGCCGGTCACCGTGACGCCGGCCAGCAGGCCGCCGAGCATCTCGATGCCCCCCGCGAAGCCTACCACGACCGGGCTGGCCGCGGCAATGACGCCGGGCAGTATCATCCTGCGCAGCGAGGCCTTGGTCGATATGTCGACGCAGGCGCGGTAGTCGGGGGTCTCGGTCTCCTCGAGTATGCCCGGCCGCTCGCGGAATTGCCTGCGCACCTCCTCTATCATCGCGAAGGCGGAGGCGCCGATCGCGTCCATCGACAGCGCCGAGAACAGGAAGGGGATCATGCCGCCGAGGAGCAGGCCGACGAGCACCTTGGGAGCGGTGACGTCGAACACGAGCGCGTTGGAGCCGCCGGCGGACTGCGCGAAGGCGCTGAACAGGATGATGGCCGTCAGCGCGGCCGAGCCGATCGCGAAGCCTTTGCCCACCGCGGCCGTCGTGTTGCCGACGGCGTCGAGCTCGTCGGTCACGTCGCGTACGTGGGGATCCATCGCCGACATGACGGCCAGGCCCCCGGCGTTGTCGGCGATCGGGCCGTAGGCGTCGACGGACAGCTGGATGCCGAGCGTGACGAGCATGCCAAGGGCCGCCATGCCGATGCCGTAGAGCCCGGCGATGGAGTACGAACCCAGCATGGCGCCGCAGATCACGAGGACGGGCGGCAGGGTCGACAGCATGCCGACGCCGAGGCCGGTAATGATCGCGGTGGCGGCGCCGGTATCGCATGATCGCTCGATTTTCCTGACCGGCGCCGTGTTGGTTCCGGTGAAGAACTCGGTCAGGAGGCCTATCGCCGTGCCAGAGACGAGGCCGAATACCGCCGCGAGGGCCACGCTGAGCGCGTTCCTGCCTCCATCGAAGGTACCGGAGCCGAGCGCTAGGCGCGCCAGCGGGTACATAAGCGCGGCGGCCAGGGCGGCCGCTCCGAAGCTACCCGCGTTCAAGGATTTCTGGGGCGACCTGCCCGGCTTGCCGCGTACGAGGAAGGTACCCGCTATCGAGGCGAGGATGCCCATCGCGGCCATCAGGATGGGCAGGAGAGCCAGGCGTAGCCTCATGTCGTCGGAGGCTGCCACGCCGATGCCGAGCACCACGCAACCGACGATGGAGCCGACGTACGACTCGAACAGGTCGGCGCCCATGCCAGCCACGTCGCCGACGTTGTCGCCGACATTATCGGCTATGACCGCGGGATTGCGCGGGTCGTCTTCGGGGATGCCAGCCTCCACCTTGCCGACCAGGTCGGCGCCGACGTCGGCCGCCTTCGTGAAGATGCCGCCGCCGACACGCGCGAACAGCGCTATCGTCGAGGCGCCTAGGCTGAAGCCGGACAGGATCGGGAAGATCGTGTCGCGGAGCGCCCCAATGGAGGCGCCGAAGAGGGCGACACCGAGGCCGACGACGGCCGCGATGCCGAGTAGGGCCAGTCCGACCACGGTCATGCCCATCACCGAGCCCCCGGCGAACGCCACGCGCAGGGCCGGGCCGATGCCGTCCGAGGCGGCCGAGGCCGTCCTCGAGTTGGCGGCCGTCGCGGTACGCATGCCGAAGTATCCGGCTGCCGCCGAGCATAGGGCGCCAAGCACGAAGGCCAGGGCCTCGAGCCTGAGCGAGCCGGAGTTGGCCACGGCCAGGAAGAGCGCGACCAGGGCGACGAAGGGCACGAGTACCGTGTACTCGCGCCGCAGGAAGGCCTCGGCGCCCTCGGCTATGTATCCGGCTATCCGCTCGAGCGTCGCGTCGCCGACGCTTCGTTTCCGTATCCAGCGACTCTTGGCTACGGCGTAGACGATGGCTATCGTCCCCCCGATCGCCGCGGCCAGTAGCACCGCAATGATGTTCATCCTGATCTACCTCCAGCACGGCGCCGTGCGCCGCAGAACGCGACGCGAGCAGTATAAAGTCAAAAATCGGCCCCGACAATGATTTCATGCGATGGGACCACGAAGCTTCGTACCACCGGGGGCTTGCCAGAACGGGCTTGAGCGAGTACCTTTTGCGAATCGTTCGCACTAGTCAGTTTCGATACGGAGTATGCCATGCGCCATTCAGCACATACTGGAGCGCTCGTTCGTGGCGCGGTCACCGCGGCCTCGACGCTGATCGTGGCGCTCGTGGTCGGTTGCGGGGCGGAGCGACCCGACGACGGGACGCTTCCCGTCGTCGTGGTCAGCATCGAGCCCCAGGCCTACTTCGTCGAGCGCATAGCCGAGGGGCGGGTATCCGTATCGGTCCTCGTCGGCCCGGGCCAGAGCCCCCATTCGTACGAGCCTACGCCCAGGCAGATGGCCGACCTGTCGGCCGCGTCCATGTGGCTATGCGTCGGGGCCGAGTTCGAGAAGAGTCTCAGGCCGAAGGCCGCCGCCTTGTACAAGAGCCTGCCCATCGTCGACACGACGACGGGCGTCCAGTACCGCAGGCTCGAGGCCCATGCCCACGACGACGGTGATGGCGACCATGACGAAGAAGGCGGGCTCGACCCCCACGTGTGGCTAGGCCGCCAGGCCGTCAAGGCGATGGCGGCGAACATCCGCGACGCGCTCGCGGCGGCCGATCCCGCCGGCGAGGACGCCTACGCCGCGAATCACGACGCCTTCGTGCGCGACGCCGACGCGGCATACGACGAGCTGGCCTCGGCTCTCGCGGGCCTCCGGGGAACCACCGCCTTCGTGTACCACCCGGCCTTCGGCTACCTGCTCGACGAGTTCGGCATAGCCCAGGAAGCCGTGGAGACCGGTGGCAAGGAGCCTACCCAGAAGGCCCTCGCCGCGATGATCAAGGCGGCTCGCGAGGACGGCGCCAGCCTGATCTTCGTGCAGGCCCAGTTCCCGACGAGCGCCGCCGAGGCCGTAGCCGAAGCGATAGGCGCCACGGTCGTGCCCATCGACCCGCTCGCGCGCGACTGGCTCGACAACCTGCGGCGCATCGGCGACGAGCTCGCCAGGATGGGCCCATGACTATGGAGCGTTCGGTTGCTATCCGCTTCGAGTCGGTATCCTTCTCCTATCCGGCCGCTCGGGTACTCGAGGCTGCCAGTTTCCATGTACACGCCGGGGAGTTCGCCGCTCTGGTCGGACCGAACGGCGCGGGCAAGACGACGGCGCTCAGGCTGATACTCGGTCTCGTCAGACCCGAGTCGGGCCGCGTGACCGTGCTCGGGCGCTCGCCTGAGGAGGCCAGGAACGCGATAGGCTACGTGCCCCAGCACGCCTCCTACGACCCGGCCTTCCCGATTTCGGTCTCCGAAGTGGTGCGCATGGGACGCTTGAGGTCATCGACGAGGCGCTACGGCCCCGAGGACGGGCGGGCCGTCGAGCGAGCGCTAGCGCTGGCCGACGTCGAGGCTCTGGCGAGCCGTCCCTACCCCGCCCTCTCGGGCGGCCAACGCCGCAGGGTGCTCGTCGCGCGGGCGCTCGCCGCCGAGCCGGAACTGCTGATACTCGACGAGCCGACGGCCAACATGGACTCCGAGAGCGAGGGCCGGCTCTTCGAGACCCTCGGTGGGCTCAAGGGCCAGGCGACGATACTGATAGTCACCCACGATACCGGCTTCGTCACGTCGCTGACCGACGCCGTCTTCTGCGTCGGCGAGGGAGGCTCCGGCGGCCGCATAGTCAAGCACCGCGCCGTGCCGGCCGCCCACGCCGCGAGCGTCCAGTACGGCGGGAGCGCCTTGCAGGTCCTCCACGACACGGCGCTACCGGATAACGGCTGCTGCTCGGACGACCGCGTCGGCCACCCTGAAAGGAACGCGCGATGAACGGCTATATCCAGGCCCTCCTCGACCCGACGATGCCTTTCGTCCGCAACGCCCTCGCGGCCGGGCTGTTGTCGGCGGTACTGTTCGGCGTGCTCGGCGCGGTCGTCACCGTGAAACGCATAGCGGGCCTCGCCGGAGCCATAGCGCACGCGGTGCTCGGCGGCATAGGCCTGTCGCTGTTCCTGGCGGCCAAGGGCATAGCGCCCGGCCTGCCGCCCATCGTCGGCGCGCTGGTCTTCGCGGTGATCGCCGCGGCGGTGATAGGCTTCGTGTCGTTACGCGCCAAGCAGCGCGAGGACACGGTGATCAACGCGATCTGGGCCATTGGCATGAGCGTCGGCGTGCTGTTCATCGCCAAGACCCCCGGCTACGCCGACCCGATGAGCTACCTGTTCGGCAACATCCTGCTGATTACGCGGCAGGACCTCTGGATGGTGCTTGGGCTCGACGTGCTGGTCGTCGGCCTCGGCCTGACGTTCTACAACAAGTTTTTCGCCGTGTGTTTTGACGAGGAGTTCGCCGATCTGCGCGGCGTGCGGGTACGGTTCTACTACTTGCTGCTTTTGTGCCTGACCGCGCTGACAGTGGTGCTCATGGTCCGCGTGGTCGGCATCATCATGGTGATCGCGATGCTGACGCTGCCGGCGGCGGTGGCCGGCCATTTTTCGCGGCAGCTTTGGCAGATGATGCTTTTGGCGGTGATCGGCTGCATGGTCTTCGTGACCGGCGGGCTCGGGCTGAGCTATCACTACAATCTACCGAGCGGCCCGGTCATCATCCTCCTAGGCGCGTCGGCATACTTGGCCGTAGCAATCGGTCGCCGGTTCCTCCGGCCGCAGGCGGGATAGCGGGGAAGATGCGGTTGGGCTCTCAAGAAAAGCAGAAGGCCCTGGAATTTCCAGAGCCTTGGCCAAGGCGACGGACAGCTTGCAGTCGCCATTTCCGCCGCCTGCTGTGCCTATTCGGCACAGTCTACAAGCCCCTTGCGGGGAACAATAGTAGTATCGCACTTAGCCGAACGAAAATCAATTGGAAAGTAGGCCGAGCACCTTGGACACGGCGCGGCGAATCGCTATAAGATCCTCTCTGCAAATGACATGCGTCACGAACATTCTCTTACCGGTAGTTGGATGCTTGCCAGTTTTTACCCTGTCGAGCCTCCAAAAGCCCACGGTCATTATGATATCGCACTTTGCCCAGTGCGGGAGAGAACCTTGTCGCATACCCTGCGGTATCGACTTTGGGTCCAGTTGGTGATGCCATTCTTCGATCCGGATAGGTGTTGTCGTGGAAATGGGCACCACCGTAGCCAATTGCTGATGGCTCTTCGATAGCACGACAACCGGACGCTTCTTGACGATTTCAGGCGGTCGAAATCCAGTTCCAAAATCGCAAAAAAGCAGGGTTCCCGGTTTAGGGTGAAACTGAATCGGCATTGGCATCCTTCTCCGCCGAGATTCTACACCCACTTGTGGTGATTCTGCAACCGACACGTGGCGGACCACCTATTATTGCCAGCGTCTCCGGCCCCTTGAGTCCTCCCTGCCTCCCGTGCTAAGATTAGGGGATTTTACACCCTGCGCATTCCCCGAATGGGTATCCGCCGGTCGATCGTCGGCCGGCGACGAATGATCGCTGACCAGGTTCAATTAGGAAGACTCCGTGCCGCGACGTAACGACATCCACAAAATCCTGCTCATCGGTTCCGGCCCGATCATCATCGGACAGGCTTGCGAGTTCGACTACTCGGGCACCCAGGCCTGCAAGGCGCTCCGCGAGGAGGGCTACGAGGTGGTGCTGGTCAACTCGAACCCGGCGACGATCATGACCGATCCGGAAACGGCGGACCGGACCTACGTGGAGCCCATCACCCCCGAGGCCGTGGCGAAGATCATTGCCAGGGAGCGCCCGGACGCGCTCCTGCCCACGCTCGGCGGCCAGACGGGCCTGAACACCGCCGTCGCCCTGGCGGAGTCCGGCGTGCTCGCCGCCCACGGGGTCGAGATGATCGGGGCGACGGTGGCGGTCATCCGCAAGGCGGAGGACCGGGAGGAATTCCGGCACGCCATGGGGCGCATCGGCCTGCGTGTCCCCCGCAGCGACTTCGCCCGCACCCTGGACGAGGCCCAGGCCGTGGCGGTCCGG
>JAKQKE010000268.1 GCA_029560805.1 Spirochaetota bacterium
CGTCGTCGTACCTGACCGGCCAGCTCGTCACCGTCGACGGGGGCAGCCTGCGCGGCTCTTGGTAGGGCGGCTCCGGGCGACTCCGGGCGGCTCCGGGCGGCTCTGAGCGGCTCCGGGCGGCTCCGGCTAGTCGAGCTTGCCTCGGTAGCGCTCGTAGAAGAACAGGGTAGCCGTCATCAGCGCGTGCCCCATGTCCTCGGCGCCTATCATGTCGATGGCCTCGCGCTCGGGTACGAGCATCACCTCGATCTCCTCGTGCTCGTCGAGGCACTGCGCGCGCTCGAGCGTACAGCCCTCGGCGACGAAGGCGTGGAAGGTGTTCGTCATGAAGGCCGGGTTCGGGGACAGGATGCCGAGCGGCACGATCATCTCGGCGCGGTAGCCCGTCTCCTCGATCAGCTCCCTGGCTATCGCCGTCGCCGGGTCCTCGCCCGGCTCGACGATACCCCCCGGGAACTCGATTGACAGGTGCCTCGTGCCGTGCCTGAACTGCCGTATCATCACGAAGGAGCGGCCCTCGGGGGTCTCGACGATGGGTATGACGCCCGCCCAGTCGGGCGCGTCGACCGAGAAGAAGGTGCCGCGCTTACCCTTGGTAGACTGCCGCTCGCTCGAGCTGACCTTGAACACCCTGCAGTCGAGGACGCTCTTGGACGATAGCTCTATCCACGGGTATAGCGCGCGCATACAGGAATACTAATTCTTCCGCGACCGGCCGGCAAGCCCGCCGCGATCGTGCCGTCGCGAAGAAACGATTTGACAAGCCACGGCTCGCGTTGTTTATTGATTGCACCGTCGTCCCGCTTCGAGCTTTTCCCGACTAGACGGCTATCACGCATCGCTGTTTAAAGGAGAGAACTGATGAAAAAGACGTTGATCATCGCGAGCGCCCTGCTCGCGGCGCTGACCATGTTCGGATGCGCCAAGAAGGCCGAGCCGGTCGCCGAGCCGGTCGTCGCCGAGCCGTACAAGGTAGCCTTCATCTATATCGGCGTCCCCGGGGACCTCGGCTGGACGCACGAGCACGACGTGGCCCGCCTCGAGCTCGAGGCCGCCCTCGGCGACAAGGTCAAGACGGCCTATATGGAGAACGTGCCCGAGGGGCCGGACGCCACGCGCGTCGTCCGACAGTACGCCCAGGACGGCTACGACATGATCTTCGCCACGTCGTTCGGCTACATGGACCCGATGGCCGAGGTCGCGGCCGAGTTCCCGGACGTAAAGTTCGTGCACTGCTCGGGATACAAGACCTCCGATAACATGTCCGTC
>JAKQKE010000269.1 GCA_029560805.1 Spirochaetota bacterium
CGTCGTCGTACCTGACCGGCCAGCTCGTCACCGTCGACGGGGGCAGCCTGCGCGGCTCTTGGTAGGGCGGCTCCGGGCGACTCCGGGCGGCTCCGGGCGGCTCTGAGCGGCTCCGGGCGGCTCCGGCTAGTCGAGCTTGCCGCGGTAGCGCTCGTAGAAGAACAGGGTGGCCGTCATCAGCGCGTGGCCCATGTCCTCCGCGCCTATCATGTCGATGGCCTCTCTCTCGGGCACGAGGAGCACCTCGATCTCCTCGTGCTCGTCGAGGCACTGGGCCCGCTCGAGGACGCATCCCTCGGCGACGAAGGCGTGGAAGGTATTGGTCATGAAGGCCGGGTTCGGGGAGAGGATGCCGAGCGGAACGATCATCTCGGGCCGGTAGCCGGTCTCCTCGATCAGCTCCCTGGCTATCGCCGTCGCCGGATCCTCTCCAGGCTCGACGATGCCGCCGGGGAACTCTATGGACAGGTGCCTCGTCCCGTGCCTGAACTGCCGTATCATCACGAACGAACGGCCCTCGGGCGCCTCGACGACCGGAATGACGCCGGCCCAGTCCGGCGCGTCGACGGAGAAGAAGGTACCGCGCTTGCCGGAGGTCGACTGCCGCTCGCTCGAGCTGACCTTGAAGACCCTGCAATCCGCTACCTTCTTGTTCGAGAGCTCTATCCACGGGTATAGCGCGCGCATACCGGAATAGTAGTCCTTCAGGCACGCGCCGGCAAGCCCGCCGTGCCGATGCGAAGAAACGATTTGACAAGCTCCGGCTCGCGTTGTTTACTGGTTGCACCGTCGCCGCGCACCGAGCCTGTATCGATTAGACGGCTATCACGCATCGCGTTTCATAAGGAGAGAACTGATGAAAAAGACGTTGATCGTCGCGAGCGCGCTGCTCGTAGCGCTGACCCTGTTCGGTTGCGCCAAGAAGGCCGAGCCGGTCGCGGAGCCGTCCGCCGTCGAGCCGTACAAGGTAGCCTTCATCTATATCGGCGTCCCCGGGGACCTCGGCTGGACGCACGAGCACGACGTGGCCCGCCTCGAGCTCGAGGCCGCCCTGGGCGACAAGGTAAAGACCGCCTATATGGAGAACGTGCCCGAGGGCCCGGACGCCACCCGTATCATCCGCCAGTACGCCCAGGACGGCTACGACATGATCTTCGCCACGTCGTTCGGCTACATGGACCCGATGGCCGAGGTCGCGGCCGAGTTCCCGGACGTAAAGTTCGTGCACTGCTCGGGATACAAGACCTCCGATAACATGTCCGTC
>JAKQKE010000278.1 GCA_029560805.1 Spirochaetota bacterium
GAAGATGGCGAAGAAGCCGCCGGTGAGCCCGCCGCTGAACTCCATCAGGCATGGCCGGCGGACCTCCGGCAGGCGCAGGAGGTCGCGGGTGTCGGCGAGGATGGCGCGCGGATGCAGGGAGCGGCCGTCGCCGGGCGCCGACGCGATCATGTCGCCGTAGCTGATCAGCAGCGCGTCGCGCTCGGTAAAGCGCGTTCCGGCGGGTTCGGATCCCCGGCTCCGCGCGAGCGCGGGATGCCGTTCAATCGCCTCGAGCGCTAGCCGCTCGGCCTCTCGCGCCCTATCGCCGTAGACGAAGCCCAGGAGCGCCCGCAGCCGGTCGCCATGCTTTCCCATCGATTCGATAGCGTTCATCCGTCGAGTATAACCGGCCATCGGGACTGACGCAAACGCGTATATGGTGCAATTCATATATATCATATTGACTTTATATATAGTTTTTCATATACTTCTGCTCGACGAAGAGGAGGACGATATGGCGAATGAAAAACATATAGTGGTAATCGGGGGCGTGGCCGCCGGAGCGACAGCGGCCGCCAGGGCCAAGAGGCTCGATCCTACGGCTAAGGTCACGATCATCGAGGGTGGCCGCTACGTATCGTTCGCCAACTGCGGCCTACCCTACTTCGTATCGCGGGACATCGACAAGCGCAGCGCGCTGATCCTGCAGACCCCCGAGGGCTTCATGGCGCGATACGGCGTCGAGGTCCTGCTCGAGACGAGGGCGACCGCGATAGACAGGGCGGCCAGGACCGTCGCCGTCGACGGGCCGGCCGGCGAGGCCGAGATCGCCTACGACTCGCTGATACTCGCCCAGGGCGGCCTTCCGTTCATGCCGCCGATAGAGGGCTCCGATTCCGATAACGTGTTCAGGCTCTGGACCATCCCGGACATGGACGCCGTGCACTCGTTCATCGAGAAGCGCGGGCCCTCGTCGGCCCTCGTCGTCGGCGGCGGCTTCATAGGCCTCGAGGCCGCCGAGGCCTTCGTCGCCCGCGGACTGGCTACCACCGTCGTCGAGCTGACCTCGCACGTGATGCCGCCGGCCGACACCGAATTCGGCGCGATGATAGGCAGGGCCTTCGAGGAGGCCGGGGCCAGGGTGATCACCGGCAGGTCGGTCAAGGCGGTACGCGGAGGCGTAGCCCTGCTCGACGACGGTGCCGAGGTTCCGGCCGAGCTGGTGCTCGTGTCGGCCGGCGTCAAGCCGAACGTCCAGCTGGCGAAGTCGGCCGGCCTCGAGATAGGCAAGACCGGCGCCCTCCTCGTGGACGAGTACATGAGGACGAGCGACGAGCGCATCTGGGCCGCCGGCGACATGGTCGAGATCAAGAGCCGCGTATCCGGCCTGGCGACGCGCGTGCCGCTCGCCGGCCCGGCCAACCGCCAGGGCCGCATCGCCGCGACGAACGCGCTCGGCGGATCGATGCGCTACGCCGGGGCCTCGGGCACGAGCGTCTTCAAGGCCGTGGACAAGACCTTCGCGATGACAGGCCTCTCGGAGCGCGCGGCCAAGGGCCTCGGCCTGGACGCCGCCTCGGCGACGGTCCATCGCTACCACCATGTGAGCTACTACCCGGGCGCCGAGGAGCTGAGCCTCAAGCTGGTCTACGAGCGCGGCTCGGGCCGCCTGCTCGGGGCCCAGGCCTTCGGTAAGGAGGGCGTCGACAAGCGAATCGACGTAGCCGCAACGGCGCTCGCCGGCGGCATGACGATTGACGACCTGGCCGAACTTGACCTGGCCTACGCGCCGCCCTACGGGGCCGCTAACGACCCCGTCAACATGGCCGCCTTCGCCGCCCAGAACGCCGAGTCCGG
>JAKQKE010000281.1 GCA_029560805.1 Spirochaetota bacterium
AGGCCGAGCCTGGCGAGCGAGCCGTCGATCGCCTGCATCAGGTACTTGCGGTTGAGCGTGTTCTTCTCGTTCGGGCCTTCGGCGAGGCCCCAGTAGAACTTGGTCGACACGAGGTAGCTCGCCCGACGCCAGCCGAGCCGCTTGAGGGCCGCCCCCATGATCTCCTCGGACTTGCCCGCGGCGTAGTTCTCCGCGTTGTCGAAGAAGTTGACGCCGCGGTCGTAGGCCGCTGCCATCATCTCGGCCGCTGCGGCTACGTCCACCTGCGAGCCATAGGTAACCCATGATCCGAGCGACAGCGCCGAGACCTTGACGCCTGCGCTACCGAGCCTGCGGTATTCCATCGTTGCTCCTTGACGGTCACGTGGACCGGGTTTAAGGATACCGCTCCGGGCGAGGCGTCGGACAGTTCGCTTCGAGTCCTTTCGAATTAAAAAGCGCGGCCTCCCGGCCGCGCGACGATCTACCATCGATAAGGGCGCCGTCCGGCGCCTCGTCCCGGCTACGCCGGGACGCTATTCCGTCCGACGCCGGCCAGCCCGAGCCGTTATCGGGCGGGCAGCCCCGAGAGCCGCATCCTGGGCCGGGCTTACCAGTCTTCGTCCTCGAACAAGGCGGCGCCGGTACCCAGGGCCTCGGCCTTGGCGCCGAAGAAGTCGCCGAGCGGGCTGCCCGCCGCGGCCCATGAGAACAGCGCCAGGGCTTCGCGTACCGCCGCCAGGTCCTGGGCGAGGCCGGCGTAGTCCTTGCCGAAAGAGCCGAAGAACGACGAGCTCTTGCGACCGTCGGAGAGGGCGCCGACGCCGACGCCCGCGTCGTGGAGGGCCTCGAGCTCGAGCAGGCGGTAGTAGGGGCGCTCGACCGCGAAGGCGGCCTTGAGGCAGTCGAACAGGGCCGCGCCCACGGCCTTCTTCTCGGCGGTCCAGTCGGTGAAACGCGGTACGCGACCGGCGGCGCGGGCGGCGCGCCACGCGTCCAGGGCCGGCTGCTGCGCGCGTAGCCTGGAGACGGCCGCGGCGAGGGTCGGGGCGCCCCCGTCGAGGGTCTTGGCGTAGGCGCTGGTGTACGATAGCGCGCGCTTGGCGAAGCCCTTGTAAGCCTCGTCGCGCCAAGCGCCGCGATAATCCGCCAAGGCCTCCGGCTGGACGGCGAGCAACCTGAGGCCGCCCGCGTCCGTCAGCTCGACCACGCCGCCTGGTTTGGCGGTGGTCACGGCGCCGTCGGAGCGCACCGATACGGCGCCCGTGTCGCAGGAGACGAGCATGGAGCCGTCGGGTACGGTGTCGACGATGAAGACGGTGCCGCGCACGCCGAGCACTGCCGAGTCGGTGGTAACGCTGAAGGAGCCGGTGGCCAGCCGATCCACCTTGATCGCCACGGCGCCGGATAGCAGCTGTAGCACGGTGCGCCTGGCCGCGTCGTCGAGCTCCTTCGTATCGAAGTAGAAGGCCGTATTCTCCGTCAGCTTGACGGTGGCGCCGCCGGCCGCGCCGGAGCCTATATCCACCTCGGCGCGGGCGCCGGGGCCGGTCGCGATCAGGTCGTAGGCCGCCACCACGTCGCCGATGTCGGCGCGCCGCGGCGACGAGCCGGCGCGGTGGAGCGTCACGGCGCCCTCGGTGAAGACGAGCTCGCCCAGGCGCCGCGGCGCTGACCGGGACGGTTCAGAACCCGTCGCCTGGGCCGCGCCGGCGCCCTCGGTCGCGGCGGGCTCGCCGGGAGTCGCCTCGGTAGCGGTCCCGGTGGCTGCGGCGTCTGCGGCGGCGTCCGGGGCCGGACGGCCGGCTTGGGCCGCATCGCTCGGGGCGCCGGCGTCGGGCGCTGATGCCTCGGCGGCTCGGGACTCCGATGGCTGGGCGGCCTCGGCTGGAGCCTGGCCGGCGGCCGGCTCGCGCGAGCCGCCCCCTCCGCACGAGCCGGCTAGAAGCGCCGCGCAGGCGGCGAACAGCGCGATACCAATACCGCTCGCGTGACGCGAAGGCCCAATAGTCGATCTCATTCGCGATATTCCTTTATAGTCTCCGCCATGCGTCTGAGCTCATCGGCCACGAGCCCGTTGAAGCTGCCCTTGGGAAAGCGGCCGAGCGCGTCCGGGGCTCCGGGGGCCCGGTCGGCGAGCACCTCGATGCCCTCGTCGATGGTGGAGACGGCGTAGATGGAGAAGCGCCCGGCCTCGACGGCGTCGAGCACCTCCTTCGAAAGCGTCAGGTTGACGACGTTCTGCTTGGGTATCATCACGCCCTGGGTGCCGGACAGCCCGGCGCGCAGGCAGATGCGGTAGAAGCCCTCGACTTTCTCCGCGACGCCGCCGACCGGCTGGATCTGGCCCATCTGGTTGACCGAGCCGGTCACGGCGACGTCTTGGCGAACCGGGATTTCTCCGATGGCCGACAACAACGCATACAACTCGCTGGAAGAGGCCGAGTCCCCGTCGACTTCGGCATAGGATTGCTCGAATGCTATCCCCGAGTAGATCGATAACGGGAAGTTGCGGGCGTAACGCTTGCGCAGGTATCCTTCGAGGATGAGCAATCCCTTGTCATGGATTTCCCCAGAGAGTCCCGCTTCGTGCTCGATGTTGACGATTCCTTCGGTCCCGGGAGCCACGGTGGCGCTGATGACGGTGGGTGTGCCGAACGATGCCGAACCGCGGTCCAAGACAGCCAGGCCGTTGACCACCCCTGTCTTGGAACCCGACAGCGCGATGATCATTTCTCCATTGGCGATCTCGTCGGAAATTCTGCTTTCAGTCAAGCTGGAGACATAATCGCGCTCGCGCATGGCCCGGATGACCGTTTGACGGTCGATCGCTTGGAGTGCGTCGGTACGGGCCCAGTAGTCTGCCTCACGCACCAAATCGGCGATCAACGACAATTGCGTGGTCAACGAATCGCGTGATTCCGCCATCAAAGCGCTATAACGGAGCAGCTCGGCGATGCCCGACGGGGCGACCTCAAGCAAATGTTCGTCGTGGGCGATCATGCGGATGAATCCGATGGTTCCGGCGATGTTCTCAGCTGTCGCCGGCATCGAGTAATCGAATTCGGCCGACACTTTGAACAGCTTGAGGAAGTCGGGGTCGTGTTCACAGAACGAATCGTAGGAGTCTTCGCTGCCCACCAGGATGACCTTGAGCGACAACGGTACGCTTTCCGGCCGGATGCCGGCCGAATGGGAACCGTTCACGGTTGAATTTTGGATGACCAAGGCCGAAGTCGTCA
>JAKQKE010000284.1 GCA_029560805.1 Spirochaetota bacterium
GAGTCGAACCCTCGTCTCCAGCTTGGAAGGCTGGGGTAATAGCCGTTATACGACTGGCGCAGTGCGAATGTGTGCGCTGGAAGCGCACGGGTCGTCCAAGGTACCAGTCGTTCATCTCGTCGCCCCGGTAGGGGCTCCTCGCTGTACGCCTGGCGCATCGTCGTTCGGTACGTGCGGAAGATAGCATCGAGGCCGGGCTCGAGTCAACGGCCGGGTTCGGACGCCATCACGGAGCGGAGCAGCGCGGGGCGGAGCTGAGTCCCGTCAAGCGACGGGAGGGGGTGGCGCTCGGCGATGGTCTTGCGTCCGAAATGGCCGTCCACGATACTTAGTTCATCGCGGGACAAGGGGGTATCTGACGATGAGTAGCGAAGCGAGGCATTTTGCCAAGCTGTTCAGGGTCGAGCTCGACGACCTTATAGACGAGATAGGCCTGCTCGTCGATAGGATGGAGAATCGCTACGAGCGCGGCGAGCTGACCGAGTACGTTCACCTGGAGAACGCCGCATTCTATAAGAGGATGTCCGATTCGCTACTTAAATTCGCGGGCATTGTTGACGGAATCGATCCGTCGATCTATAAATGTATGGCTGATATTGAAGCGGACTTGTTGGCTAGGTCGAGGGATTTTACTATAAAACTAGAGGATCCCGAGGCCGTACATATTTTACTGAGGCGAAAGCTCGATAAAGTCAAGAAATTCATCTCGTCGGACGAATGAGCGCCAGCGTTCTAACTATCGACCGGGAAAGAGGATGCCATGGATATTCGGGTGCAGGAACTACTGGAGAAGATCAAGCGCGACGGCGTGGAACATGCCGAGGCAGAGGCGGCGAAGATACTCGCCGATGCCGAGAAGAAGCGGGCCGACGTCATCGCGGCCGCCGAGAAGGAAGCCAAGGCCATAGTCGCCAAGGCAGAGTCCGACGCGGCCAGGGCCGCTGAGTCCGGCAGGGCGGCGCTGACGCAGGCGTCGCGGGATCTGATCCTCGCCTTCTCGGGCGAGGTCCAGAACCTGCTCGCCGAGCTGGTCAAGGCCGAGGTCGAAGCCTCGTTCGATGCCGGGACCGTCAAGAAGGCCCTGCCGACCATCCTCGAAGCCTGGTCCAAGGATGGTCGAGACGAGCTGTCGGTGCTGTTGCCCGCCAAGGACCTCAAAGACCTCGAGGCGTTCTTCAAGGAGAAGCTCGCCGCCTCGTTCAAGAAGGGCGTCGAGTTCAAGCCGCTCAAGGACGCGAGAGCCGGGTTCAGGATCGTGGAGAAGGGCGGGGCGGCCTACTACGACTTCTCGGCCCAGGCCGTGGCCGAGATGCTCGGTTCCTACCTGAACGCCAGACTGGCCGCGATCGCGGCCTCGTCCGTCGCGGAGGCGGCGAAGTAGGGCCGCCATGTCTTCCTATTATTACTTCGTGGCGACGCTCCCGTCGCTGCTGGCCGGCGCTTCGGCCCCGCCGCTATCTCACGCCGAGTTCCTGGAACGCTCCTCGCGCTTCCTATCCGAGAAGGACATGGCCGTGCTCGAGGGGGCCAGGCTCTTCATTCCAGAGGACGGCTCCTTTCCGACGGCGGCCGGCTCGTCGCCGCTACTGGCAAGGTACTATCGCTGGGAGCTGTCATTGCGCAACGAGCTGGCGAGACTTCGCGCCGGGAGGCTACAGAAACCGGTCGAGAAACACGTGAAGCCGGGCGAGCCGGAGTGGGACGGGCTCAAGGTAGCCCAGGCCGCGATGCAGGCGGACGATCCGCTCCAGGGCGAGCTATTGATCGAGCGGGAGCGATGGTCGTTCGTCGAGTCGCTCGCCGTGGGTCGGTTCTTCGATCTAGAGTACCTCGTGTCGTACGCGTTGATGCTGCAGGCGCTCGAGCGCCGGGCTCGCTTCGCCGCGCAGCGAGGCCAGGAAGGCTACGAGACCGTTTACCGGTCCGTCCTTGAAACCGCGGACTACCGCGATGAATCCGGAGAGAGCAAATGACAAACACCAAAGGGGCGGTCACCGGCGTTAACGGCAACATGGTCAGCGTCCGCGTCGACGGCACCGTTTCGATGAACGAGGTCGCCTATATCGTCGTCGGCGGTAAGCGGCTCAAGTCCGAGATCATCCGCGTCCAGGGCGATATCGTCCAGACGCAGGTCTTCGAGATGACCAAGGGCATCAAGGTCGGCGACCCGGTCGAATTCACCGGCGAGATGCTCGCGGTCGAGCTCGGGCCGGGCCTGCTCGGCAAGATCTACGACGGGCTCCAGAACCCGCTGCCCGAGGTCGCGGCCCAGACCGGCTACTTCCTCGAGCCCGGCGTGTACCTGGAGGCGCTTCCGAGGAACGTAAAGTGGTCCTGGACGCCGGTAGCCAAGGCCGGCGACAGGGTGGAGCGCGCCGACCTGCTCGGCACCGTGCCCGAGGGCGCGTTCACGCACCGCGTGATGGTGCCGTTCACCATGTACGGCTCGTATACGGTCAAGTCGATCAAGCCGGCCGGCGAGTACGCGGTCACCGACGAGGTAGCCGTGCTCGAGGACGAGTCCGGCGCGTCGACGCGCGTGACGATGATGTTCCAGTGGCCGGTCAAGCGCGCCATCGACTGCTACGCCGAGCGCCTCAAGCCGGTCGAGCCGATGGTCACGAAGACGCGCATCATCGATACCTTCTTCCCGGTGGCCAAGGGCGGCACCTACTGCATCCCCGGCCCCTTCGGCGCCGGCAAGACGGTACTGCAGCAGGTGACGAGCCGCAACGCCGACGTCGACATCGTCATCATCGCCGCCTGCGGCGAGCGCGCCGGCGAGGTCGTCGAGACGCTCAAGGAATTCCCCGAGCTTCTCGACCCGCGCACCGGCAAGTCGCTGATGGAACGTACGATCATCGTCTGCAACACCTCGTCGATGCCGGTCGCGGCGCGCGAGGCCTCGGTGTATACCGCGGTGACGATGGCCGAGTACTACCGGCAGATGGGCTTGAACGTGCTGCTCCTGGCCGATTCGACGAGCCGCTGGGCCCAGGCCATGCGCGAGATGTCCGGCCGCCTCGAGGAGATCCCCGGCGAGGAGGCCTTCCCGGCCTACCTGGAGTCGGTGATCGCCAGCTTCTACGAGCGCGCCGGCATCGTGCGGCTCAAGGACGGCTCGAAGGGCTCCGTCACGATCGGCGGCACGGTGTCGCCGGCCGGCGGCAACTTCGAGGAGCCGGTCACCCAGGCCACGCTCAAGGTGGTCGGCGCCTTCCACGGCTTGTCCCGCGAGCGCTCCGACGCCCGCAAGTACCCCGCGATCCACCCGCTCGACTCCTGGTCCAAGTACGGAGGCCTGCTCGACGCGTCATCGGTAGCCTGGGCGCATTCCTTCCTTAAGCGCGGCACCGAGGTCGGCCAGATGATGAAGGTGGTAGGCGAGGAGGGCACGAGCCTGGACGACTTCCTCGTGTACCTCAAGGGCGAGTTCCTCGACGACGTGTACCTGCAGCAGAACTCGTTCGACGCGGTCGACGCATCCGTGTCGCCGGAGCGGCAGAAGGCGTCGTTCCGCTCCTGCGTTCGCATCCTCGGCTCGTCGTTCGACTTCAAGGACAAGGACGCCGCCCGGGCCTGGTTCAACCAGCTCAGGCAGCGCTTCCTCGACGGCAACGGCATCGAGTGGGGTACCGACGCGTACGTGTCGGCCGAGGCCGAGCTCAAGGCCTTCATCGACGAGCGGGTATCGGGGCTCGATAAGAAGGCGGCCCGGATCATTGAGAGCCTGGAGTAACGGATATGAAGAAGGTATATTCCCACATTGAATCGATCAAGGGCAGCGTCATCACCGTGCGGGCCACCGGCGTGACCTATGGGGAGCTGGCCGAGGTCAAGACGCGCTTCGGCGTTTCGCTCGCCGAGGTCAATAGGCTCGACGAGGATATGGTCTCGCTCCAGGTCTTCGCCGGAGGCCGAGGCATCTCGACCGGCGACGAGGTGCGTTTCCTGGGCAACCCGATGCGCGTCAGCTTCGGCGACTCGCTCAAGGGCCGTATCTTCACCGGCTCGGGCGAGCCTCGTGACAACGGTCCGACGCTGAGCGAGAACCTGATCCCGATAGGCGGCCCGTCGGTCAACCCGACGAAACGCATCATCCCGCGCGAGATGGTGCGCACCGGCATCCCGATGATCGACCTCTTCAACACGCTCGTGAAGAGCCAGAAGCTGCCGATCTTCTCGATCTCCGGCGAGCCGTACAACCAGCTACTGGCCCGTATCGCGATGCAGGCCGAGGTCGACCTGATCATCCTCGGCGGTATGGGCCTCAAGTACGACGACTACCTGTTCTTCAAGGATACCCTCGAGGAGGGCGGCTCCCTCCAGAAGACGATCATGTTCGTGCACACCGCCGCCGACCCCGTCGTCGAGTGCCTGATGGTGCCGGATATCTCCCTGGCCGTAGCGGAGCGTTTCGCCCTCAAGGGCCTCAACGTGCTCGTTTTGCTGACCGATATGACCAACTTCGCCGACGCGATGAAGGAGATAGCCATCACGCAGGAGCAGGTGCCGTCGAACCGCGGCTATCCCGGCGACCTGTACTCGCAGCTGGCCTCCCGCTACGAGAAGGCTGTCGACTTCGCCGACTCAGGCTCGATCACGATCCTCGCGGTGACGACGATGCCCGGCGACGACGTGACCCACCCGGTGCCCGACAACACCGGCTACATCACCGAGGGCCAGTTCTACCTGAAGGGCGGCCGCATCGAGCCGTTCGGCTCCCTATCGCGCCTCAAGCAGCAGGTCAACGGCCGCACCAGGGCCGACCATCGCGCCATCATGGACGGCATGATCAAGCTGTTCTCCGCCTACCGCGACACTCTCGAGAAGAAGTCGATGGGCTTCCAGATGTCGGCCTGGGACCAGAAGCTGCTCAAGTACGGCGAGCTGTTCGAGAGCGAGATGATGGACCTGTCGGTCAACATCCCGCTCGAGGGCGCGCTCGACAAGGGCTGGGAGATACTGGCGGCCTGCTTCGAGCCCCAGGAGACCGGCCTCCAATCCAAGCTGATAGACCAGTTCTGGCCCAAGAAGGCATGAGTCGTGGCAAAGATCAAGCTGACTAAGAACGAGCTCAAGAAGCAGAAGGACGCGCTCAAAATGTACAAGCGCTACCTCCCGACGCTCCAGCTCAAGAAACAGCAGCTGCAAACCGAGATCCGCGGGATCGAGGCCAGGGCGCGGGACATCGCCGCCGAGCGCGACCGGCACCTGGCCGAATTCCAGGCCTGGGTAGCGGTCTTCGGCGAGGAGGACGCGATCAAGCGCCCCGACGGCGGCTGGATCATCTCCTCGGGGACGATACGCACGAGCGTCGGCAACATCGCAGGCGTCGACATCCCCGTGTTCAAGGACGCCGATTTCGCGATCGACGAGTATGACCTGTTCGCCAAGCCGCTCTGGATAGACCGGGCGCTCGAGCGCCTGCGGGCCATGCTGACGCTCGACCTCGAGATCAAGGTGCTCGAGGAGCAGATAGCCCGGTTATCCCGGGAACTGCGCACGACGACGCAACGCGTCAACCTGTTCGAGAAGGTCAAGATCCCGGAGACCGCCGCGAGCATCAAGAAGATCGGCATCTACCTCGGCGATCAGCAGACCGCCCAGGTCGTCCGCGGCAAGATGGCCAAGCGCAAGGTCGAGAGGATAGCGTCATGATAGCCCCGATGAAACGCGCCTTCGTCATGATGATGGAGCGCGAGAAGAAAGAGGCGCTCCACACGCTACGCAGGCTCGGTAGCCTCCACGTCGAGCCCCTCGAGGGCGTAGGCGGGGATTATGACGAGTTGTCGGCCTCGGTTGCGGCTATGCGCGAGGCGATCGGGCTCCTGTCGGAATTCAAGGCCGAGAAGCAGCTCGAGGAGCTGAACATGCGCGACGGTCTCGACCTGGCCAATCGAGTGCGCCGCCTCGATGCCGAGTCCAAGGCGGCGAACGACGAGGCCGCGGCGACGGCCCGCGAGATAGAGCGCATCAGGCCGTGGGGAGACTTCGACCCGTCCGCGATCGCGGAACTATCCGGCAAGGGGATACCGCTCCGCCTCGTCGAGCTGTCGGCCAAGAAGCTGGAGGCCGCGTCGTTCGGGTCGGACTTCATCCGCCTCGGCGAGGCGAAGGGGTCGGTCAGGCTGGCCGTGATCGCCGGACCCGAAGCGGCTTTGCCGAGCGACTGCGTCGAGTTCCGCCTGCCCGCCAAGGGGCTTTCAGAGCTGGAGGCCGAGCTGATCGACGCCCGCTCGAGGGCCTCGGCGGCCCGCCAGGCGATGGCCGCCGAGGCGCCGCGCTCCGAGGGTCTCAAGAAGGCGCTGGCCAGGGTCGAGCGCGACATGGCCTTCGAGGCCCTGCGCTCCGGCATGTCCGCCGGCGACGGCGTATCCTGGCTGGCGGCGTGGGTGCCTGCCAAGGAGGAGAAGCGCCTGTCGGACCTCGCCGCCAAGGAAGGCTGGGGGCTACTCCTCGACGACCCGCTCGAAGAGGAGCAGCCGCCTACCAAGATAGAGAATCCGGCTATCATCAGGATGATACAGCCGGTATTCGACTTCCTCGGCACCGTGCCCAACTACCGCGAGTACGACATCTCCGGCCTGTTCCTCCTGTTCTTCTCGGTTTTCTTCGCGATGATCTTCGGCGACGGCGGCTACGGCGGCATCCTGCTACTGGCCGGTGCCGCGCTGGCGATCAAGTCGAAGGCCTCCGGCAAGCCGGTGCCCGACTTCATCAGGCTCCTCATGGTGCTCGCGGCGACGACCGTCGTCTGGGGAGCGCTGACGATGAGCTGGTTCGGCCTGCCGCCCGAGCGCGTGCCGACCCTTCTCAAGTCGCTGTCGGTGTACTGGGTATCGAACGCCAATCCCGATTCGGGTAACAACGTCAAGATACTCTGCTTCATGCTCGGCCTGGCGCACCTGTCCATCGCCCACCTGATGAACATCCGCCGCGACTTCCCGTCGCTCAAGTTCATCGGGCAGCTCGGTCAGTTCGCGATGGTCGCCGGCATGTTCTTCGTCGTGCTCAACCTCGTGATCAGCTCCACGCAACACCCGATACCGACCTGGTCGCTGGTTTCGATAGGGGCGGGCTTCGTCCTCAACTTCATGTTCGCCAACTACGAGGGCGGCGGCAACTTCTTCTCGGCGCTCGGCAAGAGCGTGCTCGCCAGCATGGCGAACATCGTCTCGGTGTTCCTCGGCGTCGTCAACATCTTCGCCGACATCGTCTCGTATATCCGCCTGTGGGCAGTAGGCCTCGCGGGGTTAGCCATAAGCCAGACGGTCAATAATATGGCTGGACCGATGTTCGGCAAGGCTATAATGTTCGCGGCCGGCATAGCCCTGCTCGTGTTCGGGCATGGCCTCAATATCATCATGAGCGTGCTGTCCGTCATCGTGCACGGCGTACGGCTCAACGTACTGGAGTTCTCGGGCCACCTCGGCATGGAGTGGTCCGGCTATAAATACGAACCGTTCAGGGATACCGTTCAGGCAGAACGGACCGACATGGAAAGGAGCATCTCATGAATATGGGCATGATCGGCGTCGCGGCCGTTCTAGGGATCGCGGCCATAGGGTCGGCGATCGGCATCGGCATCGCCGGGCAGGCGGCTATCGGGGCCTGGAAGCGCAATTACATGGCCAACAAGCCGGCGTCGTTCCTCCTCGTGGTGTTCGCCGGAGCGCCGCTTACGCAGACGATCTACGGCTTCATCCTGATGCAGCGCATGGCCGTCTCGACGAAGGACCCCGCGCTTCTCCTCGGCGCCGGCGTGATCGGCGGCCTGGCGATGGCGCTGTCCGCGATCGCCCAGGGACAGGCCGGCGCGGCCTCCTCGGACGCGTTCGGCGAGACGGGCAAGGGCTTCGGCCAGTACATTACCGTCGTCGGCCTTTGCGAGACGGTGGCGCTGTTCGTGATGGCCTTCACCTTCGGCGCTATCTAGGCCGTAGCGATTAGGCCTTCGGGACTGGAGGGGGCGCGAGCCCACTCCAGTCTTTTTTTAGGCAGAGCGTCTGGATCGGCTCCTGTCCGACTGAGGCGCTCCCATTTCGTTCCGCTTCCGTATATAATGGCTCCCATGGTAAGCAAGACAAGGCCCGTCAAGGTCGGGCGCGTCATAATTGGCGGCGGACACCGGCCGTCGGTGCAGACGATGTGGAAGGCGCCCCTGCGCTCGGGAGGGCTCGAGTCGGTCGCCGACGGCGTCCGCGGTCTCGAGGCCCTCGGTTGCGATATCCTGCGGTTCTCTACGCCGGACATGGAGCAAGCGGAGCTACTCGGCGCCCTCGCGTCGAGGGTCGACCTGCCGCTCGTCGCCGACATACACTTCGATTGGCGTATCGCGCTGCGCTGTCTCGATTTTCCCATAGCCAAGATACGCGTCAACCCGGGAAACCTGGGCGAGCCGTGGAAGCTTCGCGAGGTGGCCGCGAAGGCAGCCGACAAGGGCGTGCCGATACGGATAGGCGTCAACGCGGGCAGCCTGCCGGCCGACCTGCGGGACGAGCCTGACCGCGGTACGGCGATAGTCGCCGCGGCCGAGCGCGAGGTCGCCGCTCTCGACGAGCTGGGCTTCCGGGACGTGATCGTATCGATGAAGGCCTCCGGCGTCGAGGAAACGGTGCGCGCCAACCGCCTGTTCTCGTCGAAGCACGATATACCGCTCCATATAGGCGTTACCGAGGCCGGTCCCCTCGTCCAGGGCTGCGTGCGTAGCGCCGCGGCGATATACCCGCTGCTGCTCGACGGCGTCGGAGACACGATACGCGTCTCGCTATCAGCCGACCCCTCGAACGAGGTGCTGGCCGGCGTCGAGCTGGTAGCGCTGGCGACCGGCTCGCGCAGGAGCGCCGACATCGTATCCTGTCCTCGCTGTGGACGGGCCGGCTTCGACACGCACGCGTTCACGGAGCGCTGGTGCGAGCGTATCTACGCGATACGGAAGCCGGTCACGGTCGCGGTCATGGGCTGCGTCGTCAACGGCCCGGGAGAAGCCAGGCACGCGGATATAGGCATTACCGGGGCGGGTGACAAGGTGATGGTATTCCGCAAGGGCGAAATAACGCGAACGTGCGCGCCCGAAGACGCCGATACTGTATTCGGGGAGGAACTCGCCCGATTATGACCAGAGGATTACGCGTCGCCGTGGCGGCGCTTCTAGCCGTCATCGCGTCGGCGGCCCCGATCGTCGCTCAGTCGTCCCAACCGGCGTGGCTGAGCCTGGAGCTGGGTAAGCGGGCGTACGCCGACAAGGACTTCGGGGCGGCCCTCGTGCACTTCGACCGCGCGCTGATGATCCGGCGCGACGCGTTCACGTCGGCGGCCGTACGCCTCGACCAGGGGCTCGATTCCAAGGCGGCTCGAGAGGCCGGCGACTCCATCGAGGCGGTATTGTCGTCGTTGGCTCGCGAGGACTTCATCCAACGAGACTACGCTCGACTCGCCGCCGGGCGCAGGCCTGGCGATAGCGGCCTCCTCGAGGACCTGCGACGTGAACGCATATCCGATAGCCACCGCGCCCTCGTCGAGGTGCTCCTGCTCGTGATCGAGTACCGATCCCTGGGCGAGCTCGGCGACTCCATCGAGCGCCTGCGAGAGTGCGTGCGCCTCCTCGCCCTCTATCCTGAGGCTGAGTACTGGAAGGGCCGGCTGTTCTTCATCGAGGGGGAGCTCGCCCTCGCCGAGCTCCAGTACGAACGCGCCTACGGGATGCGCGAGGCTCTGGAGGTACCCGGCGAGGCCTATTCGATACTCTACGCCATGGCCGAACTGTACGAGGCGAGATCGGAGTATGTCGCCTGGGAGAACGTGATGCTGCGCGTCATAGAGGGGCTCGACTCAGGCGTGGACCGGTACCTCGAGGAGGCGATGTTGGCGACGCTGACGGAGCAGGGCTTCAATCGCTTCATGACGCTGTACCGCCTAGACGACTCCTACTCGAAGTCAGCTCATGCCTCCCTGGCGGCGTTCTACCTGGAGCGGGGGAGGGCCGCCGCCCCGAGGCACGCGGCCATAGCCGTCAACATGATCCTCTCGAGGGCGATAGCCATGCTCAAGGCCAGAGACGGCGACTATGTGTGGACGGACCTGCAGAACTTCATGGCGAGGGCTCGGGGCAGGAGGGACGTCATGGCCTACTTGGACGAGACTGGCTTCGCGGCGAACTTGTTCACCTTGGCCGACGCGCTGTACGTCGCCGGCGCCAGGGCTCCGGCCCTGATGCTGTGGGGGGTGATAGCCGATCAGGGGATCGCGCCGCTATCGGCGCGGGCCGGCGCGAGGCTAAGCGATCCGCGCTCGGCGGTCAGGAGAGGCCAGCCCTGATCGCGTCGGCCTTTAGGCCTCGGTTACCATCTTCCTGATCATGTCGCTGATGAACGGATCGCTGATCGAGTAGACGCGCTTGGTCTTCTGGACCTCGGCGCTGACGATCCCGGCCTGCTTCAGTATGGCCAGGTGCTGGGAAATGACCGGCTGGGGCTGTTCGAGACACTGCCAGAGGTCCGATACGCATGGATCCTGTTCTCGGGCGATGAGGCATAGCAGCCTGAGCCGTATGGGATGCCCGACTGCCTTCAGTTTTCTAGCGAAATCAGCGATTCGTTGCTGATCGCACGGTACGTTGACATTCATGTCGACATAATAGCACCGAGTGCTTCAACGGTTCAACAGGGCTTTTATCTCGCGCTCGGCCCTTCCGGCTATGTAGTCGGCGATGGCGTCGCGCTCAGGCTCGCATCCCTCGAACGAGAAGGCCATGACCGGCCCATTGCGTATCAGCTTGCAGCGTAACGATAGGATGTCCCTATCGAGCCTGAGTGACGCCTCTTCGAGCACGAGGCCGGGTTCCATGTCGCTGACCGCGGCGTTCGTCTCGGGTATGAACGACAGGCCGGAGCTTGAAATGGTCTCGATGGCTCCGGCTATCGGCTGGTAGGTTACAGGATGACAGAAGATGAAGCCGAGCCGGTCCCAGGGGCCGGGCGCGTGGCGGTCGGAGACTCTGGCGTCGTCCACCTCGACGTAGCGCTTGAGCAATTGCTGGAAGCGGTCGAGCTCGGCCTTGTCGGAGAGGTCCTCCTTGACGACGCCGTTCACGCCGAGGTAGGCGGCCTTGGCCGCCTCCTCGAACGGGAAGTAGTCGCCCTTGAGCAGGATGACCGCGCAGGCCGACTTGGGCCTCGCCGAACGTAGTCCGACGACGATGGCCTTCCAGTGCCGCGGGAAGTCCCGGGCGCTCATGATCACGGCGTCTGGCATGATCTCGTCGAGGTTGTCCAGGGCCTTGAGGGGATCCCGGTAATGGATGATGTCCAGGCCGAGGGGGTGCAGGTAGAAGCTGACCACCTCCGCCACGGCGTCGTCCTGGACGACGATGAGAGCCTTCATTCGGTACCCTTGTTCCGTACGGTGTACGCCACAATATACCATATATCGTCGCGGCGCTCGAGCTCGTAGGTATATTCCTTTACCATCTTGAAGCCGTCGTAGTCGAACTTCTGCGTTACGCGCACCGTACCGTACGAGGCTCCGTACCGCGTCTCGAGTATATCGAAGGAGCTCGGTACCACGACAATGTCGGCGTCTACGACGCTGGCCATCAAGTCGGCCTTGTACGAATCGATCATACGCCGCCGCCCGTCGTCGGACTCGCGGTCGTATGACCGGCTCTTGTCGCTATTGGCCTTGAGGAGGCGCTCGACGTCAAGATAGAGGAAGAACTCGTTCCATCGGCCCTTCTGCCTGGCCCGTATGGTCCTGGAGACGACCTCGTCGGGCCCGATGCGCTCGGCCTTGAGGATCTCCGCGGTGCCGGCCACGAAACGCTCGGCCACGGCGGGGGTCGGCGCTCCGGGCCTGATCGAGAGGGACAGCGCGTTCGAGCGTATCGTCGACGATTCCGCCGTCCTGCCCGAGAGCTCCGGATAGAGGGTGCATACGACGAAGAAGGCGCCCGGTTCCGATAGGGCCACGTAGTCGGCCACATTCTCGACGAAGGAGTATTCCTCGCCGGGCTGGATGGCGAGCTCGCGGTAGTAGACCGGAGCGCTCGACGACATGGCCCGTTTCCAGGAATCGCTCGCCTCGAGCCGGCGATTGGCCAGGGAGCGGACCTCGAAGCCGACCGACAGGCGTTTCTCGTCGGCCAGCTTGAAGCGCCAGGTTGACGGCGAGTCGTTCCTGACGGTCACCTTGACGTAGACGTCCGAGCCAGGCGTATAGACCGCCTTGTCGAAGAAGCTAATGGTTAGTTCGGCTTGGGCGGCCGCGGCGCCCAGGCAGAGGGCGGCGACCAGCGCGGCCAAGACGCCTCGATTCGGATGCACTGCTGCGTCTCCTTGTGCGCGCCGCCGCGATTCGTGTACTATGGTCGGCGCGCTATCCTCCTTCAAATATCGGACGTTTTATATGAACTCCTTACGCCTTGAAACGCTATCGAAACGACTCGCGGGCCATCCGCCGTTGGCCGAGGCCCTTCGGCGCATCGACGAAGGCTCCTTCCCGGTGGACTGCTCGGAGCTGGAGCAACCGCTCGCGGCGCTCATGACCGCCGAGGCGGCCAGGATGAGCGGCGGGTCCCGGCGCTACTTCGTCGTGACGCCGACCGACGCCGAGGCGGAGGCTTTCGTCGACGACTGCCGCGCCGCCGGCGCCGAGGCGATGGTGTTCCCTTGGTGGAGCGCCGCGGCCTACCGGCCGGTCGAGCCGCGCTCGGCGGCCTTCGGCCAACGGACGGCGGCCCTCGCGGCGGTGCTTGACGACCACGGTCCGCGCGTCATCGTCATGGGCCAGCGCGCCGCCATGACGCCGGTGCCGCCTCGCTCGGCCTTCGAGCGAGGCCTTTTTCGGGTACGCAAGGGCGACGAGATAGATGCCGGCGCGCTCGCCGACCGGCTTGCGGCCTGGGGCTACCTGCGCGTACCGCGCGTGAGCCTTTCCGGCGAGTTCGCCTTGCGCGGCGAGGTGCTCGATGTCTTCATGCCGGGCGACGAGAGCGCGCTCAGGATAGTCTTCGAGTACGACGAGGTCGAGGAGATTCGCAGGTTCGAGCCGGTGTCGCAGGCCTCCGACCCGGAGCGTCCCGATACGGTGCTGCTCAGGCCGTCGCGGGAGTGCGTCTGGACGCCGGAGCTGGCGGCCCGCGTCGGCGAGGCGCTCGCGGCCTGTCCCGGCCCCTCGGGCGAGGACCGCTCGCCGGCCATAGCGTCCGTCGTCGAGTCGCTGACCGAGCTCGGCGAGGCCAAGGGCGAGGAGCTCCTGTACCCGCTCGCCTACGGCGGCCCGTCGAGCCTGTTCGGCTATCTCGGGCCAGACGACGTCGTCGTGCTGCTCGAGCGGGAGCGCCTCTTGGGTCAGAGCGAGGCGGTCAAGCGCGAGTACGGCGGCCTGTACCGCAAGGCCCTGCTCGAGGGACCGGTGCCGCCGCCCGAAGCCCTGCTTGTCGACTTCGAGCGCGAGGCGGCCGCGCTGTCCCGGGTCCTCTCGAGCTGGTCGCTCAAGGACGAGTCGGCGGGCGACCGGCTCGCCTTCGGCTCCGAGCCGCCCCGGTCCTTCTTCGGCAACGTCAACTACTTCCGCGACGAGCTCGACTCGCTGCTGCGGGCCGGCTACGAGGTACGCGTGTTCGCCGAGAACGCGGTGCAGGCTGAGCGTATCGCCTCGCTGATCGCGCGCGACGAGGTGGCAGTGCACCCGAGCGGGCTGTCGGCCGGCTTCTCCGTGCCGCAGGCCAAGCTGGCCTTCGTGCACGAGGGTGAGATCTTCGGGCGCCGCAAGCGCGCGCCCAAGTCGCTCAAGAGCGTACGGTCGAAGGTGATCGACACCTTCGTCGAGCTCAACCCGGGCGACTTCGTCGTGCACGTCAACTACGGCATCGGCCGCTTCGTCGGCATCGAGCGCGTCAAGGTGCTCGGCCACGACCGCGACTACGTCAAGATAGAGTACGCCGACGAGGAGAGCGTCTTCGTCCCGATCGAGCAGTCGAACCTGGTCCAACGCTACATCGGCAACGAGGGCGACGAGCCGAGGATGGACCGGCTCGGCTCCAAATCCTGGGAGAACCGCAAGAACAAGGTCAAGAAGTCGGTCGAGGACCTCGCCGAGCGGCTGATACGCATCTACTCGAGGCGCAAGCTGGCCCGGGGCTTCGCGTTCCCGCCCGACGGCGAGTGGCAGACCGCCTTCGAGGCGGCCTTCCCCTACGAGGAGACGGTCGACCAGCTGTCGTGCATCGACGACGTGAAGCGCGACATGGAGAGCGAGCGCCCGATGGACCGCCTGGTCTGCGGCGACGTCGGGTACGGCAAGACCGAGATAGCGATGCGCGCCGCGTTCAAGGCGGTGATGGGCGGGAAGCAGGTCGCCTTCCTGGCGCCGACGACGATACTCGCGGAGCAGCACTACGAGAACTGCCAGGACCGTTTCAGGGGCCTTCCTGTGCGCTTCGGCATGCTGTCGCGCTTCGTCGACCGCAAGGAGCAGAAGAAGACGCTGGCCGGCGTCGCCGAGGGCTCGATAGACGTGCTCGTCGGGACGCACCGCATCCTGCAGAAGGACGTGGCGTTCAAGGACCTCGGGCTCCTGATCGTCGACGAGGAGCAGCGCTTCGGCGTCAAGGACAAGGAGCGGCTCAAGGAGCTGCGGGCCAACGTCGACTGCCTCACGCTGACCGCGACGCCCATACCGAGGACCCTGCACATGTCGATGCTCAAGATCAGGGACCTGTCGGTGCTGACGACCCCGCCGAACAACAGGCATCCCATCCAGACGGTGGTCGACGAGTTCCAGCCCGACCTGATCGCCAAGGCGATACGGCGGGAGGTCGAGCGCGACGGCCAGGTCTTCTTCCTCCATAACCGGGTACAGAGCCTCGACGACACGATGGCCTTCATCCAGCGGCTCGTGCCGGAGGTGATGGTCGAGAAGGCCCACGGGCAGATGGACGCGCGCGAGCTTGAGGACATCATGCACCGCTTCATCCACCGCGGCTTCCACGTGCTCGTCTCCACGACCATCATCGAGAACGGCATCGACATACCGAACGTCAATACGATCATCATCGACCGCGCCGACATCTACGGCATCAGCCAGCTGTACCAGCTGCGCGGTCGCGTGGGTCGGTCGGACCGGCTCGCCTACGCGTACCTGTTCTACCCCGACGGCCGAGCCCTGTCGGAACTGGCTATGAAGCGGCTACAGATCATCTCGGACTTCACCGACCTCGGCTCGGGCTTCAAGATAGCGATGAAGGACCTGGAGGTGCGCGGGGCCGGGAACCTGCTCGGCCGCGAGCAATCCGGCGACATCTACTCGGTCGGCTTCGACCTGTACCTCAAGCTGCTCGACGAGGCTGTCGCCCGCCTATCGGACGAGGGGTACAAACCCGAGGAGGAACCGTACCTGGAGCTCGAGTACTCGGGCTACATACCCGACGACTACATCAGCCAGCAGGCGGTCAAGATGGAGATCTACAAAAAGATCGCCTCGATCATGTCCCAGGACGATCTCGAGGCTCTGTACCGGGAGCTCGAGGACCGCTTCGGCCCGGTACCCGAGGACGCCTCGAGCCTCCTCGCGCTCGCCGAGATACGCCTCCTGTGCAAGCGCCTGTCGATAGCGACGCTCAAGGAGCGCAAGGGCTTCGTCACCGTCGAGTTCTCGAAGGTCTCGAAGATATCGGTCGATAGGCTACTCCGGCTGATGAAGGAGAGCGGGCAGAAGATCCGGCTCGACCCGCACCGGCCGAACGTGATGATGATAGCGACCGGCCCGATAGGGCTCAAGGAGAAGAGCGAGTTCATTCGCGAGAAACTGGCAACGTTGGCGGGCTAAGCGGCGCGGCGACGGTCAGGCTCGATCAGGCCGACTGGTCCGGCGCGGCAGCCGGCTTGCTGGCTATGCGCTCCGAGAAGCGGTACTGCTCGATGATAGAGACGAGCTCCGACGAGAACTGTAGCGCGACCCGCGCCTTCTGGACGCCGTTCTGTAGCCTGGCTACCGAGGCCACGGCGCCGGCCACCGTGAACTGGTAGCTCTGGAAGAACAGCTTGAGTAGGATAGGCTTGTCCTGCTCGAGGATCGGCCCGTTCATCGGCACGAGGAAGTCGGCCGTATCGCTGGCCAACGCGAACAGCGCGACCTTGGCCTGGGCCCCGGCGTAGCCTATCGTACAGTAGTTGTTGTAGCCCATCGTCTTGGCGGTATCGGGGTTGATCGATATCGGCTTGCCCTTGTAGTCGTCGTACTCGACCTTGAGCCGGTCGAGCAGCATGAAGTAGTCGATCAGTGTCTGGACGAGGTCGGGCGGGCAGGGCTTGAAGAGGACGTCGATCAGCCCTATCGACTCGCGGCCCTTCATGGGGCTGACCGAGCGCAGGGTACAGCGGGCGAAGATCTTCATCGGGTTCTGGGCGTTGCCCGGCTGGAACACGAGGGTCAGGCCAGCCAGGCCGTTGACGTACTTCTGGAAGAAGGCCAGCTCCTCGCGGGAGAAGGACGCGACGAGGACCGCACCGGCCATCGATAGGCGGTACGGTACGCAAATGATCCCGTAGGTGTCGAGCTTGACGACGGTCTGGCCCGGCTTCAGGCCCATGCGGGCCTGGGCGAACGGCGTTATCGCGGCGGTTTCGTTCTGGTATTGGGCTAATAGGTCCGTTTGATGATGCATGGCTATGCCAGTGTAACCTTCAATGCGGAATCGTCAAGATCCGCGTTTGCGGGGCGGCGCCTTTCGATCGGGCGGCGCCTTTCGATCGGGCTGCGCCTTTCGATCGAAAGGCGATCCTCCGCGCCTGTCCCGGCCGCTGGCCCCGCCCCGGTTGCCGTCGGCGGCCTTCAGCAGGAATACCGTCGGCTTCTTGCCTATGCGCACGGGCCCGGCTTTCCAGGCGGCGGCAGTCATGCGAACGATGCGCTCCTCCGGTGTCGATAGGCCGATCGCGGCGCAGAACACGGTATCGGGAGCCAGTGCGCAGGCCGCGCTGGCGACCATGGCGTCGTTGCGGTATGGCGTCTCGATGAAGGCCTGCGTCGAACCCTGCCGCCTCGAGTCGGCCTCGAGCGCGCGCAGGGCGGCCTCCCTGCCGGCCTGGTCTGGCGGTAGATAGCCGGCGAACGCGAAGCGCTGGCCCCCGAGGCCCGAGGCCATGACGGCCATCAGGATCGAGCTCGGGCCGGGCAGGGGGACGACTCTGATCCCCGCCTCGGCTGCCTCCGCCACCAGGGCCGCTCCCGGGTCGGCGACGCAGGGGCTACCGGCCTCCGACAGTATGGCCACGTCCCGCCCGGCCAGCAGGGGCGCCAGCAGCGCCCGCACATCCTCGGGCCGCGTATGCTCGTCCAGCACGCCGAAGCGCGACGCATCGAGGGCGTCCTGCGCCATGACGCGGCATAGGAAGCGCCTGGCGCTGCGCTCGTTCTCGACGACGAAGTCGCGAATGCCGGCCGCTATCCTGAGTACCCTCGGGGCCAGTTCGTCCGCCGGGTCGCCGTCGCCTATCGGCACCGGCACCAAATATAGTGAGCCGTTCATCTCCCGCCTTCCTGGACGTTGGCCAGGAACGACATGACGTACGCGCCGAAGCGTTCGGCCAGCCTGGCCGGGAAACCAGCCTCGATCGCCTGTTCGCGCGCGGCCTCCTGGGCCTCCTCGACGTCCTTTACGGTCAACGGCAACCTCTTTCCTATCAGCGAAAGCTCGAGGGCGCGGTCGCGCGCCAGCGTCCTCCCCGACGCTATGAGCCGCAGCTCCGATATGGTCTCTTTCTCGAAACGGGCGGCGGCGGCGAAGGTCGACGCGAAGGCGTCCCCCTTCGTCGGCTCGCCGAGCCGGTGGAGCGCGAACGCGTCCCAGGGGGCGGTAGGAATGCGTATCCGGGTCAGCAGGGTAGCGGCCGGGAAGGCCGGTCGCCCGGAACCGTCGACGAGGGAGTGGATGCCGGTCCAGCGCGAGCCCGAGGCGTCGCGGAGCTCCACGGTCGCGTCCATACAGGCCAGGGACGGAAAACAGGTCATGAACGAGTCGCGCGAGGCGACGTTACCGCCGAGCGTGGCCAGATTGCGTACTGTAGCCGTGCCGACGAGCCCGATGGCGTCTCGCAGGGGTTGGAGCGCTAGGCTCCCCGGCAGGGCCTGTATCGTCGCCAGCCTGACGCAGGCGCCTAGTTCCAGGTAGCGGTCCGAGCGGCTGACGGCCCTCAGCTCGGGTATCCTACCGAGGTCGAGCACCGAGACCGGGGCGCCATCGCTACCGCGGGACGTCAGTATCAGCGTGCCGCCCGCCCAGGGCAGCGCGCCGGGTTGACGCTTCAATACGGCGACGGCCTCCGCTATCGTCTGGGGCGCGGATACATCGTCAACGCGCACGGCCGTACTTCCCTCCGAGGCTCGACTCGAGCGCCGCCTTGACCGCCCCGAGGGCTCGCGACGGCGTGACGCAACGGCAGTATACCGAGGACAGTACCTCCATGATCTCCTCCTCGGAGGGGCGGACGGTCGCTTCGATCAACGAGCCGGCGGCCATGAACAGCGCCGAGTCGCAGAAGCCGCATAGCTCGGCCCCCGCCTCGCGAAAGGAGCGTTCGACGGTCGCGAACGATTCGGTGCTCTTGAAGCCCTCGTAGGTGACGACCTCGGTGCCCCTCGCCTTGAAGGCGGGTACCATACAGGAATTGACCAGGAGCCCGTCGAGGAAGACGACGCACTTGCCGCAGACGCCCTCGCGGCAATCGCTCATAAGGCTCGTCAGGTCGAAGCGCTCGCGTAGGAGATCGGATAGCCGCTCGAGGGGGTCGGCCTTCAGGCTGACGTCCTCTCCATTCAGGATGAATTCAACTATCATCGTCGACGCCCTCCGATCGGCGACAGGTCGGCAACGCGTTCCACGGCGAGTCGAGCGCCTGGCTCAGCGCGTTGGCGAACGCGGCGGGTACGAGCGAGTAGGCCAGCTCGCCTATGCCCTTGGGCTCGGCGTCGTCGTCGACGAACTCCACCTGAATGGGAGGTGCGTCCTTGATCCGCCAGAGGCCGTATCGCCTGAGGTCGCCAGGATCAGCCGGCCCGTCGGACAGGTCGAGGCACTCGGCGACGCAAAGCCCGAGCGCCACGGCGGCGTCGCGCTCGAGCGCCGCTGCGGCGTCCTCGCGCGACAGGATGCGGCCCGCCTTCGCCACGAGCCAGATGCCGCGTACCGGCGGAGCGGCGTCCACCGGGTCGAGCTCAAGCTCTACGACGGCGGCGCCCCATGACGCGTCGTCGAGGGGCGACTCGGGCGCGGCCTTGGCGGACCTAGCCCGCTGCGACTTCCTGACGGTGATCGGCAGCGCTTCCCTGAAGCGCTTGGAGGCCAGACCGTCGCAGGCGGAGCCTATCAGCCTCGTCACGACGCCGATCCGCCGCGAGAACACGTTCGGCCCCGAGTCGGGTACCTCGTCGGTGCTGGGCGTCGCGACCTCCACCGCCTCGGGCGAGAGTCCGAGGGACGTCGCGGCTATCCGCTTCCAGATCCTCGTCACGGCGCCCGAGCCCGACGCCACGCTCGAGCGGATGGTCAGCGTCGAGTCCTTCGACAGGGTCACTTCGACCGAGGGAGCCTGGGCGTCGCGGCAGGAAAGCGCCGTGGCCGGCCGCTGAGGGCCGAAGGCCAGCCCGATGCCGTAGCCGGGCGGGGACGACGGGTCGGGGCGTCGTTTGCGTATCAGCTCGAACGACGATCGCTTGCGCGGGTAGTCGCTGATGGCGAGCAGCCTGTCGCAGACCGCATCGAGCGGCGCGCCCTTCCTGAGCGGTGGGCCGAGCGTCTGGTCGCCGCGCCTGGCCACGTTCATGGCGCGCCATTCGTATGGATCCATACCGGCGGCGTCGGCCAGGTCCTCGGCCAGGCGCTCGACGGCGAAGGCTACCGGCCCGGTGCCGAGCCCCATGAAGGCGCCCATCGGCGGCAGGTCCGTCGAGACCGCCCGGGCCGCGACGCGCAGGGATGGGCAGGCGTAGGCGCCGGCGACGGCCTTGGCGGCCCGCTCGACCAGCTCCGCGCCGAACGGCGCGTAGGCGCCGACGTTGATCATCACGCTCGCGTCCATCGCTACGAGTTTGCCAGCCTCGTCGAGTCCGGCCCGGTACGAGACGAGGGTCGGCGCCCGTTTCGTCGTGTACATGAAGTCGTCGGTCCTCGATAGGAGCAGGAGCGCGTTCTTGCCGCTCAGCCTGGCAGCGATCGCCGCGTGGCAGGCCAGGAGCGACGGGTACCATAGCTTGCCGTCCAGGTGGGAGCCGAGCGACGTGGTCCGGACCACCACCTCATCCTTCCTGACTCCGAGCGCCTGGGCGACGGCGTCCCTGGCCTGGAAGGGCCATTGAGTCGACGAGAAAACGATCAGCTTGTCGTAGTCAAAGCCGGCCGCGGCGCCCTGGGGCTCCGGGTAGTAATGGTCCTGCGGACCCATCCTGTATTCTCCGTCGACCACCCGGGCGGCCTTGGCCAGCGCCGCGTCGACGGAGCCGCTATCGGTCGAGTAGGCGGCGACGAGTCTCCTCGACTCGCAGGCCTCGTATCCGAACGACGCCGGCTCCTCGTCGACGCGTACCGCCGTCATCGATACGGCCTCGGCTACCCTGAGCCGGTCCGGCCCGACGATCAGCGCCACCGGCTCGCCGCGGTACGCGACGCGCCCCGAGGCCAGGACGGGCACCGAGGCGCCTATACTGTCGATACGGGCCGAGCCTGGGATATCGTCCGCCGTGACGCTCCGGTAGCCGCGTGGCAGGTGCGGCACGCTGATGGATCGTATGGCTCCCCTCGATACGGGCGAGCGCACCGTCCCGACGTAGACCGCGTCGAGGAGAGGGAAATCCGACAGGCGCCCTACCATCGAGAGGTCGCTCGCCCGGGCCGTCCTCATGCGTGCAGCGCCTCCGCGACGGCTAGGACGGCGTCGGCGACGCGCCGCGCCGCGTCGAGTCCCATGCCCTGCCAGATCGGCAGGCTGAGGGTGCGCTCGAACATGGCCATGGCGTTGGGCATGGATCCCGGCTCGAGGCCGTAGCGCCCCGCGTAGTAGGGCATGGTGTGGAGCGGGATGAAATGGACCGACGTGCCGACGCCCCGCTCGGCGAGCGACTCGATGAACTCGTCCCTGGCTAGGCCTCCGCGCTCCGGCAGGGTACGCAGCGAGTATAGGTGCCAGGCGTGCCCATCGCCCCTCGGCGGAAGTTCGAGCCCTCGAACACCCGAGAAGGCCTCGTCGTACAGGGCCGCGATCGCCCGTCGCTCCTCGAGGAAGCGCTCGGCCTTGGTCAGCTGAACCCGTCCGATCGCGGCGAGCAGGTCGGGTAGGTTGTACTTGAAGCCGGCCTCGACGACCGAGTAGCGCCAGGACGCCTTCTTGGCGGTATAACGGTCCCAGGCCGCCCGGTCGAAGCCGTGCATACGCATCTTCTCGGCGCGGGCCGCCAGGCGCCCGTCCCGCGTGACGAGCATGCCGCCCTCGCCGGTCGTGATGGTCTTGGTGGCGTAGAACGAGTAGACGCCCACGTCGCCTATCGCGCCGGCGTAGCCATCGGCGGTCTTCGACGGGAAGGCGTGGGCCGCGTCCTCGACGAGAGCGCAGCCGTAGCGATCGGCTAAGGCGCGCAGGGCGCGAAGGTCGCAGGGCAGCCCGCCGACGTGGACGGCGACGATCGCCCGGCAGTTCTTGGTCGTCGCCAGGAGCCTGCCGAGCGCGTCGGAGTCGATGTTGTACGATCCGGGCGCCACGTCGCAGAAGGCCACCTCCGCGCCCAGGTGGCGTATCACGGCGGCGCTCGAGGTGAAGGTGTAGGGGCTGGTGACGACGACGTCGCCCGGGCCGATGCCGAGCGCCTCGAGCGCCAGGTGCAGGCCGCTCGTGGCCGAGTTGACGGCCAGGGCGCGGGGCGCGCCGACGAAGTCCGCGAATTCCTTCTCGAAGGCCAGCGCCTCGGCCCCGGTGGTAAGCCAGCCCGAGCGCATCACGCGGAGGACGGCTTCCTCCTCCTCGGGACCGATCGACGGCCGCGCGAACGGGATGAAGTCAGTATTCGGGTTCATCGGGAAGCTCCTCTACCGTGGGTATGAAGGACCTGAGCGCGGCCCGAAGACGCCTGCGGTTACGGTACGCGTCCGGCCTATCGTCGCTCCTGAAGCATATCGGCTCGAGCGCGCGCATGGCAGCCTCGAGGTCGAAGCGGGGCCCATGCCGCTCCAGGCGGTTGATCTTGTGGAATTCCGTAGCGGCGAGGCTCTCGTCGGGCGAGTACAGCCGCTCCTCGAGGCGCTCGCCGGGCCTGAGCCCGATGTACTCGATGGCGATGTCATCGTAGGGTCTGAGGCCGGAGAAGCGTATGACCTGCTCGGCTAGCTCGCGTATCAGTATGGGCTCGCCCATGTCCAGGAGGTACGATTCGCCGCCCAAGCCGACGCCGCCGGTCTTGAGCACGAGGGAGCAGGCCTCGGGGATGGTCATGAAGTATCGGCTGGCGGCGGGGTCGGTGACGGTTACCGGGCCGCCGCGCTCGACCTGGCCCTTGAACAGGGGCAGGATGGAGCCGCGCGAACCGAGCACGTTGCCGAAGCGTACGACCATGTAGTGCTCCCCGGCCCCGGCCCGATCCTGCGCGTCGAGCACGAGGCGCTCCGACAGGAACTTCGAGGCGCCGTAGACGCACAGCGGCTCGACCGCCTTATCGGTACTGACGAGCACGAAACGCTTGACGCCGGACGCGAGGCAGGCGCTTACGAGGTTCCGGGTGCCGAACGCATTGTTCTCGATGGCGGCGACCGTGTTGGCCTCCATCATCGGGACGTGCTTGTACGCGGCGGCGTGAAACACGACGTCGGCCTTGAGCCTGCGGCAAACGTCGGTCATGTAGTCGCGGTCCTTGAGCTCTCCTATCACGGGGACAATGGCCGTCGACACGCCGACGCCTCCCGACTGGAGGCCCCTGAGCTCGCGGTCTATCTGGTAGATCGAGTTCTCGCCGTGGCCGAACAGGTACAGGCGCTCGACTCCGGCCGACAGGAGCTGCCTCGCGAGCTCGGAGCCTATCGAACCGCCGGCCCCGGTGACGATCACGCGCTTTCCGGCCAACCACTCGATGCTCTTCTTGAGTCCTATCGAGACGGGGCTGCGCCCGAGCAGGTCCTGTGGGTCTATCTCGCGGGCCTGGACGAGGTGGGCATCGCCCTCGACTATCTGCGCTACATCCGGGAGTATGCGTATCCGCGCGAAGCCCGCGTGCTTGAGCGTGAAGTACAGCTCGCGCAACAGTTCCCTCGGTGCGCTTGGCATGGCGATGATGGCTTCGTCGGCCGGCTCCCTCGCAAGCAGCCTGACCACGTCGCGGATGGGGCCGAGTACTGGCACGCCGTCGACGCGCCTGCCCAGCTTGCCCTCGTCGTCGTCGAGGAAGGCGACGATGGTGCCGAGGACCGCCTTGGCCCGGATCTCCCGCGCGATCGCGCGTCCGGCGAAGCCGGCGCCGATGATGTATATCCTAGGGTTGTCGGGATTCATCTCCATCGCTGCCCTCGGTTCCTTTCGCCGCCCGGTCGAGTATCTCGAAACCCATGTCGACGAGGAACGAGTTCTCGCACATGTCCAGGCGTATCTTGGCCCGGCGCTTGCGCGCGTCGACCCTGACGATCAGGCCCTCGAGCCCCTTGAGCGGGCCCTCGACGACGACGATGCGATCGTCCGCGTCGAAACGTACCTTCGATATATCGGCAACTTTCCCGAACGACATGAAGTGGGCGAGTAGCCTCCGGTCCTTCTCCTTGACCGGCCTCGGCTCGGCGTTGTTCGGGAGCGCCCGTACGAAGTTCCTCGAGCCACGCAATAACCAGCGCTGGTCGTCGCTCAGGCGATCGGCGTCGGTCGCGATGAAGACGTAGCCCGGGAAGAGGGGGCGCTCCTCGCGCCGTACCTTGCCCGCCCGCCGTATCTCGAGGGCCCGCTTGGGCACCATAGCCTTGGCCTCGACGCGCGGATCGGCCGATAGCGCGTCGGCGAACTCATCCTCTTTGCCGGTCCATACCTGTACGGCGAAATACTCCATCGCTCCTCCGTGATCGCCGTTCCGCCCGATGAACGAACCCTCCCGAGGCTAGCACGAAGGGGAGAGGGCCGACAAGGCTGAGCCCCGTATCGACGATACGCCTAAATCATGTCGTCCGTCTGGCCGATATTCCAAGAAGAAAAGGATGCGAACGATGAGAAGACTCGCGATTGCGGCTTTTTTCGCCCTGGCGGCGGCCGCCCCTCGCCTGGTCGCGCAGACCATCGAGGTCTCCGTTATGGAGCGGGGCGTCGAACCCGACGGACCGGCGTCGCTATCCTCCGAGCACGTCATCGCCGGTATGCTCGACGGCCTATTCGAGTCCGGTTTTATCGCTACGAACGCCAGGCCGGCCCCGGGCGACGACGCGTCGTTCGAGGCGTTCTCTCCGGGAGCCGACGCTGTCGAGGGGTTCGTCGACTTCGTCATCCTGGTACTGGCCGAGTACGCGCCTGAAACGGTCGTGCCGGCCTGCAGCTACAGGATACTCAGGGTACCCGACGGCGCCGAGGTATCGCGAGGGAAGGTTCCGGCGGCTACGCCCGTCTCCAAGGCGAGCATCGATATAGAGAAAGCGTGCATGGCCGTCGGATCGGCCATTTCGGCCGCCTGCGGCGGCGCGTTGCGGAGCCTTAGCGTTTCGCGGGGGGATGACGGATATGAAGAGGCATAATATCGCGTTGACGCTCGGCCTGGCGGCGCTCGTCGCCCTCGCGTCGGCTTCGTCATGGGAAGGCAGCGCGATGATGGGAGCCTACGGGGATTTCCCTTCGTCGGGCTACTACGCCGCGTGCAACTCCTTCGCGCGTAATACCTCCATCGATGTGGTTAATCTCGAGAACGGACGCTCGGTCACGGTGATCGTGACGCGCGGCCTCGAGAGCTCCGGCGTCTTCATGATGCTGTCCGTCGAGGCCGCGGAGGCGCTCGGCCTGCAGCGCGGCGGCGTGACGAGGGTCAGGGCCTCGGAGCCGCGGAGCGCCGTCGAGCTCGCCCCCTCCGCCGGGACGAGCGCTTCGATGGATCCGGACATCAATCCGCGTCTCCTGGCGGCCGCCGAGCTCAGGCGCCTCGGCTACGAGCTGGCTCCCGCGGCCCCGTCCACCTCCAGGCAGCCGGCGGTATCCGCCGTCCGCGTCCAGCCCGAGGCCCCGTCTAAAACCGTTCCAGCCGTCGCCGAACCCGCCGCCCCGGCAGTCTCTGCTCCGGCGATCCCGGTTTCGCCTACCGCCGCAGCAGAGGCTCGGCCTCAAGCCGCGGCCCCGGCCGTCGCCTCGGCTCCGCCTCACGTAGCCGCGCCTTCGGCCATTGGCCGCGAGGCTCCCGCCGTGGCTCCCGCCTCCAGCCGTGTGGCCATAGCCGAACCTAAGCCGATCGGCAAGGAAACGCCCGAATCGCTCGCCTCGTCGAAGCCGAGGCCGGTCCGTACGATCGTGTTGCCTCAGCTGCCCGAGCCAGAAGGGCCGACAACCAAGGCAGCCGTCGCGGCGCCCGTGGCTACGCCACAGTCGGCTCCCGAGGCTCCTGCCGCGACCGCTCCGGAGGCGGTGGCGATGTCGCTGCCCGTGCCGGACGAGACGCCGCTACGCGTCGCGGTCGGCGCTACCCCGAAGCGCTACGAATCGCCGGCCGCCAGGCCGGACGTGGCCGTGCGCGGCCCATCCGCCCCTGCGCTACGCGTTCCGGCCATAGCCTTGGCCGACCCGGTGACCGTCTCCGAGGCCAGGGCGGCGGCCTTCGCGCTGGCCGTACCCGAGCGATACAAGCCGCAGGCTAGCGCCGACCTGCGCGACCCTATGGCCCCCTCGTCCGAGAGTGCCAGCGCCCTGGCGCTGAACTCGCCGTCCCGAGCGTCGTTCGACGGGTCGTACGCCATGTACGACCCGGCCGTCCCGGACGCCGAGAGGGCCGAAGCCTTCGCCCGAGCCGCGCCGTCGCTCGGTCAGGCTAGGCTCGGTCTCGAGCTGGCCTGGCCCGAGCTCGAGGCCGACGAGATACCTGAAGTCATGCTGGCCGGCCTGAGCGCCCCGGTCCACGATATCCCCGCGACCAGCCTGGCCGAGGGCGAGATCCTGGTACCCGCGTCGGTCGGGCCGTCCGCCCTGGCGCTCGAGACGCCGGAGTTCGGCGCCGCCGAGACCTACGTGGCCATGGAGGATGCCGAGCTAAAGCCCGAGGAGAAGCCGAGCGTGGTAATGTCCGGCGGCCTGGGCCCCTACGGCGAGGAGGTCGCGGTCGAGCTGGCCGAGGCCGAGGGAAAGCCTGAGGAGAGCCCGGTCGTCGACGTGGCCGCCGGACTGGCACCGATGGGCGACGAGGCCTACGAACTGGCCGAAGCCGGAAGGCAGCCGGCCGTCGATGCGGCCGCCGGACTTGAGCCCTACGCCGAGAAGGCCGACGTGGCGCTCAGCGAGGCCGAGGCGACGGCGACAGGTGGTCCCGAAGTGGAGGCGATGGCCACCGGTACCCCGGTCGACGGCGCCGCCGGCGTCGAGCTGGCCGAGGCCGGAAGGCAGCCAGCCGTCGACGCGGCTGCCGGACTTGAGCCCCTTGCCGAGAAGGCCGACGTGGCGCTGGCAGACGCCTCGGAGCAGAAGCCCGAGACCGCTCCCTACGTGGTCGAGCCGACCGAGGAGAAGACTCCGGCCGTAGCGCTCGACTCGCCCAAGGAGTACCTCGTCGCCATCGAGCCGACAGGCCCGAAGCCGCCCGTTCAGACGGCGCCGGCCGTGGAGACGAAGCCGGCGGGTACCAAGGTCGCTCCAGCGGCTCCCGCTCCAGCGGCTTCCGCTCCAGCGGCGACGATCGTCTCGGGCGCGCTCGAGAAGGGCCGCTACTACATACAGATAGGCGCCTACGCCAGCGAGGCGGCCGCTAAGGACGCGGCCTCGCGTCTGAGCGTCGGCTACATGGTGGTCGTCCAGCAGGTGACGACCGGAGGCAAGGCCACTTGGAAGGTCTTCGTAGGCCCCCTATCCCGAGACGAGAGCGGCGTGGCCCTCGTGCGGGTCAGGTCGATGGGCTACCGCGACGCCTTCGTGAAGAGCGGCGGCTGATTGCGGTCAGACGCGGGCCTTCGGATGACGATGGCCCGCGTAGACCATGACGGCCTGCGCGGCCGCTCCGGCGCCCAGTAAGAGGGCCAAGCCTATGAACACTGGTGGCATCGATAGGGCCTGGTAGACGAAGCCGCCGCTGACCGATCCGGTTATCTGGCCGAAGGTCAGGACCGATTCGTGCACGCTCGCCCGCTTGTCGCGGTCGGACGCCCCGCTCACCCCGTAGAACAGCGAGTTATTGTACACCATGGCCTGGAGTAGCCCGATGACCGTGAAACCTAAGGCGAAGCCCGCAGCGTTCCGGGCCGCCGCCAGGAGGGCGACCGTGGCGGCGGCGGCGATGGACAGGGCCGGGATGGCGGCTCGCTTGAACTGCCAGAACGTCAGCCTGCCGAGCGCCAGGAACCCGACCGTCGTGGCCGCGGCTCGTATCGTCAACGCTAAGCCTATCGTCGACTCGCTTAGGCCGAGCTCGTCGCTCGCGAATACCGGGAATACGTTGATCACGACGCCCATCACCGCGTAGGCGAGGAATACGCCGAGCCAAGCCGGATAGCGGAGGGGGGTCGAGCGGTCGACGACGGCTTCAACCTCGGCGGCCTCGGCCGATGGCTCCTCGTCCAAACGGACGAATAACCTCGAGACGGTGACGAAGGCCGCGTTGACGAGCAGGAGGGCCGCCGCGACGATGATCGGCAGGAGTTTGCCGCGCTCGGACAGGAGGCCGGCCATATACGAGCTGATGATGCCGCCTATGCTCCATGAAAAGCTGAACATGCTGGTGGCGCGGTTGAGTTCGGCGCCCTCGTAGCCCTTGGACAGCCAGCCCATCATAGGCGGCCAGAAGAAGGCCGTCAGGAAACCGAAGCACGCGTACGAGGCGAAGGCTTGCCACAGGCCCGGGTAAGCCAGGAACGCCGACACCGAAACGGCGCTACCGAGAAGCATGACGGTCATCGCCGTCCTCGGCCTCAGGCGCCTGGCCGGGACGCGCAGGACGATACAGCCTGTCAGGTAGGCCGTGGACCACAGCGCACCGAGCGACGCCACGAGGCCAGGCCCGGCGCCGAACAGGTCCTTGACGGCGAACAGCATGCCGAGCGACATGCAGCCGACGGCCAGGCTATTGATGAACGCCGACGGAAGAATAACGGCCATCTTACCGGAAAAGAAACCAGCGCCTCTCGGCATACGTCCCGCCTTCGGGTCCTCGAACGAGCCCAAGCGAACGGTAGTTCGGCCGGGCCCCTCGGGTCAAGCGGGGATGCCTTCGGCGTAGTGCCTTCGGCGTAGTGCCTTCGGCGTAGTGCCTTCGGCGTTGACCGGGGGCGGCGGCGCGTCTACAATGCCGTTTGCGCCGAGGGCGCGGCAGACGACACGCGAGGCGGGGAGCGATGGAATCCGATGAAACACGAACGGCGAGGATAGGGGAGCTCGAGCGGCTCGTCGTCCATCACCAGGACCTCTATTATAACGGTAGACCCGAGCTATCGGACGCCGAGTTCGACGCGCTTTGGGACGAACTGTCGACCCTGGCGCCTGACAGCCCGGTGCTGGCCAAGGTAGGCGCCGATGCGGCCGACGGTTTTCCCAAGGCCAGGCACGTGTTGCCCATGGGTAGCCAGGCCAAGGCTGCCGACCCCGAGGCGTTCCTGGCCTGGTGCTCTAAGGCCTCCCTGCCGGAGTACGTCGTCGAGCACAAGCTCGACGGCGCCAGCCTCGAGCTACAGTACGAGTCCGGCCGCCTGGTGCGCGCGGTCACACGCGGCGACGGCCGTGTCGGTGACGACGTTACCCCGAACGCCCGACGCATGGCCGGCGTACCCGCGACCCTGCCTGGCGCCTGGAGCGGCGCGGTACGCGGCGAGGTCGTCATGTCCAGGGCTACCCACCGCGACCACTTCCCGGACAAGGCGAACTGCCGGAACGCCGCGAACGGTATCATGAAGCGCAAGGATGGTGTCGGCGCTGAACGGCTCGAGGTGGTCTGCTACGACGCGGCGCCGAGGGGCCTCTATGACGGCGAGTCCGGCGGACTATTCGCCCCTGCTCCCGAGCCGCCCTTCGACGACGAGCTCGACAAGATCGCCTGGCTCCGGGCCGCCGGCTTCGACGTGGCCGAGCCCGAGGTCTTCGCGACCCCGTACGAGGTGATCGACTATCGCGCCCGCGTGATGGACGCCCGCGAGTCCCTGCGGTTCGATATCGACGGCCTCGTCGTCAAGGCCAGGAAGGTCGACGTCGACGACATGAGGCGCGCCCGGCCCGAGCGGCAGATCGCCTTCAAGTTCCCGCTCGAGGAAGCGACGACGATCCTCGTCGACGTCGAATGGAGCGAGTCCGGCGCCAATTATACGCCCGTCGGCATCATCGAGCCGGTCCGGCTGGCCGGAACGACCGTCAGGCGCGCCAGCCTGGCCAACCTGAGTGTGCTCCGCGGCATGGGCCTCAGGCTCGGCGCCAGGGTGGCGGTCGTCAAGCGCGGTGAGATCATTCCCAAGATCGAGGGCCTCGTCGAGGACGTGCAGGGCAGCCGCGACATACCCGTACCCGAGACCTGTTCCTGCGGCGCGGCTCTCGCCGACGACGGCACGAGGCTGTTCTGCCCGAACGCCGCCTGTCCCAAGAAGCGGCTGCACCGGCTCGAGAAATGGTTGGCCACGCTCGACGTGATGGAGTTCGGCTCGACGATCCTGCGCAGGCTGTTCGACTCCGGCAGGTTGACGACGATCGCCGACCTCTACGGGCTCGAGGTCGGGGAGCTGGCGGCGTACGAGCGCATGGGCGAGGCGAGCGCCACCAAGATCGTCCAGAACCTGCGCGCCCGCGACGCGGTGACGCTCGCGGAATTCGTGGCCGGCTTCGACATCGAGGGCCTGGGACTCCTTTCCATGGAGAAGGTCCAGGCGGCCGGTTACGACACTCTCGAGAAGCTTCGGGCCGCCACGCCCGAGGAACTGTCGGGCGTTGACGGCTTCGGCGAGGTTATGGCCGAGGCGCTGGCGGCCGGGCTCGTCGAGCTGCGCGACGAGATGGACGCCGCCCTGGCGACCGGTAGGCTCGCCATCAAGCCGCCATCGACCTCGAGCGGCGTTCTATCCGGGCTGTCGTTCTGCTTTACCGGCGAGCTGGCGACCATGAAGCGTTCGAGGGCTCAGGCCATCGTCAAGTCGCTCGGTGGATCGGTCAAGGGCTCGGTGGCCAAGGGCCTGTCATACCTGGTGACCAACGACCCGGCGTCCGGCTCGGAGAAGAGCCGCAAGGCCGCGGCCCTCGGCGTCGAGGTGATAGACGAGCGGGCTTTCCTGGCCATGATCGGTTCGTGACCCTGCGACTATAGGACCTTCGTCGTTGCGCTCCGCTCGAAGCGCGTCTATAGTAATGACATGAGCCGCTTGTACCAGATGAGGAAATTCGTGGTTCCCGAGACCGTATTCGGCGACGGCGCGGCCTATCTGGCCGGCCGCTACGCCAAGAACCTCGGCGCCGCGCGTCCTATGCTCGTCAGCGACCAAGGCCTCGTGAGCGCGGGCTGGACCTCGGCTGTCGTCACGGCCTGCGAGGCCGAGGGACTCGAACCGGTCCTGTTCACCGAGGTGAGCCCGAACCCGCGCTCGACCGAGGTACGCCTGGGCGTCGAGGCCTTCAAGGACGGCGCTTGCGACGCGATAGTCGCCGTGGGAGGCGGTAGCCCGATGGACGCCGCGAAGGGTATCGTAGCCTCGGTCGCCAACGGCGTCGACGTGCTGGCCTTCGAGGGCGTCGACAAGGTCAGGCTGCCAGGGCCGCCTCTCGTCTGCGTCGCGTCGACGGCGGGTACCGGCTCGGAGGTATCGCGCTTCGCGATAGTCAACGACGTCGACCGTCAGGTCAAGATAGCCATCGTCAGCCCAAAGATGGTCCCGGACGCGGCCCTCGTCGATCCGAGGCTCCTATCGACCGTGCCGACCGCGCTGGCGGCGGCGACCGGCATGGACGCCCTTACCCACGCCTTCGAGGCCTACGTTTCGACCGCGTCGTCGGCCCTTACCGATATCGACGCGCGACACGCCGTGCGGCTGATAGCCGCCAACCTGGCTAAGCTCATAGCCGATCCCCTCGACGACGACGCCCGTGGGGCCATGGCGCTGGCCAGCATGCTGGCGGGGCGCGCGTTCTCGAACGCGGGCCTCGGGGTCGTGCACGCGATGGCCCACGCGCTCGGCGGCCTCCTGGATGCGCCCCACGGCCTCTGCAACGCGCTGCTCCTCGACGCGGGCATCGAGGTCAACTTCGAGGCGGCGGGCGATCGCTACGCCGACCTGGCGCTCGACCTGGGCGCGTCCCCCGGCGATATAGCGTCCGGAGGCGTCAAGGCCCGTCTACTCGAGCTGGTTCGCGGGCTTAGGGCCCGGGTTGGCATAGCCGCCGGCCTCTCGGGCATCGGAGTGTCGCGGGCCGACCTGTCCCGGCTGGCCGGTTTCGCCTCCATGGACGCCTGTCTGGCCACCAACCCCGTGTCGTTATCCGCCGACGATATCGAAAGGATCTATGAGCGGGCGCTCTGACCTGCCCGGCGACTTCGGGGACACCTACAGCAAGCTCCTCGGTCTCGACGAGTCGTTCTCCGTTAAAAGCCATTACCCTGAATTCAAGGCCGCGGAGCGGGCCCTACTCGATATAAACGAGAACCTCGAGCGTTTGGTCGATGAGCGCACCCGTGAGCTCGGCTTGGCCAACGCGGAGCTCGCCGCTAGGGGGCGCTCCCTCGAGCGAGCCCTGGCCGAGTTGCGTAATACCCAGGAGCGTCTCGTCCAGACGAGGTACCAGGCCTCGGTCGGTCGTGTCCTCGCGGCGATAGCCCACGAGCTCAATAGCCCGCTCGCGTCCACCCAATCGGCCGCCGATCACCTTGCCTCGATCAGGCGGGAAGCCATCGAAGCCATCGTCGCCTACCGAGCGATGCCGGCTCCCCTGGCCGGGCTGGTCGATCGGCTCCTCGAACGGCAGGACGATCCGCCCCTTGTCGGCAGGGAGCGGCGCGAAGCGCTCGCCAAGCGGCTAGCCGAGGCCGGTTGCATCGGGGCCGACGACTTGGCCGACGACCTGTGCGATCTGGGGCGGGTCGACGTAACTGAAGACGACGTGGCGCTCCTGTCCGGGCCCCGCGGCCCCGAGGCTGTCAACGTCGCCTGGGTGCTCGGATCGATGTTCGGCTCATCGTCGCTCGTCGCGAGGGCGGCGAGGCGTTCAGCCGGAGTCGTACGATCGCTGAACGCCTATCTGGAGCTGTCCCCGCCGGACGAGTCGGCCCTCGTCGATTTCGATATAGCGGAGAAGCTTCTCGGCCGCTACTGCGAGGCCGGGTCCACGGGCCGAACCGTTCGCTTCGAGCTCGAGGATGGCGTGAGCGCCTACGGCGACCCCGATAGGCTCGACCTGGTTTGGGAGAATCTCATATCGAACGCGCTGTTCGCGGCCGGGATAGACGGGAATGTCACGGTCAGGGCGCGTTTCGACGGAGCGGCGACCGTCGTGGAGGTGGAGGACGACGGCCCGGGCGTCGATCCGGCCATCCGCGATCGGCTGTTCGAGCCATACGTATCGGCCAAGGCGCTCGAGGAGGGCAAGGGCTTGGGCTTGGACATATGCAAGCGAATAGTGGATACTCATAGGGGTACGATCACATTCGAGAGCCGTCCTGGACGTACCGTCTTCACGGTGCGCCTGCCAGGCGAACCCGACGGAGCGGACAGTCTATGAAGAGCGAAGCGATCCTGTGCGTCGACGACGAGGCCATCATCCTGATGGCCATGAAGCGCGAGCTCAAGACGCATTTTAGGGATCGGTTCCGGTTCGAGACCGCTTTGGACGCGGCCGAAGGGCTCAGGATCATCGATGCCCTGTCCGAGGACGGGGTCTCGGTCATACTCGTCATTTCCGATTGGCTCATGCCCGGCATGAAGGGCGACGAATTCCTCCTGAGGATACGATCCCTCCATCCCGATATACGGACCATCATGGTCACTGGCCACGCCGATCCCGCCTCCATCGAGCGGACGATCAAGGAGGCCGGGGCCTTTACGGTGCTCCAGAAGCCCTGGAACAGGGGCGAGCTCATAGCGGCGATCTCCGCCTGCGTCGGGCCGGAGCGAAGCTTGGCCTAGCCCCGGCTCGACTCGTTGAAACGAGCCGCCCTATTCGTTACACTGGCGTCCATACCATGGCGGCCCGGCCTCGAGTCGGGTATCGCCCAGCAGGAGCCAGCCGTGAGATCCGTACGAGAAGCGTGGAAAGCCGCGGTGGCGGCGACCGTAGCCGATATGCTCGCAGAGAAAGGCGCCGACCCGGCCCTCTCCGAGGCCGTCGCGGCCGAGGCGCCGCCCGACGCCGCCATGGGCGACGTCGGCTTTCCGATGTTCCCGTTCGCCAAGGTCCTCCGCATGGGGCCTCCCCAGATCGCCGCGGCGCTGGCCGAGCGCCTGTCGGCCAAGGCCGGCCAGGCGCCTGCCGGCACCGTCAAGGCCGTCGGGCCGTACTTGAACGTGTTCCTGGACCGGGCCTCCGTCGCTGAACAGGCGCTCTCCTCGCGGTCGCTCGGCGCGTCGTACGGCCGCTCGTCGTCTCTGGCCGGCTCCAAGGTAATGATAGAGTTCTCCAGCCCGAACACTAACAAGCCCCTGCACCTCGGCCACCTGCGGAACGACGTGCTTGGCGAGAGCTCGGCGCGCATCCTCAGGGCCAACGGCGCCGAGGTGATGAAGATCAATCTGGTCAACGACCGCGGCGTGCATATCTGCAAGTCGATGCTGTCGTACATGGCCTACGGCGGCGGCCGGACCCCCGAGGACGAGGGCAAGAAGACCGACCACTTCGTCGGTGACTACTACGTCAAGTTCAACGAGCTGAAGAAGGAAGACCCCAGGGCCGAGGAGAAGGCCCAGGAACTGCTCGTCAAGTGGGAAGCCGGCGACCCCGAGACGATCGCGCTCTGGAAGAAGATGAACGAGTGGGCCGTCGGCGGCATCAGGCGGACCTACGAGCGGACCGGCGTATCCTTCGACAAGTACTACTACGAGAGCCAAATCTACCTGACCGGTAAGGACGAGGTTCAGAAGGGGCTGGCCTCCGGCGTCTTCTTCAAAGCCGAGGACGGTTCGGTCCGCGTCGACCTGACGCCGATCGGGCTCGAGGAGAAAGTGCTGCTACGCAAGGACGGTACCTCCATCTACATGACCCAGGACCTGGGCTTGGCCATCCACCGGCATGCGGACTGGCCCTTCGACCGACTGGTCTACGTCGTCGCCAACGAGCAGCAGTACCATTTCAAGGTGCTGTTCTACATACTGAAGCGCCTCGGCTACGAGTGGGCGGATAGCCTGTTCCACCTGTCGTATGGCCTCGTCAACCTGCCCGAGGGCCGGATGAAGACCCGCGAGGGCACCGTCGTCGATGCCGACTCGCTGCTCGACTCGCTCAGGGAGCTGGCCCTCGAGGAGATCCAGGCCAAGGGCCGCGAGGACGCCGTCGGCGACCCCCAGGATACGGCCGAGAAGATAGCGCTCGGCGCCGTGCACTACTACCTGGCCCAGGCCACGCCTTCCAAGGACATGATCTTCAACCCCAAGGAGTCGCTGTCGTTCAACGGCGACACGGGCCCCTATATCCAGTACATGGGCGCCAGGATCTCGAGCCTCCTGCGTAAGCGCGACCGGGGCGAGGGCGGCGCCGCGAAGGGAGAGGTACGTCCGGAGCTACTGTCGTCGCCGACCGAGTGGGAGCTCGTCAGGCTCGTCTCCTCCTATCCGGAGGCCGTCGAGCAGGCCGGCGCCGAGTACAACCCGGCTATCGTCGCCGCCCATATGTACGCGGTCGCGAGCGCCTTCTCCAAATTCTACCACGACGAGCCTATCCTGAACTGCGACGAGCCGGACCGGGCCGCGACGCGTCTGGCCCTGTCGGAGGCGGTGCTCGTCGTGCTCAAGAACGGGCTCGAGCTCCTGTGCATACCGTTCCTGGAGGCGATGTAGCGAGCCGTCGCCGCTTCGGTTGACATTGGCGGGAGTTGCGTAGTATAAAATCGAGCCGGTACGCCGTTCCGAGGCGCCGGTTCTTGGTCGGGCTCGGCCATGATCATTGTACGCGTCGGCCGATACCGGATGGCAACGTCCCTCGGCCTCGGCATACGAAACATAAGAGGTTGACAGGATGTACGCAATCGTAGAAGTGCAAGGCAAGCAGTACCGCGCCGAGAAGGGCGCCGTTCTCCGCGTGGACCGCATGGACGGCGAGGCCGGAACCCCGGTCGCCATCGATTCTGTTCTGCTCGTGTCCGGTGATACGATCAAGATCGGCGCTCCCTACGTTCAGGGCGCCCAGGTGAAGGCGACGATCAAGGCCCAGGAGAAGGGCGACAAGATCATCGTGTTCAAGTACAAGCCCAAGAAGGACTACCGCCGGACCCAGGGCCATAGGCAGCGCTACACGCTCCTTACGGTCGAGGATATCGTTGGGGCCTGATAGGCTTATCGTTAGGCTATCGTTCTGGCCGGACGGGGCGCTCAAGGGCGCCCGCGCCGACGGACACGCCGGCGACCGCCGGGCGGGCGCCAACCTGGCTTGCGCCGCAGTCACCGTCCTCCTGAGGACGGCGTACGAGACGGCCGCCGGCTACGAAGGCGTTACGGTCAGGGGCATAGCCCCGGCGCCGGGTAGCCTGAGCTTCGAGATTGGGCGGTACCCGCCCGCGATGGCCGAGAGGCTGCGCGGCGTCGGTGACTTCCTGACCGTGGGATTGTCCAGCGTGGATCGCGAGTATCCGGGCTTGATAGATTTTCTATTAGAGAGATGACGGAGGTTCTATATGCCACATAAGGGTAACGGCCGCGATTCGAATCCGCAGCATCTGGGCGTCAAGGCGTACGGCAACGAGCTCGTGCGCGCAGGCTCGATCATCGTGCGCCAACGCGGCTCCAAGATCCATCCCGGCGAGAACGTCGGCAAGGGCAAGGACGACACGCTGTTCGCCAAGGCCGACGGCCGGGTTGTATTCTGCGAGCACCGCGGCCGCAAGTACGCCGGCATCGAGCCGATAGAGTCCTAAAGGCCTCGCCGCGGCGACGCGGCCAGCATCGAGCGCGACTTTCGGATAGTCGCGCCTCACGCCGTCGCGTCCGGCCATCGGCCGAGCGGCGGCTTTTCTATCTCCGGAAGGGACGGGTAGCGCGATGGTACATTTCGCCGACGAGACGAGGATCACCGTATCTTCCGGCAACGGGGGCAACGGTTGCGTGGCGTTCAGGCGCGAGGCCCACGTGCCGCTCGGAGGCCCGGCTGGTGGCGACGGTGGCCGCGGCGGCGATGTCGTCTTCGAGGTGCGACGCAACCTGAGGACGCTCGTGCATATCCGCTATGCCAAGCATTACCGTGCCCAGGCGGGTCAGGACGGCATGGGTCGGAATCGCCATGGCAAGGACGGAGAGGACGTCGTCATACCGGTACCCCCGGGCACGGTCATCAAGGACTCCGGGACCGGCGAAACCCTCATGGACTTCGGCACTTCCGGCGAGGGACGGTGGGTCTTCCTGCGCGGCGGCAATGGCGGCTGGGGCAACGTGCACTTCAAGTCGAGCGTCAACCAGGCGCCGCGCACGGCCCTGCCGGGCAAGCCGGGCGAGAGCGTCGAGCTACGCGTCGAGCTACAGCTGATGGCCGACATTGGCTTCGTCGGCTTCCCGAACGCGGGGAAGTCGAGCCTGCTCGACCGCTGTACGAACGCGCGGCCGAAGATAGCGCCGTACCCCTTCACGACCAAGATACCGAACCTCGGCGTGCTGACCGTGGCCGAGCGCGACATCATTCTGGCCGATATACCCGGCATCATCGAGGGCGCCCACGAGGGGGCCGGCCTGGGCATACGCTTCCTTAAGCATATCTCGCGCACCGCGGCGCTGGCTTTCCTCGTCGACCTTTCGGACGACGGCTTCCTGGGTGCCTTCGAGGTGCTGCTCGCCGAGCTCGGGGGCTTCTCCGCCGAGCTGCTAGCGAAGCCGCGCATCGTTATAGGCACCAAGCTCGACCTGCCGGAGACGGCCGGCCGCCTCGACGAGCTCCGCGCGGCCTTGCCGGACGAGCGCGTCGTCGGGCTCTCCGTCTTCTCGGGCGAGGGGCTCGGCGCCATCTCGCAGGCGTTCCTGTCGTTCGTACTGGAGGCCGAGCGAGCCCAGGCGTCCGGGGGCCTGGCCGGCGCCGAACCATGAAGCTCCTGATCCTCGGCGGCACCTTCAACCCCATCCATGTCGGTCACCTGATGCTGGCCGAGGAGGCCGCGCTGGAATTTGGCTACGACCGGGTGGCGCTCGTGCCCTCGAGCATACCGCCGCATAAGAGGCCGGAGGGCGATCCCGGACCCGCGGCGCGGCTCGAGATGACCCGGGCGGCCGTCGACGGATACGGCGCGTTCATCGTGGAGGACTGCGAGATCGAGCGCGGCGGCACGTCGTATACGGTCGATACGCTCGAGCGTATCGTCGCGGCGTACCCATTGGAGGGACGCCCGGGCTTGCTGATCGGCGACGACCTGGCGTCCGGGTTCGAGTCGTGGCGGGACCCCGACGGCGTTTGCCGCCTGGCTGACCTGATCGTGGCCAGGCGCCTCGGCGGGCTGGACGCCCTGGAACGCCCCCATAGGCGAGCCTCCAATATGCTACTCCCAATCTCGTCGACGGATATTCGCTCCAGGATACGTTCTGGACGGCCCTGGACCTGGCTGGTACCTGAGCCGACCGTACGGTATATTCTGCTGAACGGCTTATACGGTAGCGCGTAGCGGTCCCGGCCGTCGCGAGCTGAAAGAGTAAGGTAGCATGGGTCGATCACGGATAGACATAAGCATCGCGTTCCTCGCGGGTATTCTCCTCATCGCGGTGGCGGGCGTCCTGATCATGGTGTCGGCGCTACGCGTCGACCCGGTCGAGGAGGCGGTGGCCGAGGAGCGGATCATCAACGTCGCCCTCATCGTCGAACGGTCCGGTAAACCCGCGTCGACCCAGCTGCTGATGTACTACCCCGGCAACGCGAGGGCGGCCATGCTCGACATACCGTCGGAGACCGGCCTGATCATCTCGTCGCTCAACCGCGTCGACAGCATAGACGCGCTGTACGAGCCCGACGATCCGCGGCCCTTCCTCGACGAGGTGCAGCGCCTGACCGGCGCGACGATAGACTGGTACCTGATACTCGACGAAGGGTCGCTGTCGTCGCTCGTCGATCTGCTCGACGGCATCTCGGTGTTCCTGCCCGAGCGGATATCCGACATGGTCAACGAGGTGCCGGTATCGCTGCCGTCTGGCTTCGTCGTGCTGGATGGACGCAAGACTCTCGTCTACGCCTCGTATACCCAGGCGGACGCGATGGACTCGGAGCTGGTCGCCAAACGCCAGTCACTCAGCCAGGCCGCACTCAGGCGGCTAGGCGAGCGGTCCGACTACGCGATGCGCGACGACGTGTTTCCGGTCATGAGGTCGCTGTTTAGGACAAATCTGAAGCCTGAGTCGCTCAGGCGCCTGTTCGAGGAATTCGTCCGACTCGAAGCCGACAGGATAGTGCTGCAACGCCTGACCGGCGCCAATCGCTATGTCGAGGGCAAGTTGCTCCTGTTCCCGTACTGGGACGGCGAGCTCGTCAAGGACATAGTCAAGCAGTCGCTCAACGCACTGCTCAACGCGGACGCTACCGCCATTGCCGACAAGGTCTTTACGCTCGAGATCCTGAACGGCACCGCGACGAGAGGACTCGCCCAGAAGACTGCCGACATATTCGAGAGCTTCGGCTACGAGGTCGTGTCCGTCGGGAACGCCGAGTCGAGCGACGTAGCGAAGACCAGCGTGATCGACCGCTACGGAGACCTCGTCTCGGCCACGAGCGTGGCCAACGTGATCCGCTGCAAGATCGTCGAGGCGGAGGCGATTCCGAGCGCCAGTCCAGCCGACTTCGTCATAATACTCGGAAAGGATTTCAATGGGAGGAACTGTGGCGACTGAGGTACGAGAGGCGGCCTTCGGCTGCGCGGCCATGCTAGCCGAGCATAACGGGGGCGATACGGTCGTCCTGGACCTGAGCAAGCTGTCGACCTGGACTGATTTCTTCGTGGTAACGAGCGCGACCAGTTCGACGCACCTGAGGGGCCTCGCGCGCCGCGTCGAGGAGTACCTCGGGCCGCTCGGCTTCTCGCCGCTCAGGCGGCCTGGCCTGGCCGATGACGAGCAGTGGTGCCTGCTCGATTTCGGGGACTTCGTGGTGCATATCATGACCGCCGAGGCCAGAGGCTTCTACGAGCTCGAGAAACTGTGGTTCGGAGCCGAGATCACGGCCCTCAGCGCCCCGACGGCTCCCGCGTCCACGGCTCCCGCGTCCGCGGCTCCCGCCCGCTCGGATTAAAAAAGGCCGCGCCTCCGGTCCGGGGGCGCGGCCTTTCGTCGTCTTGCCGAGGCTATTCGTCGAAATCGTTATAGTCGATATCGTCCTCGTAGTCGAAATCCCCTGATTCTCCGTCTTCTTCGTCGAAGTCGTCGTCGAAGTCGTCATCCTCGTCGTCGTCGAAGCTCTCTTCTTCTTCGGAAAAGTCGTCGAAGTCGTCCTCGTCTTCGAAGTCGTCCTCGTACTCATCTTCGTAGTCGTCGAAGCGGACGAAAGGAGCCTCGGGAACCTGGGCGTACTCGCCGACGCCCATGAGCGCTAGCTCCAACGCGTTTCCCGGCATCGCCGTATCCCGTATAGGATCCATTTCAATCCTCCCCATAAAGTATCGTCGTATGAGCCCTCTTGTGGCTTCCCCGCTCCCGCACGGCCTTAAACCGGACTAGTGGGTACGGAGAAATCTAAAAGAGACCAGAGCGGTCTGTCAACTATAATCGCGATGGAAACATGCGTTTTATTCTGCGCTTGGCGTAGGCGGCCGTCGATCGCTATAGTATGCCCATGACCAAGCCAAAGATAGTGATGGCGCCCGCTAAGATCAACCTCCATCTTGCTGTCGGATCGTCCAGGAACGATGGTTTCCATACAATCGCTAGCATCTTCCAGGCCATCTCCCTCTGTGACCGGGTGAGCCTCGCGGCCATCGACGGGGACGAGACGACCCTCGCCTGCGAGTGCGACTGCCCGGTAGAGAAGAATACGGCCTGGCGCGCCGCGATGGCCTTCCGCCGGGCGGCGGCGGTACGGGTCGTTATCCCGGCCCTGTCCATTGTCGTAGAGAAGGGTATTCCGGCCGGGGCGGGACTCGGCGGCGGCTCGAGCGACGCCGCGGCGACGTTGATCGGGCTCTACCGGATGTTTCCCGGCGCCGTGGACCGGCTCGAGTTGCTTCGTATCGCCGAGGGTATCGGCTCCGATGTGCCCTTTTTCATGGAAAGCGCCTGCGCCGCGGTATCGGGCCGGGGCGAGAGGCTGACGCCGATTAAGCCGAGGCTCGATTACGCCCTGGTGATCGTCGACCCAGGGTTCCCGATCTCGACGAAAGACGCGTACGATCGCCTCGACCAGGCCAGGGCGGCGGGCCGCGTACCGCCGGCCACCGGCGATGCGGCCATGGACAGGGAACTCGAGGCCATGGTCGACTCGTACGAGCGCGTCCAGCTTGCCGCTTGGCCGTTCCGGAACGATTTCTTCGAGGCGCTCGTACCCGACTATCCTGCCCTCGAGGCCTGCAAGGCCGAACTCTTGGCCAGCGGAGCCGTATTCGCCTCGATGAGCGGCTCCGGTAGTGTCGTCTTCGGCATCTACGCCTCTTCAGACCATGCCGAACATGTTCGCGCATCCTTTTCGAAACGCTATCGCGCGTACACGGCCTTTCCGCTTGCGCGGCTTCATCAGTCGATATAGAATTACTGCGAAGTAGCGCAAACGGTAAGGAGAGAGCGCCGCATGGACATCACCGATATCCGCATCCGTAGGGTCTCCGGCGAAGGAAAGCTCAGGGCGTACGTTACGGTTACCTTCGATAACTGCTTTGTTATCCATAATGTCAAGCTCATAGACGGCCGTGCGGGTATCTTCATGGCAATGCCGAGCCGTAAGACCAAGAACGGCGATTATAAGGACGTCGCGCATCCCATCTGCCCGAGCTTCAGGAGCATGATGGAGGAGAAGATCCTGGCCCTCTACACGGCCGGCGCCGGCGTCGAAGACGACGGGCAGGACTAGCGACCGTCGGAGCCGCGATACCCCCGTGACACGATAACGCCTTTTAGGGTATAACTACTGGCCGTACGTCCCTTGCGCGGCGGCGTACCACTGGGACGTCGACAAGAGGTAAGTCAGCGGGCTTTGGTTCCGCCATTCGCAGGTTCGAATCCTGCCGTCCCAACGCGACACATTACGATCAGTACGAGGAGAGACATCCATGACCCAGCATGTCATTAACGCCGGAGCCCGCGAGGTCGGCACCAAGGGCGCCCTGAACGAGCTTCGAAGAAACGGCGGCATCCCCGCGATCATCTATAACCGCCATGGCAAGACCACGGCCCTTTCGCTCGACGCGAAGGAGTTCCAGAAATCGCTGGAAGGCGTATCGGAGAGCACGATCGTCAAGCTGAACGTCGGTTCCGAGTCGTTCGATTGCCTCGTCAAGGATCGCCAGATCGATTGGCTCCACGGCAAGATCCTGCACGTCGATTTCTTCGAGGTCGAGAAGGGCGTCGCTATGCGCGCCAAGGTGCCCGTGCACCTTATCGGAATCCCTGTCGGCGTCCGCAACGGCGGTATCCTCGAGAATCCGGTCCACGAGATCGAGGTCGAGTGCATGCCCAAGGATATGCCCGAGAAGTTCGAGCTCGATATCTCCGGCCTCGAGGCTAACCACTCGATCCACGTACGTGATGTCGCCCATGCCGACGCCGTCAAGCTGCTGAGCGCCGCCGACCAGGTCGTGGTGCTCGTCAAGTTCGCCAAGGCCGAGGCTGAGCCGGAGGCCGCCGCCGCTCCGGCCGCCGCCGCTGCCGCTCCGGCCGCCGCTGCCGCTGCTCCCGCGACTCCCGCCGCGAAGTAATAGAACCAGAACACGCATTACGGGGCCGTCGATTTCGGCGGCCCTTATCATTGTACGGCTATTGCGACTCGTGGAGGCAGTGCGTCATGAACCGTGTCGGACGGCCTGGAACGCGCGCGTCGGCTATTCCGGCCGCCGTGCGGACCTTCCTGGCCCGCGAGCCGAAGCGCCTAGGAGCCGTTCTCGTGGCGCTATCCGGCGGGCCCGACTCCGTAGCCTTGCTCCATGCGACGGCGATCGAGGCTAAGGCCGCAGCTGTCTCCGTCACAGCTTGCTGGGTAGACCACGCGATCCGCCCCGAGGCCGAGCTCGCCGCGGAGCGTGAATTCGTCGTAGGGCTGTGCGAACGCCTCGGCGTTCCGCTGATCGTCGAGGCGCTGAGGCGGGGCGCCGTCGAAGCGGCCGCCAAGGCGGAGGGCGGGATAGAGGCGGCCGCGAGGAGGTTCAGGTACGACGCCCTCGAGCGCGCCAGGATCGCTTCGTCGAGCGACCTCGTCCTGACCGGCCATAACGCCGACGATCGCGTCGAGACGCTCCTGATGCGCTTCTGCTCCGGCTCAGGCGTCGCAGGCCTGCGCGGTATCCCCGCCGTTGCCGGGATGATCGGCCGCCCCCTCCTCGGCCTGGCCAAGGCCGACATCCTTGCGTACCTCGACGCCGAGGGACTGGATTACCGCGTCGACTCGACCAACGACTCCGATGCATACCTGCGCAACCGGGTCAGGCATAGGCTCGTGCCCGCTGCGATGGACGTCTTCCCGTCGCTGCGCGCGTCGTTGGCTACGGTCGCCGAGAAGGCCAGCCTCGATGAGGAAGCCCTCTCGGCTCTGGCCGACGCTTTGTTCGGGTTAGGAGACGATGGCGCCCGCGCCGATTGGCTCGAAGCGGGTCGCTACGACGCCGCGCCGGAGGCCGTCAGGATACGAGCGCTCTACTCGCTGGCCATGCCGCTGTTCGAGGGCGCAGGAGCGACGAGACTGCCGTGGCGGCTCGTCCGGGCGGCCGCGTCGTCCGCTAGGCGCGAAGGGGTGCTGGCTTCCGGGGCCGGCGTCCTGTTCTCGCGGAACGGCGGCAGGATCGAGGCCCGACAGGCCCTCGGCCCGCACCTGTCGCGCCTGTCCGCCCCGGCCGGTGCCGACAGGGCCGACTCCGGCTTCAGCCTCATCGCCAACGGTCCCGGATCGTATCGAATAGGCAAAGGCGGCGGCTGTACGATATACTCGTGCGGGCAAGCGCCTGGATTGCGCGCGGACGCCTTCTCGTGGCCGCTGTGCGTCCGCTCCAGGCGGCCCGGCGATCGTCTAGCCACGCGGGGCGGCGCCAAGAGGGTCGACGCCATCCTATCCGAGCTCGGCTTGAGCGGGGCTTCGCGCGAGGCTACGCCCGTCGTGGAGGACGCCTTGGGCCTGGTCGCCGTCCTCGCCTCGAGTGTTGGCCTGTGCGACGTCTATAGGCGGAATGATGCCCTGGTCGGTGAACCGGTCGGCGGCTACCTGGTAGTGGAGTTGAAAGGAGTCATGTACATCGATGCAGTTCGACGATAAGAATACGCCGAGGACGCCGAGGACGCCGAATAAGCCGGATGCGAGGCCGCCTCGCAATGCTCGCGTCTCCCTTATACTATTCATTGCCTTGCTCGCGGCCTCGGTCGGTCTGTTCATGTTCGACGGCGCCAAGACGTCGCCGAGCATCCCGTACTCGACGTTCCTCACCCATCTCGGGGAGGGCAACGTCGATTCTGTCCGCATCGTCGATCAGCGCCTCATAGAAGGCACGCTACGCGGCAAGGACGGCTCGTCCCAGGAATTCTCGAGCGTCATCCCCTACGTCGACGCTAGCCTCCTCGAACAGCTCAAGGCGCGCGGGGTCAGAGTCGAGGGCTCGTCTGCCAGGATGGGGCCGCTCAGCGTCCTCGCGGAGCTATTCCCGTGGTTCTTCGGCTTCTTCCTGATCTGGATGGTGTTCAGACAGTCCCAGGGCAACAACAAGGCCTTCAGCTTCGGGAAGAGTCGGGCCAAGCGTTACCAGGAGAGCGACCGTAAGATCACCTTCGCCGACGTGGCGGGCCAGAAAGAGGCCAAGTACGAGCTCCTCGAGGTGGTCGACTATCTCAAGAACCCGCAGAAATTCGTGAAGATGGGTGCGCGCATACCTAAGGGTGTGTTGCTCGTCGGCATGCCCGGAACCGGTAAAACCCTCCTGGCCAAGGCCGTGGCCGGCGAGGCCGACGTGCCGTTCTTCCATATGTCCGGATCGGACTTCGTCGAGATGTTCGTCGGCGTCGGCGCCAGCCGCGTACGCGACCTCTTCGACCAGGGCCGCAAGAGCGCGCCGTGCATCCTCTTCATAGACGAGCTCGACGCCGTCGGCCGCACGCGAGGCGCCGGCTACGGCGGCGGGCACGACGAGCGCGAGCAGACGCTCAACCAGATGCTCGTCGAGATGGACGGCTTCGACACGAAGGACGGCGTCATCATCCTCGCGGCGACGAACCGCCCGGACGTCCTCGACCCGGCCCTGCTCAGGCCCGGCCGCTTCGACCGCCAGGTCGTCGTCGCCATGCCTGACATCCAGGAGCGCGAGGATATCCTCAAGATACACATGGCCAAGGTGCCGATAGCCGAGGGCGTCGACGCCCAGCGGCTTTCACGCGCCACCCCGGGCATGAGCGGCGCCGACCTGGCCAATATGGTTAACGAGGCGACGCTATTCGCCGTCAGGCGGGGTCGGAACGTCGTCGAGATGCAGGACTTCGAGGAAGCCCGCGACAAGATCATGATGGGCATAGCCCGCACCTCGATGGTCATCTCCGAGGAGGAGAAGAAAGCGACGGCCTACCATGAGGCCGGCCACGCGCTGCTCCACTATTACCTGCCGAACGCCGATCCGCTCCATAAGGTGACCATCGTCCCACGGGGGCGCGCCCTCGGCGTGGCCTTCTCGCTACCGGCCCAGGACGCTTACTCGCGCGCTCGCGGCTGGATCAGGGATAGGATTGTCATCTCGTACGGCGGCTACGCGGCCGAAACTATAGTGTACGGCGAGACGACGACCGGCACGGCCCAGGACCTGAAGCAGGCGACCGACCTGGCCAGGAAGATGGCCTGCGAATGGGGCATGTCCGAGGAGCTCGGAGCCGTCGCGTACGGGCAGGAGGACGAACCGATCTTCATAGGCAAGGAGATAGCCCAGCATAAGGACTATTCGGAGGATACGGCGATGCGCATCGACCGCGCGGTGTTCAATATCCTCGAGGAAGCCAAGAAGAAGGCGTTCGACATCCTGACCGAGCACCGTGACCAGCTGCTCAGCCTGGCCGAGGAGCTGATCCGCAAGGAGACCCTGCTCGATGACGACATCAAGGCCATGTTCGGTTTCAAGTCCCCGGAGGCCAACGAGGCCTAGGCCGGGACGCGGCGGGGCAGCCATCTCGCTAGCCCTCGCCGCGTCGCTATTGCTCATCTCGACGCTGCCCGCGGCGGCTGACTCGACCGCCAGGGACGCCGCCATCTGCGCCTCGCTGACCCAGGGCGCCGTCGCGGCCCTGGCGCTCGGGCATACCGACCAGGCCCTGGCCCTGCTGGACGAGGCCCTGAGCTACCGGCCGACCGACCCGGACGCCTGTTACCTGTCGGCCCTCGCTCGACTGTCGCGAGGTGACGGAGTCGGTCCGGCGGCCGGGTTGCTCGAGGTCGCGCTATCCGTCGGCGGCTTCAGGCTGTACGACGAGGGCGGCGCGAGGCTGCTGTACGCGGGGATACTCGAGCGAACCGGACGGCCGGCCGAGGCGCTACGCTTCCTGTCGGGACTGCCCCCGAGCGCCGAGTCGCTGTTCATTGGAGCCAAGGCGGCCCTGGCCATGGGCGACGAGGCCGAGGCCCGCGCGGCCGTGCTATCGTCGTTACGAAGGTATCCCTTCGACCCGCGCCCCCTTCTCGCCTGGCTACGATACGATGAACGGCCGTCCCTGAAAGCCGAGGACGCCGCCGTGGTCGCCTCAGGCTTCGCGGCCCTCGACCGGCTGAAGTCGGTCGACCCGTCAGTCCTCGCCGCGCTGGCGCCGTACGCGTCATCCGCGGACCGGGCCAGGCTGATGCTCCGGGAGTACCGCGCCGCCGGGGGCCGTGATGCCGACTCTACGGCGCTCGCCCTGCGCTACGGGCTGATAGACGAGCGGCGGGCTATATCCGAGCTCCTGTCCGGCGACTATCGCCCGACGGTATCGGCGCTCGAGTCCGTCTATTCCCTGCTGGCCAGCGACGAGTCCCGATCCGCGTTCGGTCGCGAGTTCGCCGGGTATACGGGAGCCGTGTACCGCGACGACGACCGCGATGGCTATCCTGAATCGGTCACCGAGTACCGTGACGGCCTACCTTCGTCGTGGTCCCTCGACGCCGACCAGGATGGCGAGCCTGAATTTGCCGCGTCTTTCGACTCCGGCGCTCCAGCCAGGCTGTCGGCGCGATCGGGCTCGACGACCGTCGTCGTCGCGTATGCGCCGTGGCCCTATGCTGAGAACGTATCGTACGCGGACACCTCTGGTTCGAGGATGTATTCCTTCGGCCCCTCATCGATGCCGCTCCCGCTGCTGTCGCTGAGCCGCATCGCCGGGCTCGCGGGGGCGCCGTACGCCGTATCGCGGAGCGGCTACGGGCTACCGACCGAGGCCGCCGCCAAACGGGCCGCGTACGCTATGATCGAATCCGGACCTCGCGGCGCTTCTACCACGGTGGAACTGAGCGACGGCCAGGCCTCGCGCTCGTGGTGGGTGGACGAGTGGCGCCGCGTCGGCAGGACCGTCTATCGGAACGGCGTGCCTGACGATGAGCGTATGGACGTCGACGCCGACGGGCGTTTCGAGTCGCGCCGGGTCTGGGCCCGCGGCCCTGACGGCGTGCCGGCGCCGGCCTACGCCGAGGCCGACCTGGACGGCGACGGGCTCTACGAGTATCGTGAGACGCTGTCCGGCCCGTCCGTACAGTCTTGGGACTACGATGGCGACGGCGCCATCGACCTGAGCCTGGAACGCCTGCCGGGCGGCCGTAGCCTGTATCGCGTATTCGCGCGCGACGGCGGCTTGACCGAGGCGATGCTCGAGGGAGGGCGGCTGTCGAGCGTGGTCGAGCGCGGAGCGCCGGTACCACTCGTCGACGACTCCGGCGGGCTGGTGCGCTGGATAGGCGCGAAGCCCTTCGATTTTGGCGGCCGGGTCCCGCCAACCGGGCGCGGTTCGCGAGATGGCGTCATGTACGCCGTGCACGATATCGGGGGCCGGTTGTACGCCCAGGTCGTACGGGAATAGGCGGAGCACGCGGGGGTCCCGGCGATTCCTGCTTGCGGACCCTGCGCGTAGCCAATACACTGATATCGACGAACGCCCACGGTACGCGTATGGAGGATGCCGTTGCCCATGCTCGCTGAGAGTCAAACCGCCGTCGGTATCTCCGACAGGCAGTTCAAGCGCTTGTCGGCCTTCATAGAGAAGGAACTCGGCATCAAGATGCCCGACACCAAGCGGGTAATGCTCGAGAGCCGCCTTCAGAAGCGGCTGCGCGCGTTGCGGATCGATACCTACGACGAGTACATCGACCGCGTCTTCTCCGGGGACGACGCCGAGCTGATCCACATGATAGACGTCGTCACCACCAATAAGACCGATTTCTTCAGGGAGCCGGACCATTTCGAGATCCTGACTAAGCGGCTCCTACCCAAGGCGCTCGAGCGCGACGGCGAACGCGGCACGATGTCATTCTGGTCAGCGGGCTGCGCCACCGGCGAAGAGCCCTATACCCTCGCCATGGTCCTCGAGGAGTTCGCCGTAGCCCATAGGGGCTTCGACTACCGCATCATCGCCTCGGACATTTCGACGAGCGCCCTCGACGCGGCGATACACGCCGTCTACGACGCCAATAGGGTAATCCCTGTGCCGCCGTCGTACAAGAAGAAATACCTGCTCAGGAGCCGCGATCCCGCGAAGAACGAGGTGCGCATCAAGCGAGAGCTACGCGACAAGGTCGGCTTCCTGCGCATCAACTTCATGGACGACAGTTTCCCGTTCGACGGGCAGTTCGACGTGATATTCTGTAGGAACGTGATCATCTACTTCGACAGAGCGACGCAGGAGCGCATACTCGGGCGCATGTGCCGGTACCTGCGGACCGGCGGCAACCTCATCCTCGGACACTCCGAGACGCTGACGAGCATGGACCTCCCGCTGCGCGGGCTTGCGCCCACCGTCTACGAGCGCTTATAGTTGACCCGAGGGGAGCCAGATGGAACGCATCAAGGTCATGGTCGTAGACGACTCCGCCGTAGTCAGGCAGACGCTCAAGGAACTCCTGGATTCTGACCCGGGCATAGAGGTCCTGGCCGTAGCCTCCGATCCCATCTTCGCGCTCAAGAAGCTTGAAACCGAGCGCCCCGACGTCATTGTATCCGACGTCGAGATGCCGAGGATGGACGGCCTTTCGTTCCTGCGGAAGATTATGGAGACCAGCCAAATACCGGTGGTCATCTGCTCGAGCAAGACCGAGGCCGGTTCGGATAACGCCATCAAGGCGATGGAATACGGCGCTGTTGAAATCATCCAGAAGCCGAAGCTCGGCACGAAGCAGTTCCTGGAGGAATCGAAGGTCGAGATCTGCGACGTCGTCAAGGCCGCCTATGCGGCGCGGCATCGTAGACGCGCGCCAGCCGCTCCTATACGCGACGTGGCTCCGAAACTCACCGCCGACGTAATGCTGCCTGCCCCCGGCTCGGGGCATATCATCGAGACGACCGAGAAGGTCGTGGTGGTAGGCGCGTCTACCGGGGGTACCGAGGCGCTTCGGGAATTCCTCGAGGTGCTACCGGAGGACACGCCGGGCATCGTCATCGTCCAGCACATGCCGGAGCACTTCACCGCGGCTTTCGCGCGGCGCCTGGACGGGCTCTGCCGCGTGAGCGTCAAGGAAGCCGCCGATAACGACACGGTCATTCGCGGAAGGGTGTTGATCGCTCCCGGAAACCAGCATACACTACTCAAGCGATCCGGCGCCCGCTACTATGTCGAGGTCAAGGAAGGCCCGCTGGTATGCAGGCACAGGCCGAGCGTCGACGTGCTGTTCAGGTCGGCGGCCAGGTACGCCGGCAATAACGCCGTCGGCGTGATCATGACCGGCATGGGGGACGACGGCTCGCGAGGCATGAAGGAAATGCACGACGCGAAGGCCTGGACTATAGCCCAGGACGAGCAGTCATGCGTGGTCTTCGGCATGCCGAACGAGGCGATCAAGCTCGGGGGGGTGGATGTGGTGTTGCCCCTCGGCAAGATAGCGTCCGAGGTCTTGAGGGCGGCCAAGTAACGCGTTCGCTTTGAACGGCGCTAGCAATACATAAGGGTCCGGCGTCGAGCCGCGCGGCCCGAGGAGAGATCATGGCGAAGAGTATCTTGATTATCGACGATTCGGCCGCCATACGGCAGAGCATTTCCTATATCCTGCAGCAGGAAGGCTACGCTACGGTAGAGGCGGGAGACGGCGTCGAAGGGCTCCAGCGGCTCGACGAGGGCACCCGCTTCGATTGCATCATCACCGACGTCAACATGCCGAACATGGACGGCATCACCTTCATCCGCAAGGCCAGGGAGAACCCGAAATTTAAGTTCGTGCCGATCCTCGTGCTGACCACCGAGTCGCAGGGCGGCAAGATGAACGAGGGCAAGGAAGCCGGCGCTACCGGTTGGATAGTCAAGCCGTTCAGCGCCGATAAGCTACTGGCCGTCGTCAAGAAGGTCGCCGAGTAGCATGCGTACGCCGACTCCGCGTCCGCCGAGCGCGGGGAACGCCTCGAGGCGCGGATGAGCGGCCTCGAGGATCGCACAGCGCGTATAATCATCTGCGAGGACGAGCGCATCGTCGCCCTCGACCTTCGCGCCTTCCTCCAGCGTAATGGCTACGAGGTGCCGTCCCTCTTCGCCTCGGCCGAGGATCTGCTCGAGTCCGTCGAGGCCTTGGAACCGGACCTCGTGCTGATGGATATCCACCTGCAGGGCGCTATGGACGGCATCGAGGCCGCCGCCATCCTGCTCGAGCGCTGGGCCATCCCGGTCATCCTCCTCACCGCCTACGCCGACGGCCCGACGATCGAACGGGCCAAACTGACCCATCCCTACGCCTACATCCTCAAGCCCTATGACGAGCGCGAGCTGCGGACGGCCATCTCGATAGGTTTGTACCGGGCCTCGATGGAGAAACGCCTCAGGACGAGCGAGGAACGCTATCGGGGGCTTTTCGAGCATGGCCTGGCAGCGACGATGCTCGCGGAGCCGGGCGGCCGCGTACTGGAGGCGAACAATGCGTTCGCGGCCTTGGCTCCCGACGCAGGAAACGCGCAGGATATCCTGGCCGATCCAGTCGACGCCGAACGCTTGGTCGCCGCGATGGAAAAGGGCGACTCGTATGGGCCGGTCGAGGTGCGTATCAAACGAGCCGACGGCGCTGAAGCCTGGGTGCTGCTCAGCGCCGCGCCGATGCGGCTGTCCGACGGCACTGCGGCGTATCAGTTCCAGGCGGTCGACATCACGGAGCGGAAGTCCCTGGCGGACCAGCTCCTCCACGCCCAGAAGCTATCGGCGCTCGGGCGCTTCGCCGGCGGTGTCGCCCACGACTTCAACAACGTGCTCACCGCGGTCATGGGCTATTCGAGGCTGCTCCGAAGCGACCTCGAGGAGGAGGGCCATCCGCTCGAGGAGCTCGATGGCATCGACCAGGCCGCGAAACGGGCAGCGGCCCTCGCCAGGCAGCTCCTCCTGTTCTCGAGGCGGGAGGATATGAAGCTGGCGGTGTTCAGCCTGTCGGAGTTGGCTCGCGAGGACGAGCGTATGCTCAGGCGCATCATCGGAGAGGGAGCCACGCTCGTCATCCGGGCACTCGCCGACGACGACCTGGTTCGCGTTGACCGCGCCCGCGTCGAGCAGGCGGTCGTCAACCTGATAGCCAACGCCAGGGACGTTACCGACCGGGGCGGACGCATCTACCTCGCGACCGGAACCGTCCGGTACGACGAGCCGGTCATGGGCGCCATCGAGCCGGTGCCGGCCGGCGACTGGTCGTACATCGAGGTCGTCGACGAGGGGCCGGGCATCCCGCCGGAGCTACTGGATAAGGTGTTCCAGCCGTTCTTCACCACGAAGCCCGCGGATCGGGGCACGGGTCTCGGCTTGTCCACCGTCGCCGGCATCGTCCGCCAGGCCGAGGGGCGGATAGCCCTGGTCTCCAAGCCGGGCGCCGGTACGACGATGCGCCTCCTATTCCCCAGGGTGCAGGGCGGCCAGCCGCGGGAAGAAGCGGGGGCGCACGATCGGGGCGCCGTACGCGCGAGACACGGATCGTTGCCAGCGGGGGCCTATCGGCCCAGGATACTCCTCGTCGAGCACGACGACTCGGTCCGGGCCATACTCGAGGCGCTGATGGAAAGGGCCGGCTACGCGGTGTTCTCAGCTACCCATCCCGGCGAGGCCCTGCTCATCGCCGAAAATATGGCTAACGGACCGGACTTGCTCGTCGCCGATGACGAGCTGCCGCTGATGGGCGGGGTTGAGCTGGCTGGCAGGCTGCGCGCCGGGGGCAGGGCCGTACCAGCCCTGTACCTCAGGGCGGCCGACGGGAACCACGAGGACCGGCCGGCCGTCGATTCGGCTACGGGCGCGGAGGCGTTCCTCGATAAGCCGTTTACTGAGGACGAGCTCATGGACGCCATGGAGGGACTGCTCCCTCGCCGCTCCTAGGACAGTATGGATTCGTACAGGCGCGCCTCGAAGGAGGCCGCAGCGCGACTGGCGAAGCCGCGATCCTCCTTGGCCAGCGTCAGGTCGAAGACATCCCTGGTCTTGGCGGGCTTGTCCGACAGCGTGGCTATCCTCGAGCCCAGGTAGATAGCCTCGCGTACGTCGTGGGTCACGACGACGGCGCTGCGTCCGTCGCGCTCGCGCAGATCGAGGAATAGATCCATCACGGAGATGCGCGTACGCAGGTCGAGCGACGAGAAGGGCTCGTCGAGCAGCAACACCTCCGACGGGTAGGCGAAGGCCCTGGCGAGCGCTACCCTGCGCCGCATGCCACCGGACATGGCCCCGGGTTTCGAGCCGCGAGAGCCGTGGAGCCCTACGGCCGCCAGGGCCTCCTCGGCCGTCGCCATGGCGTGGTCGCGGTCCATGAAACGCCTGAGCACCAGCGCTACGTTGTCCATAGCGCTCATCCAGGGCATCAGGCGGTCTTCCTGGAATACGTAGCTGGCCTTTCCGGGTCCGAACCCGAGCACCTCTCCGGAATAGTCCTCGTCGAGACCGGCGAGTATGTTGAGGAGGCTCGTCTTGCCGCATCCCGACGGGCCGAGCACAACCGTGACACGGCCGGCCGGGAATTCCAGGTCGAGCCCGCCGAGTACTCGCAGCTCGCCGAAGGACTTCGCGAGGCCCTTTACTTCGTAGCCCACGAGAGCCTCCTGGACAGCAGGTCGAACAGAGCGTCGCTCACCGCGCAGAGCAGTATCCCGACGGTCACCCAGGCGAATACCTCGGCGGTTTCTAGCATGACGCGGGCGTTCTGCATGCCCGTGCCCACGGCTCGGGCCGGCTGGCTCAGTACTTCTCCGGCGACGACGACCTTCCAAGATAGGCCGATGACATTCCTGGCGGCCGAGGCGAGATGCGGCGCGGCCGACGGAAAGCGTATCCTGGCCGCTATGTCGCGGGCCGGCACGCCGAAGCTTCTAGCCATGTCGAGCAGGCGAGGGTCGGTGGACCGGACGCCGGCTGCCACGTCGGCGACGGCGACGGGGAAGGCCATCACGACCGCCGAGAAGACCGGTACGATTCCCGATGGGAACCAGATCATCGCCAGCAGGATGATGGCCAGGACCGGGGTGGCCCGCGTGACGGTCAGCGCCGGGGCGAGCATGGCCCTACAGCGGTCAGACAGCCCGGCTGCGAAGCCGAGCGAGACGCCCAGGGCCATCGATATGCCGAACGAGGCGAGGCCCCGGAGCGCCGTAGCCGACAGGGCGGCGGCGAAGCCATCGTCGGACGCAACGCGGAGCAGGGTCGATAGGACGCGCTCGGGCGCCGGCAGTACGATGTCGGCGCCTATGGCCATCGAGCCTAGCTTCCAGACCGCCGCGAGTACGGCGACGGCCAGGACAGCATCCGCTTTAGCGCGCGAGGTCCGCGTACCAGGCATCATCCGGCAGCTTCCCTCCGACCGACGCGGGTACCGAGGCGAGGAACACCGATAGGAGCGCCTCGACGGCCGGCCTGGCCTCGGGCGCAGCGACGAAGGTGAAGGCGCAGGCCGGGATGGCGGCCGCGGCGATGGGCGCCTTGAGCCCCATGTCGTGCTTCTCGACCAGGGTCCCCGCGGCGGCGGGATCGGCCAGCGTCGACCGTATCGATGCCTCGTAGGCGGCCGCGAGGGCGGCTACGGCCGCAGGGCGCTCGTCGATCAGCGTGGATCGCACGACGAATACCGTCATCGGATAGTCGTCCTGGCCGGTAGCGCGCTTCCAAAGCTCCGTCAGGGAGAAGGGTACGACCGCGTTCTTGTTGCCGGACAGGGCCAGCGTGGCGAAGGGCTCGGGGAGCACCGCGCTGGAGATGCGGCCGGCTACCAGGCTGGCCGCCATCTCGGGATACGGCATGTTGAACGCTAGCCGCAGGTCGCGCGATGGGTCGAGGCCGACCTCGATAAGCACGGTCCGCATCAGGAACTCCGGCGTGGCGCCCTGGCCGGCGACGTATAGCTCGCGGCCGCGCAGGTCGGCGGGCGACGATAGGCTCGGGTCGGTGGTGACGAGCTTGACCATGCCATTGCCCACGACGGCCACGAGCCTGTAACCGAGGCCGGAGTTATAGAGCTTCGCTGCCAGGTTGACGGGCAGGGCCGCGGCGTCCAGCTCCCTCGATAGAAGCTTGGCTGCCATCGCGTCGGCCGAAGGCACGGCTTCGAAGGAGGCTGTCGCCGCCTGGGGCAGGGCCGGGGGATTCTCGAACAGGCCTATCATACCGATGCCCGAAGGTCCCTTGATAGCGCCGACCCGGAGGACGAGTGGCTCGAGCGGGGTTGCCTGGGAGACCTCGCGGGAAGGTTCTTTGCCGCCAAGGGCGAAGGCGGAAGAGGCTAACGATAGAACCGCTAAAGCGGCGATACAACGACGATGCATAGACTTCCTTTCGACGGCATGGCCGTCGACTACGATGATATCGTCCAGCCTACGCAAGGGCAAGCCTGGCCGCTTCAGGCGATGGCGCTTTCATCTAGCCCGCATTTAGCATATAGTAATACCATGCGATGCGATGCCTGCGGTTCGATCGACAGTGTCTTCTTCATCAAGCCGGACGGTGCTGGAGGCGAACAACGCCTCTGCAGGCGCTGCGCGCTGGCCCGCGGCTACGCCGTCGGCGGCGACGGCGTACTAGGCGCCATTGTCGATCCGGATCCTGGCGAGGGGCCGGAGCCCGTCTGCCGCGACTGCGGCTGGACCGCAGAGCGGCTTCGGGCCACCGGAAGATTAGGCTGTTCTTCCTGCGCCTCGACGTTCAGGAGCCTGGTATCGGCCATGCTGGCCCGTGCCGGCGCTCGCGGCGCGTACGACGGTAAGGTGCCCAGGACGGCGGCGCCGGCCCGCGACGCCGATGGATCGCGGGCGGCCATGACGCTATCGCTCGAGCGGGCCGTCGCCCGCGAGGATTTCGAAACCGCGGCCTCCATTCGAGACCGGCTCCGCGCCGCCGCGGCTAAGGCTAGGCCGTGACGCTGCACGGTCCCGCCTCGATGCCACCTCCGCGCGGGGATCATCCCGAGTACGATGTCGTCGTCCAATCCTTCGTCCAGGCGGATCGCAACCTGGTCGGAACACGCTTTCCCCACGCCATGAGGCCGGGCGAAGCCGGTGAGCTGCGCGCCTGCCTCGGCGCCGCCGCGCGTGCCTGCGCTTACGCGGTCGCGCGGGTCGGTGACCTCGACGCCCAGTGCCGCTCGAACCTCGCGGAACGGGAACTGTACTCGCGGCCATACCTGCTCGATGACGAGAACCTAGCCGCCCTGAGGGTCGATAGCGCCGCCTGGCTGGCGTTCAACGACACGAATCACCTATCCCTGCGCTCGGCCCTGCCGGGCCTGGCCTTGGAGGCCGCGTGGGACCTCGTATCGGCGGCTGACGACCAGATCTCCGCTTGCCTCGGCGACCGTCCCTGGGCCTTCGATACGGATATGGGCTACATCATGTCCGAGGCTTCGCGTTGCGGTAGCGGCTTATCTGCACGCATCACCGTGCATGCGCCCGCCTTGGTCCTGTCAGGACTGGCGGAGACCGCGTTTAAGCGCGCCATGGAGGCGGGCTTCGTCGTGTCCGGCTCCTACTCGAGCCTGGCCGCCTCCGGAGGCTCGCTGTTCGACCTGTCCTTGCCGTACGCAAGCCGCGGGCCGGAGCGCGACTCGTTGGGGCGCTTATCGTCGGCGGCCAAGGCCATAGCCGAATACGAGAGGCGGGCCAGGGCGGAGTTGCTGTCGAAAAGCCCCTGGGACATACTGGATACCATAGGGCGGGCCGCTGGCAAGGCGGGCGGAGCCAGGCTACTGTCGCGCGACGAGGCTACGGATATATGCTCCGGGCTTAGGCTCGGGCTGGCCTGCGGCGTCCTCGAGGGGCTGAGCCTCGAGGACGCGACCGACCTGTGGCCGGGGCTACGGGTCAAGCCATCGCCGTCGGACGCGAGTATTGGGCCTTCGAGCCAGGCGGGCTCGGAAGAGCCCGAGGCGGCGCGCAGGGCGACGAGTCTCAGGCTCGCGGTCGCGGGCCTACGTTTATCGCAGGGGTACATCGATGTTTAAGGGATTGACTAAGCGGGCGCAGCGCGTGCTCACGGTCGTGGCTCAGGAAGAGGCCAGGCGTTTCCATGCCGGCGAGCTGGCGCCGGAGCACGTGCTACTGGCCCTGTTAACCGAAGGCGAAGGAACCGGGTATCGACTCCTATCGTCCCTGAAGCTGGACATGCGCGAGTTGGCGCTCGAGCTCGAGCGGGCCGCTTCCGGCCGCAAGGGAGGTTTTCTGCTCGGCGACGCCCCCTTGTCCAGGCGGCTCAAGTCGATGCTCGAGACCGCCGCGGAGGAAGCCAGGACGATGGACGGGGAGTACATAGGAACGGAACACCTCGTCATCGCGGCCGCGCGCGAGAACGGCTCGCCGTTCGACCAGTTCCTATCGCGGTACGGCATCTTCTACGAGCAACTTCGTGCCGCGCTCAAGCTATTGGCTTCGCCCGGGCCGGACGAGCCGCGTGACAGATCCGATGACGCCGCCCGGCAACAAGCCCGGCCGGTCATCCAGGGAACGCTCGGCTCGGCCCCGAGGCGCTCGGGCGGCGCTACCCCGCTGCTCGACGAGCACTCGCGCGATCTAACGGCCTGGGCTCGCGACGACCGTATCGACCCGGTGATAGGCCGGGAGACCGAGACCAGGCGGGTGATACGCATCCTGTCGCGCCGTAGCAAGAATAATCCCGTACTGATCGGCGACCCCGGCGTCGGCAAGACGGCTATCGTCGAGGGCCTCGCCCTCAGGATGGCCAAGGGCGACGTGCCGGACGGGCTTATGGGCAAACGCCTGCTCGTCCTCGACATGGCCTCCATCGTCGCCGGAACGAAGTACCGCGGCGAGTTCGAGGAGCGCCTCAAGCGCATCATGAAGGAGATTGCCGCCTCCGGCAACGTGATCCTCTTCATCGACGAGCTGCATACCATCATCGGGGCGGGTAGCGCCGAGGGCACGATCGACGCTTCGAACATGCTCAAGCCCGCCCTGTCGAGGGGCGAGCTACAGTGCATCGGCGCGACGACGCTCGACGAGTACCGCAAGTACTTCGAGAAGGACGCCGCGCTCGAGCGCCGCTTCCAGACCGTCCTCGTCGAGGAACCGACGATAGAGCAGACCCAGGACATCCTGTCCGGCATCAAGGAGCGCTACGAGCGCTACCACGGGGTCACGTACGCCGCCGACGCGATCGAGGCGGCCGTCAGGCTCGCCGGCCGATACGTCAGCGACCGTTTCCTGCCGGACAAGGCCATCGATGTACTCGACGAGGCCGGCGCCCGTAAGAAGGTCGAGTATCCGGCGAAGGGGCCGGAGCTGAGCTCCATCGAGGAGGAGATCAGGCGCCTTACCGAGGAAAAGCTTGCCCTGGTATCCACCCAGAATTATGAGCGGGCCGCCGAGGTGCGCGACAGGGTGCGCGAGCTCAAGGCCAGCCTCGAGAGCCTACGGGCCAAGACCAAGGCGGCCTCGGGCGACGGCTACGCCGTCGGGGTGGACGACGTGAGGGCCGTGGTCTCGGAGATGACTGGAATCCCCCTCGAGCGCATCGCCGAGGGCGAGTCGGAGCGCCTGACGAGCCTCGAGGAGGAGCTGCACCGCCGGGTGGTCGGCCAGGACTACGCGGTCAAGGCGCTCGCCGCCGCCGTCAGGCGATCCAGAGCCGGCATCTCCGACCCGAGGCGTCCGCTCGGCTCCTTCATCTTCCTCGGACCGACCGGCGTCGGCAAGACCCTACTGGCCAAGACCCTCGCCGAGAGCCTGTTCGGCAGTGAGGACGCGCTGATCCGCATCGACATGTCGGACTTCATGGAAAAGCATAACGCTGCCAGGCTCGTCGGCGCGCCTCCGGGCTATGTCGGTTACGACGAGGGCGGCATGTTGACCGAACGGGTCAGACGCAAGCCGTATAGCGTGGTGCTATTCGACGAGATCGAGAAGGCCCATCCGGACGTGTTCAACCTGCTCCTGCAGTTGCTCGAGGAGGGCGAGCTGCGCGATAACCTGGGACACGCCGTTTCGTTCAGGAACTGCGTCGTGATCATGACCAGCAACGCCGGCACCCGCGAGCTGACGAGCGGGGTTAGGCTGGGCTTCGGGGCCGAGACGAGGCGTTTCGACTACGATGCCGTCAAGTCGGCGGCGCTGGCCGAGCTTAAGCGTCTATTCAACCCGGAATTCATCAACCGCGTCGACCAGGTGGTCGTCTTCCACCCGCTCGACCGCGACCAGGTGCGCGTCGTGCTCGAGCTGGAGCTGTCCAGGCTACGTAGGCGCCTCGCCGAGCGTGGCGTCTCGCTGGAGCTCGACCGCAAGGCGATGGATCGGCTGATCCGCGACGGCTACGACGAGGCCTACGGAGCCAGGCCGATGCGGCGCATGATCTCCAAGCTCATCGAGGATCCGCTCGCGGCCATCATGGTCGAGGGCCGCTGCCCTCCCGGGGCGACAGCGAGGGTGCGCGAGAAGGATGGCGAGCTGTCGATCAGGGTGTCGACGCCGCAACGCGCGCCGTCCGTACCGAGCGCCGTCTCCAAGGACTGAGCCTCGCCACCGAGGTTAGTCGCCGTCCCGGCCGATGAGGCGCCTGAGCTCCTTGAGCCGTCCCTCGTCGAGCTTGACGCGCAGGTTCTTCTCCTGGGTCGGGATAACCAGGCCCTTGGGGCCGTTCTTGGCCCGCCGGAGGTACTTGGCCTGCGTGTAGTATAGGTCGCCGGCGCCGGATGAGCGGCCCTTCGAGTAGTACAGGGCCAGGGAGCCGGCGTCGAGCATGATCTCGAGCGGCACGCTCTTGTTCGCCTTGGCCTTGACGAACACGTACGATCCCGAGTAGTCGCGCGCATGGAACCACAGGTCGTTGCCGCGGACATGGCGGCGCAGGAGTTCGTCGTTCTCGACCGCCGAGCGGCCGATCAGGAACAGCCAGCCGTCGCGCTCGAGCGACAGTCCCGGGAAGCGCTTCGGCCCCTGGGACGGGGCGGTCCTCCGCTTGGCCAGGAAGGCGCGGATAGCGTAAGGGTTCTCGGTGGCCTCGACGCGCCGTCGCTCTTCATCGAGCGCCGCGATGGCTTCGCGTAGCTCGTCGAGCTCGGCGGCCGTCTCCAGGGCGCCAGAGCGGGCCTTCTTGGCCTTCTCGTAGAGGGCCTTGGCGTTGTCGACAACGCTCTTGGATGGATCGACGCGTATGACCACCTCGCCACCGCGGAAGAAGTCTTCCGCTCTGAGCGACGGACCCGATAGCGCCTGGCCCGAGTTGGCCATCAGGATATCTCCCAGCTCGCGGTAGCGGTCGGCGTCGGCGTACTCGGTGGCCGCCTTCTCCAGGGCCTCTAAACGCGACTCGAGCTGGGCGCGCCGTTGGCTGAAGTACTTGGCCGCGCGTTCGAGCAGCGCGGCCCGGGATAGCTCCGAGCCGTGCTCGGCGTAGTAGGCATCGATGCGCTCGTTGAAGGAGCCATCGCCGGGCAGCTCGCGCACGGCGAACTCCTTGGCCGGCGCCGCTCCGGCTTGGGGCTCGTAGCGCCCGCCCGCCAGCTCGCCGCGCGCCGGCTTCCTGGCCAGTGCGTCGACGATAGTGCCATCGGGTCTGCAGAGTATGATGTTCGCGGCGCCGGACCACAGTCGCGCGTACAGCACGCGCCGCTCGTCGTCCTTGCCGGCGACCAGCCTGACGATGCGCTCGGAACCGAGCTGCTCGACCGACTCTATCCTGAGCCCGCGCAGCTGGGCGCGCAACAGTTCCATGAAGCGCTGGGGTTTCTCGGCCTTTGGCACTCTGACGCTGGTGGCGTGGATGCGGCAGGCGCCATGGGCCACGCAGAACAGGAGCTCCGTCGCCGCGCCGGGCTTGTAACACGATAGGAGCAGCGTGTCGTAAGACGGTTGGACCACTTTCTGGATCTGGGCCCCGACGAGGTCGAGCTCCGACAGTACGACCTCTATCTCACGCCAGTTAAGCGACATATATGAACCTATTCATAGTATCGCGACAGCGATACAGGAAAGAAGCAGATGATTTGAAAAAGCAGACCACGGAGGCACGGAGGAAAGCGCAAGAGCGAATCCAGAGAAAACCGGCTTTTTCTTCAAACCCTCTCTGTTTTTATTCGTAGTGTCGTTCCTACTCCGTGTCTCCGTGACTCCGTGGTTCAAATTCCATCATCACTTTCTTCAGTGCCTGTCAGGCGCCGTGGCAGTGCTTGTACTTCTTGCCCGAGCCGCAGGGGCAGGGGTCGTTGCGGCCCACCTTGGGGTAGGCGCGGACGACGGTGGCATTCCGGGGCGCCGCGGCCTGGGCCATCGGGCCGGCGGCGGCCTGGGCCTTGGCGCCAGCCGCGGCGGCCTGGCCGTCGACGGCGCCGGCGAACTGGCCCATCTCGTCGTGGCGGCTCTGGCCGCCCGAGACCACGGGCCGCACGGCCCGGTCCTCCTGCCTCTGGATGCGCACGAGGTACAGCGTGCTCGCGACGCTCTTGCGGATGTCCTCGATCATCTGGTCGAACAGCTCGAAGCCTTCCAGCTTGTACTCGAGCAGGGGGTTCTTCTGCGCGTAGTGCCTGAGGTACACCGCCTCGCGGAGCGCTTCCATGTTCTCGAGGTGGTCAAGCCACTTCTGGTCTATAGCCGACAGGTACTTCCAACGCAGGAAGTGGTTCAGGTTGTCCGAGCCGGCCATCGCCAGCTTGTCCTCGAGGTCGCGGTCCAGCTCGCCTGTCGCGGTGGCGCGAAGGTCGTCGAGCTTCCTGGACTCGGGGGCGTCCGAGCGGAACGGCAGGACGAAGCCGAACGAGGCTTTAAGGGCGTCCTGGAGCTCGGCGTAGGCGGCCTTCTGGTCGGCCTTGAGTCCGTCCTCGTAGCGCTCGAGCAGGGCGTCGAGCATCTCCCGGGCCGTGCCGACGACTCTGGCTGGCAGGTCGTCGTCTTTTACGATGGCATCGCGCTGATCGTAGATGAACTTACGCTGCTGGTTGAGCACGTCGTCGTACTCGAGGAGGTGCTTGCGGATGTCGAAGTTGCGCTCCTCGACGCGCTTCTGGGCGTTGGCCATCGTCTTGTTGAGGAGCGGATGGTAGATCGGCTCGCCTTCCTTCATGCCTATCTTCATCATCAGGCCCTTGAGGTTGGATCCGCCGAACAGGCGCATCAGGTCGTCGTCGAGCGAGATGAAGAAGCGCGATCGGCCGGGATCGCCCTGACGGCCGGAGCGGCCGCGTAGCTGGTTATCGATGCGCCTCGACTCGTGGCGCTCGGTTCCGAGCACGTACAGGCCTCCGGCGGCCTTGACCTCCTCGTAGTCGGCTCGCCATAGCTCGTACTCCTTCTCGAGCGCCTCGCGGTAGGTCCGTTCGTCGGCCGAGGTGCCGACCTTCTTGCGCGCGCGGTACTCGGGGTTGCCGCCGAGCTTGATGTCGGTACCGCGGCCGGCCATGTTCGTCGCTATGGTCACGGCGCCCTTGGCGCCGGCCTCGGCTATAATCGTAGCCTCGCGGGCGTGGTTTTTGGCGTTGAGGACCTCGTGGCGCACGCCGCGCCTGGTGAGGGCGGCGGAGAGGCGCTCGGACTTGTCGATGCTGACGGTGCCGACGAGCATCGGCTGGCCCTTGGCGTGGGCCTCGGCTATCTCGTCGCAGATGGCCTCGAATTTCTCCGACTCGTTCAGGAACACGAGGTCGTCCTCGTCGAGCCTGGCGACTGGCTTGTTCGTCGGGATCACGACGACGTCCAGCTCGTATATCTTCTGGAACTCGACCGACTCGGTCTCGGCCGTACCCGTCATGCCCGCTATCTTGTCGTACATGCGGAAGTAGTTCTGGAAGGTGATCGTGGCGAGGGTGCGGTTGCGCCTGGCTATCTTGATGCGCTCCTTGGCCTCGATAGCCTCGTGGAGCCCGTCGGAGTATCGGCGGCCGTGCAGGATGCGCCCGGTGAACTCGTCGACGATCTGGACGAGGCCCTCCTGGACGACGTACTCGGTGTCCTTCGTGAACAGCTCGCGGGCTCGGACGGCCTGCGTGAAGTAGTGGACGTACTCGAAATTCTGCTCGTCGAACAGGGAGCCCTGGATGAGGCCGCGCTTCTTGAGCGCATCCTCCATCTTGGCCAGGCCATCGGAGGTGAAGGATACCTTCTTGCTCTTCTCGTCGATCTTGTAGTCGCCCTCGAGGTTCTCGCCTTCCTCTTCCTTGGGATATTCGCCGGTAGCGGGGTCCTTCTTGACCTCGACGAGGTGGTGGCAGAGGCGCGAAACCTCGTTGATCTTGAAGGTGTCATCCTCGGCGGCACCCGAGATGATCAGCGGCGTGCGCGCCTCGTCGATCAGGATCGAGTCGATCTCGTCGACCACGCAGTAGTGGTGGCCGCGCTGAACCCGCCGTGACGGCTCCATGGCCATGTTGTCGCGCAGGTAGTCGAAGCCGAACTCGTTATTGGTGCCGTAGGTGATGTCCTTGGCGTAGGCGGCGCGCCTCGCGTCGTTGTCCATGTCCGAGAGGATCGCCCCGACCGAGACGCCGAGGTAGGAGTAGATCGAGCCCATCCAGCGCGAGTCGCGCTCGGCCAGGTAGTCGTTGACCGTGACGACGTGGACGCCCTTGCCCTCGAGCGAGTTCAGGTAGGCGGCGGCGACCGACGACAGGGTTTTGCCTTCGCCGGTCTTCATCTCGACGATCTTGCCGTCGTGGAGCACGATGCCGCCGAGCACCTGCGTGTCGAAGGAGCGCTCGCCGAGCACACGCCTGGCCGCCTCCCTGGCCAGTGCGAAGGCCTCCGGCAATACGGAGTCGAGTGGCTCGCCGGAGGCGACGCGGGCCTTGAGCTCGGCCGTCTTAGCGGGGAATTCCTCGGGCTTCAGGGCCATCGCCCAGGCCTCGCGCTCATTCACCGCGTGGAGGCGGGGCAGGAGCGCCTTTATGTCTCGTTCTCGCTTCGAGCCGAAGAGAGCAGTCAGGGGGTTGAACGCCATGTCGTTTAATCTATATCTTTTAACGATAAGCGGTCAAGCAAGACCCGGGCGGTCGGGCGGAACCGATTCTCGATCCGGAGGTCGCGGCGTGGTAGGCAAGAGGCTCAACGTAGGTTTGATCGCGGCCACGCTGGTGGCTATGCTCGCTTCCTGCTCCGACGCGCGCGAGGTTACGGCGTTGCAGCGCGAACAGCTCTTCACCCTCGGCTACGGCGTGCTCGAGGACCAGCTCAACCTGTTCAGCCTCGAGGGCAACGCGCCGCCAGCGAAGACCGCCCTGGCGATGCGCGACGGCATCTTCTTCGTCTCGAACGGCAACGCCGCCAAGGTCATGACCCTGTCGTCGTTCGGCGACCTCCTCGCGATGGTCTATAATCCAGAGCGTAACCCGCCGCCCCTGACCCTGCAGGCGGCGGAGACCGGCGCGGTAGCCCAGGGCCGCGTCGCCCGGGCCTATCCATTCGGCTCGCCCGGCGAGATAGCGGTCGACTCGAAGCGAACCATCTTTGTCGAGGACCGCGTGCCCGATTCCCGCCGGTCGTACGACGACTCGTCGATGGCCAGCCTCGAGTACGTCGTGTTGCGCTTTTCCCGCGACGGCGAGTACCTCGATTACCTCGGCCAGGAGGGCGTCGGGGGTACGCCGTTCCCGAGCATCGTCGGCCTCTACATCACCGCGGCGGACGATTGCGTCGTCGTCTGCCTGACCGGCATGGGCTGGACGGCCTTCGTCTTCGACCGCTTCGGCATCCTGGAGTCGACGGTCTCGATACGCCGTAACGAGCTACCGAGGCCGCCTGAAGAGGCGGGAGGCATCGCCTCGCTCGATCGGATCGTCGCGGCGCCAGACGGCTCCGGCCTGATCATCAAGATCGATTACTATAGGGAGATAGTCGACCAGGAGACCCATACCCAGGCTGGCATCGAGTTCTCGTCGTCATGGGCCTGGGTCATGGACGGTTCGAACGGCGCCTACGTCGAGCGCTACGAGCTCCAGCCCTTCGAGTCCCTGGTCAAGGACGAGGCGCGGCCGGTACCGAGAGCCTGGGGCCTGGTCGGGGCCGCGGCCGACACGCTGTTCCTGGCGGCGACTGACGACGACGGGGCCACCTACTACGGGCTGTTCGACCGGGTTTCGCGCACGATACGGCGCTACTCGCTGAAGATCGAGCCCGACGAACTCTTGTACGCTTCGTTCTCGCTGTCCCCGGAGGGTATACTCTCCGCCGTGCTCGGCTCCCGTTACGAGGCTCGCTTCGTCTGGTGGCGCTTCGACCGCCTGATAGGTGGGCTCGCGCCGTGAGGCCGCTCGTCGGCTTCGCCTCGGCGCTGGCGCTCGACGCGTCGGCGAGGGATGGCCTTGGCGACGATCTCCTGATGGAGGCCGCCGCCGTCGGTATGGCCGCCGCGATCGATGCCGATCCAGCCTTGAGGAAAGCGGCGGCCTCGGGTTCGCCGTCCATCGCGGCCGTCTGCGGCGGCGGTAACAATGCCGGAGACGCGCTGGCCGTTCTCCGGCGCCTGGCCTTTTCCGGCTGGAAGGACCTGGTCGCGCTCGTACCCGATAGCCTCGGCCCCCTGGCCTCGCGGCGGCTAGCCGAGGCCGGGCTGGCGGGCGCTCGCGTTATCGGCCTCGGCGACGACGCGGCTCATGAAGCCGTCGCGAGAGCCGGCGTGGTGCTCGACGGGCTATCGGGAGTCGGCTTCAAGGGGCCCGCTCGAGCGGCCCTCGTTCAGGCGGCCGCCCTGATCGCGTCGGCTCGGGGGCCTGTCGTATCGATGGACGTGCCTTCCGGCGTCGGCGCGCTCGGGTCTGTCGCAGCCGACCCCAGCGCACCGGTATGCGCCGATATAACGCTGTGCGTCGAGCCGCTCAAGGCGGAGCTGTACTACCCGGGCTTCCGGCCCTACGCGGGCCGCATCCTGCCAATCGGTGGAGTGTTCGATCGATCGGCCGGTGCGGCATCGACGATGGTCCTCCTCGAGCCCGGCGACCTCGAAGACGCCCTGCCAGGACTCGATCCGGACTGTCACAAGGGCGATCGCGGAGCCGTCTGTGCTTTCGCCGGTTCCTATGGCTCTACCGGCGCGGCCGTGCTCTGTTCCAGGGCCGCGGCCGCGGCCGGCGCCGGTAGCGTCACGTTGCTGGCACGCGACGAGCTGGTGCCGATGCTCTCGACGATGCTCGTGGCGCAGATGGTCCGGCCGGAGTCCGATCCGGGCACCAGGCGCTTCACCGCGGCGCTGGCCGGGCCGGGCTGGGGCGCCGACGAGCGGAACGCCGCGCGGCTCGAGTCGCTGTGGGACGCGGCCCTGCCGCTGGCCCTGGACGCCGACGCGCTCGGGCTGCTCGCGACTTCCTGCTTGGCGCGGCGCTGTTCGCCGCTACTCCTGACTCCTCATCCTGGCGAGTTCGCCCCGCTGGCGGCCGTCGCCGCGGGCGCCCAGCCCGATGACCCGGCGGCCCTTGAGCTGGCGGCGCGTCGGGTCCGTTTCGACACGGCCGCCGTGGTCGCCGAGACGGCGGCGTATTTCGGGGCAGTCGTCGCTCTCAAGGGGTCCGTAACCTGGATAGGCGACCCCGACGGCAGGCTGGCGGTCTGGGACGGCCGCGAGCCTGCACTAGCGACCGCCGGCTCCGGTGACGTGCTCGTGGGGCTAGCCGCGGGCTTTCTGGCTCGGGGGGCTTCCGCCTGGGACGCGGCCAAGGCCGCGGTCATCGCCCACGGCCTAGCCGGCCGCGCCCTGGCGCGCCGCGGGTTCTTCGAGGCCGACGCCCTCTTGCCCGAGGTCGCCAGGCTGTCATACGGAAGGGGAATTAATGGAAACCAAGGATAAGGGCCAGGCAGTCTACTACTACGACCGGGCTAAACGTATGGAGAAGGCCGGGCCGTATGCCCGCTTCATGGCCGAGCACTATGGAGCCAAGCGCCCGGGGATACTACGCTCGTTGACGGCGACCAGGCCGCTCAAGTCGCTGTTCCTGGCGCTCATGTTCATGCTCGTCGCGGTACTCGTCGTCGGCTACGTCCAGGGGGCGAAGAACTCGGGCACCGTCGCCGGCTCGCGTCTGGTCTCGACGGCCATGTGGTTCGACGGCCACGTCTACGTTACCGTCAAGCGGAAGCCGACCTTCTTCGGGCGGGACGCCGGGCCGCAGGATAGGCTGGCGATAGAGATAGCCGCGGGGGACGGCTCGGCTCACGCTGTAGCGGTACTGCAGGCGGCAGACGATGAGACGCGGCTGCGTTTCGAGGCCGCCAGCAAGCCGGAAGCGGTGGCCGTGCTCGCGACCGCCGGAAGCGGCGATGACGCGTCGAGGCTGGAGATGCTGGTCAAGGTCGAGTGAGTTCGAGTGAGGTCGGTCCGGCGTCGCCTTGACCGCTCCCGGGCTTTTCATTATGGTACCTAACGAGGCTGAAGGGAGAAGTCGGCATGGTTCAGTTCTATCTCTTGAGTGTCCTGATGAACATCGTCTCGGGCTACGCTCTGGTCTCGACCGACGCCGAGCCGCGGGGTACCAAAATGGACGGTATCCGCGAGTTCCTCCGCGACAGCACCATCCGCCTCGTCCTGGGGATACTGTGCGCCTCGGTCGGTTTCTTTAAACTACTGACCGTCATGCGCGGCGACGTCCCCGTCGTCGGCGACCTCGTGCCGTCGTTGGCCGGTCTCGCGGCCGGTTTCTCCCTGTTGCTCGAATTCTACAAGAGCAACTCGAATGTGACGACCCCGGCCCTCGAGCGGCTGGACGCCATCTTCGTCGCGCAGCGCCGTGTTGTCGGCATCGTGGCCATCGTCAGCGGCTTCGTTCATTTTCTGTTCGGGAACGTACTCTTCCTATAAATGCGGTCGATAGCCGGCGTCTCCGTTCGCGATGGCCGCGTTTTCGTAGCCCGCAGGTCGCCGGGAGGCTCCATGGGAGGCACCTGGGAGTTCCCGGGCGGTAAATGCGAACCAGGCGAGAGCGACGCGGAGGCTGTGGTCAGGGAGTACGACGAGGAATTCGGCCTGCGCGTCGTGCCGGGGCCGACGATAGGCGAGTCCGGCTTCGTCAACGGCGTCAAGCCATACGAGCTGGCCGCCGTCATGGTCGA
>JAKQKE010000289.1 GCA_029560805.1 Spirochaetota bacterium
GGTCGTCGATGACGACTCGTTCAACCGCGAGATACTCGCCAGGCACCTCGAGCGGCAGGGCCACGTGGTCTGCCAGGCGTCCAACGGCCGCGAGGCCTTCACGATACTGTCGGAGGCGCCGTTCGACGTCGTCGTCCTGGACATCATGATGCCGGGTATGAGCGGCTTCCAGTTCCTCGAGGCGCTGCGGGAAGACCCGCGCCTGCGCGAGGCGTCGACCATCGTCGTCTCGGCCCTGGACGATCCGGTATCCATGGCCCGCTGCATCGAGCTCGGCGCCGAAGACTACCTCATGAGGGACTTTGACCCGATACTCCTCAAGGCGCGCATCGACAGCCTGCTCGAAAAGAAGGAATACAAGCGCCAGAACGACGCCGCGCTTAGGCGGCTCGTCGAGACGCAGGAGCGGTTGGCCGCCGAGCTACGCGACGCCGCCTCGTACGTCCGCAGCCTGCTACCCAAGCGGCTCCGGTGGCGGGGCGTCTCGGCGGACTGGGAATTCATACCGTCGCTCAGCCTCGGCGGAGACTGCTTCTACTACCACCACATAGACGAGCGCCGCCTGGCCATCTACCTGCTCGACGTCTCCGGACACGGCATCCAGGCCGCCCTCCTGTCGGCCACGATCATGAACATGCTCCGCGGCCTGGCTCTCGGCGGCGTCGACTACGGCTCGCCCTCGTCGGTGCTGTCGCGGCTCAACCGCTCGTTCCGGATCGAGGATCAGAACAATATGTACTTTACGATCTGGTACGGCGTCTACGACGCCTCGGCCAGGACGCTGCTCTACGCGAGCGCGGGCAGCCCGCCGGCCATCCTCGTCGGGCCGGACGGCTCCGTCTCGGAGCTGGTCGGCGACGGCCCGGTGATAGGCGTCGACGAGGCCGCCTCGTTCTCCGAACTCGAGACGACCGTCTCGAGCGGCTCGAACCTGTACTTGTTCAGCGACGGCCTGTTCGAGATACGAACGAAGGCCGGAGGCATGCTGCCTTGGGAGACCTTCGTCGAGATGCTCGAAGCGCATCACCTCGAGTGCTCGGCCTCGCCGGGTTGCCTGTCCCCGATCAAGCGCATCGTCGACTCGATCCGGGCCCTTTCGTCCAAGGCTCTGTTCGATGACGATATATCGATCGTGGAGCTAGCCTTCGATGAATAGCCTGAACATACGGCTACCGGACGATTTCCACGTCCACCTGAGGCAGGGGCCGGCCATGGCCGCCTACGCCGCGACGACCGCACGCCGCTTCGGGCGTTTCATGGCCATGCCGAACGTGACGCCGCCCTTGACCGGTCCGGCCGCCCTGGCTGACTACTCGCGGGCCGTCGCGGCCGCGGTCGCCGCGTCCGGTTATGCGGCGACGCCGCTCGCCTGCTTCAAGCTGACGCCCGGGATGGGCCGCGAGGCGGTGTTCTCCTGCGCGGCAGCCGGAGCCGTCGCCGGCAAGTACTACCCTGCCGGAGCCACGACGAACTCATCCGACGGTGTGCCGGAGCCGTCCGCCGTCGCCGAGGAGCTTACGGCGATGCAGGAAGCCGGCCTGGTCCTGTCGATCCACGGCGAGGACCCCTCGGCCCCGGCGCTTGAACGGGAGAGAGCCTTCCTCGGCGTCGTCGACAGCATCGTCGGCTCGTACCCCCGTCTTCGCGTAGCGCTCGAGCACCTGTCCTGCGCCGAGTCGGTACGGGCCGTATTGGCCTGGCCCGAGCGGGTCGCGGCCACGATCACCGCCCACCACCTTTCATTCACGATAGACGACCTGCTCGGCGGCAGCCTCAGGCCCGAGCTCTTCTGCAAGCCGGTACTCAAGTCGGCAGCCGACCGGGCCGCGCTCCTGGAGGCGGCCGTCTCCGGCTCGCCGCGCTTCTTCTTCGGCTCGGACAGCGCGCCCCACCAGCCCGAGGCCAAGGCAGCCGGCGCGGCCGGCTGTTACACGGCCCCGGTCGCGCTGTCGCTGTTGGCCGCCGCCTTCGAGGAGGCCGGCGCCCTCGACCGGCTCGAGGCCTTCGTCTCCGTCTCGGGCGCCCGCTTCTACGGGCTCGGCCCGAACCCTGGCGTCCTGCGGCTCAGGCGCGAGAGCTGGACGGTGCCAGCCAGCGTCGACGGGGCAGTGCCCCCGGCCGCCGGCAGGACGCTCGCCTGGGCGGCCGAGCGGGCATAGAAAAGCCGCCCGACTGAACCGGGCGGCCGACGCTCATCCCATCCGCCCGGTCGTCAACCGAGCAGGACTATCCTCGCATGCGTCAGGACCTCGCAGCCGGACTCGGTGATAAGCACGTCGTCCTCGAGCCTGACGCCGCCAGCCTCGGGGTCGTAGAGGCCCGGCTCGATCGTGATCACGTGGCCGGGCGCGAGTAACCACTCGTTATCCTCCCGGCTACGTACGGCCGGAGCCTCGTGCGCCTCGAGCCCCACGCCGTGGCCGAGCGCATGCGGCATCTTG
>JAKQKE010000290.1 GCA_029560805.1 Spirochaetota bacterium
GGTCGTCGATGACGACTCGTTCAACCGCGAGATACTCGCCAGGCACCTCGAGCGGCAGGGCCACGTGGTCTGCCAGGCGTCCAACGGCCGCGAGGCCTTCACGATACTGTCGGAGGCGCCGTTCGACGTCGTCGTCCTGGATATCATGATGCCGGGTATGAGCGGCTTCCAGTTCCTCGAGGCGCTGCGGGAAGACCCGCGCCTGCGCGAGGCGTCGACCATCGTCGTCTCGGCCCTGGACGACCCGGTATCGATGGCCCGCTGCATCGAGCTCGGCGCCGAGGACTACCTGATCAGGGACTTCGACCCCATACTCCTCAAGGCGCGGATCGACAGCCTGCTCGAGAAGAAGGAATACAAGCGCCAGAACGACGCGGCGCTCAGGCGGCTCGTCGAGACCCAGGAGAGGCTGGCCGCGGAGCTGCGCGACGCGGCCTCGTACGTGCGCAGCCTGCTGCCCAAGCGGCTCCGCTGGCGGGGCGTCTCGGCCGACTGGGAATTCATACCGTCGCTCAGCCTCGGCGGCGACTGCTTCTACTACCACCGCATCGACGAGCGCCGCCTGGCCATCTACCTGCTCGACGTATCGGGCCACGGCATCCAGGCGGCCCTACTGTCGGCGACGATCATGAACATGCTGCGCGGCCTGGCGCTCGGAGGCGTCGACTACGGCTCCCCGTCGTCGGTGCTGTCCCGGCTCAATCGCTCGTTCCGCATCGAGGACCAGAACAACATGTACTTCACGATCTGGTACGGGGTATACGACGCCCAGGCCAGGACGCTGCTCTACGCGAGCGCCGGCAGCCCGCCGGCCATACTCGTCGGGCCGGACGGCGCCGTCTCCGAGCTAGTCGGCGACGGCCCGGTGATAGGCGTCGACGAGGGCGCGTCGTTCTCCGAGCTCGAGGCGTCCGTCTCGCCGGGCTCGAACCTGTACCTGTTCAGCGACGGGCTGTTCGAGATACGGACGAAGGCCGGCGGCATGCTGCCCTGGGAGTCCTTCGTCGAGCTGCTCGAGGCGCACCACCTCGAGTGCACCGCCTCGCCGGGCTGCCTATCCCCGATCAAGCGCATCGTCGACTCGATCCGATCCCTATCGTCCAAGGCGCTGTTCGACGACGACATATCGATCGTGGAGCTGGCCTTCGATGAATAGCCTCGAGATACGGACGCCGGACGACTTCCACGTCCACCTGAGGCAGGGGCCGGCGATGGCCACCTACGCCGCGAGGGCGGCGCGGCATTTCGGCCGCTTCCTGGCCATGCCGAACGTCGTGCCGCCCCTGACCGGTCCGGCCGCCCTCGCCGACTACCGTCGGGCCGTCGCGGCCGCGGTCGCCGCGTCCGGCTACGCGTCGACGCCGCTCGCCTGCTTCAAGCTCGTGCCCGGGATGGGCCGCGAGGCGGTGCTCGCCTGCGCGGCGGCCGGGGCCGTCGCCGGCAAGTACTATCCGGCCGGCTCGACGACGAACGCCTCGGACGGCGTACCCGAGCCCGCCGCCGTCGCCGACGAGCTCGCGGCGATGCAGGACGCGGGGCTGGTCCTGTCGATCCACGGCGAGGACCCGTCGGCCTCGGCGCTCGATCGGGAGCGCGCCTTCCTCGGCGTCGTCGACGGCATCGTCGGCTCGTATCCCCGGCTGCGCGTCGCGCTCGAGCACCTGTCCTGCGCCGAGTCGGTCCGGGCCGTGCTGGCCTGGCCCGAGCGGGTCGGGGCCACGATCACCGCCCACCACCTATCGTATACGATCGACGACCTGCTCGGCGGCGGCCTGCGGCCGGAGCTCTTCTGCAAGCCCGTGCTCAAGTCGGCGGCCGACCGAGCCGCGCTGCTCGAGGCGGCCGTATCCGGCTCGCCGCGCTTCTTCTTCGGGTCGGACAGCGCCCCCCACCCGCCCGAGGCCAAGGCCGCCGGCGCGGCCGGCTGCTATACGGCCCCGGTGGCGCTGTCGCTGCTGGCCGCCGCGTTCGAGGAGGCCGGCGCCCTCGACCGGCTGGAGGCCTTCGTCTCCGTATCGGGAGCCCGCTTCTACGGGCTCGGACTGAACCCAGGCGTCGTCCGGCTCAGCCGGGAGGGCTGGACGGTGCCGGCCGCCGTCGACGGCGCCGTGACGCCGGCAGCCGGCCGGACGCTCGCCTGGACCGCCGACCGGATATGAAAAAGCCGCCCGGCCAGGCCGGGCGGCCGATACGGACCCTATCGTCGAACCGTCAGCCGAGCAGGACTATCCTCGCGTGCGTGAGAACCTCGCAGCCCGACTCGGTGATCAGCACGTCGTCCTCGAGCCTGACTCCGCCCGCCTCGGGGTCGTAGAGGCCCGGCTCGATCGTGATCACGTGGCCGGGCGCGAGTAACCACTCGTTATCCTCCCGGCTACGTACGGCCGGAGCCTCGTGCGCCTCGAGCCCCACGCCGTGGCCGAGCGCATGCGGCATCTTG
>JAKQKE010000006.1 GCA_029560805.1 Spirochaetota bacterium
CATCTCCTCGACATATTTATCGGAGGGGTGGATCAAAGCCCTGACCCCTTCGGTCTTCATCTTGGCATCGAGCACATAACCGAGCACACAGATCTGGTCGATCTCATCGAACAACTGGAATTCGTCCTCGATCTCTTCGGGGAACACGTTCTTGCCGCCCTCGGTGACGATGATGTTCTTGGAGCGGCCAGTGATGAAGATGAAACCCCGCCTATCGACGTAGCCCAAGTCCCCGGTACGCAGCCATCGGTCATCCGTTATGACCGCTCGGGTTGCTTCCGGAGCGTCGAGGTAGCCGAGCATCATCGAGGGGCTTTGAACCTGGATCTCTCCGACGCCGTCGGGTCCGGGATCGGCTATACGCACAAGCGTCCGCTTGACCGGCAGACCCACCGAGCGGTTGTCCTTGTACTCAGGCAGGTTGACCGCGATGAGCGGCCCGTTCTCGCTCATCCCGTAGCCCTGGACCAGGTTAAAGCCGATAGTGTCGAAGAACTCCGCCGTATCGAGCGCCAGCGGCCCTCCGCCGGCGACGCCGAGCCTGACCGAACCGAGGCCGGCCTTCTTGCGGATGAAGGCGAGGAGGACGCGTCCGGCCGGCACGCGCAGGACCTTGGAGCAGAACCCCGAGACGCCCATCAGGACGCCGATGAGGCCGCGGACCATGGGCTTCAGCTTCTGCACCTCGGCTCGTATGCCCTGCTTGATCTTGTCGAATAGTAGCGGTACGCCAATCACCATGGTCACGCCGGCCTCGCGGATATGCTTGAGGACGACCGACGGGACGATGCGCTCGATGAACACGATGTCGCCGCCGGCGGCCATCGGCGACAGGAAGGTGCAGGTGGCGGCGTAGGTATGGTGCAGAGGCAGCACCGCGATGAAGACGTCCCGCGTATCGACGTTGAGCGACTGGATCGAGGCGTTGACGTTCGCTATGACCCCGCGGTGGCTTAGGACTATGCCCTTGGCCAGGCCTGTCGTGCCGGAGGTGTAGATGATGACCGCGGGTGCGTCACCATCGAGGGCGGCCGGGGCCGGCAGCCCTCGGGCGTCGCGCTCCGCGCTTTTTTCAGGCGCGCCGCCGCTTCCGGCGTCATCCGGCGAGCCAAGCTCGAGCCAGCCGTAGCGTTCCTTGGCCCCGGACGCGGCGGCGTCTGGCTTCTCGGCCGGCTTCCGCTCGCCGACGACCGCGGGGAATTCGATCGCGAGATCGACCGGCGACTGGACGAGCGCCTCGGCCACCTTCGCCCCGAGCGCCGGTGAGTAGAACAGCGCCCGGCTTCTGGACGCGGCGATGATGCCGGCGAGGCCGGCAGCGTCCATCGTCGAGTCCACCGGCACGACGACGAGACCGGCGGCCACGATGCCGATATAGGCGAAACACCACTCGGGCCGGTTCTCCGCCATCACGCAGACGCGATCGCCGGCGGACAGGCCCTTGGACAGGAGGAACCGCCCGACGGCGTACGATTCGCGGCGGACGTCGGCGTAGGACCATACCGTATATGGCGAGCCGGGTTCGGGTTTGGCCTTGACCGCAGGCAAGCCGCCGAACCGGTCGAAGATCGAGTCGAACATCGCCCTGAAATTCGGATAGTCCCGATCAGGCAGCCTGGAGTATCGTTTCTCTAGATCCATGCGACCTCCCCGGCCGTTACAGGAGCGATTCCAGGTCGAGCTCGCAGGCCGCGCAGGGCATCGTTATGCCCCAGTTCTCGAGGACGGCCGGATGCACCTCGCCGAACAAGCCGACGGGCTCGCCACCTATCAGTATACGCGCCTGACGGCCGGGAAGGAACCTCGGATCGTCCGAGTCGTCGACCGAGTACTCCTCGCCGAGGTAATAGAGCAGGGCCGAGACGACTCCCGCCAACTCGTTGTAGTCGGCCGCCTGGTGGGCGCACAGGAGGCCGATCCGCTGCCTCGTGGCCGTGCCGTAGTTCCTGGCGTCATCGAGGAAGGCGACCTTGCCGGCCTCGAAGATACGGTGGGGATACGGGGCCTTGCTCGACACGGCCTCGGACTGCAGGAGTCCCGGCAGGATAGACGGCCGTACGTACTCGAAATTCTCGGTCATCGGGTTGGAGATCCGGATAACGTCGTCGGCCGGTACGTTCATGCGCTCGATGTAGTCCCTGCCGGAGCCGAGGTAGTTGTAGATCATCTCCTGGTAGCCAAGCCCGACCATCACGTCCTTCGCGCGCCTGGTGAACGACTCTATCGGCGAAAGGCGGCCTATGGTGAAGTCCCGCGGTCGCTCCGGGGCGAAGCTGGCCAGACCGCGGCCTATCATCACGTCCTCGACGAGGTCGACCGCGTGGATGAAGTCGTCGCGGTACTCGGGCACGGTCGCCCGGACATGCTGCCCATGGGACTCGGCGCGGACGCCCATGCGGGCGAGCGCCTCGACGACCTGCTCGGGGCCGAAGCTGTCGCCGAGCAGCCTGGAGACGCGACCCGAATCTACCGAGGCCGGCTGCTGGAAGTAGTACGGGAAGGTGACCGAGCGGCCGAACGGAGTATCGAACCCGTAGTCGACGCGTACCGGACGTATCTCGTAGCCGGCGTCGGAGAAGTCGCAGGCGACGATGCTGGCAGAGAGGCAGACTGCGGCCATATCGGTGCCGGTGAATTCGACGAGCAGGTCGCGGTCGCCCACCTGGACGGCGCCGATGTCCGCAGAGTTGATGATGGGAGCCATCGATAAGACGCCGCCGTCGGCGCCCATCAGGATGGGATAGACCGGCGAGCCGGCGATGATGTGGCCGTACTCCTTGCCCTTCGGGTGCTCCGCCGCGATGCGCCTGAGGGTCATGCTCTCGTCCGACTGCAGCGGTACGAAGCTGACGGCGTCGGGGTCGACGCCCTTATACGCGACCGGCCATGTGATCAGCTCGATGCGGTACATGCCCATCGACACGGAGCGGCGCTTGCGGCCGAAGTTGGAGCACAGCTTCTCCTGGGTCTGGATGGCGTCGCGGAGCATCGCGTCGTCGATCGCCTTGCCGGAGACGACGAAGGCCGCCATGTAGGGGCGTAGCTCGCGTATCGACTGGTCGACGACGACGCGATAGTCCGCCGGCCTCTGGTCGCCCTCCCTGGAGAAGAACGGGTACTCGGGAATGCCGCCGCCGAGCCGGATGCGCAACTGGCGCGCGAGGCCGGCGGTCGACCAGAGGTCGGGCCTATTGGTGTCGTTCAGCTCGATCTTGATGATCCGCTCGTCCGCGGGCCCGGCCAGGTCCCAGGCGTCGAGCTCGGCCTTCGCGGTCTCGAGCGCCGGTTCCAGCTCGGCCGGATCCATGCGGCGGCCGACGAGGCTGAAGAACAGCTTTTCGTTCACTTCTATCTTAGGCATTCGCTATCTCCACGTTCTTTCGTCTTGACTACAGCTTCGCCCGCCTGAGGCGCACGTCTTCGATATCGTAGCTGAACAGCTCGCGTAGGTCGTTGAGGCCGAGCGCCATCAGGGCCATGCGGTCGATGCCTATGCCCCAGGCGAGCACCGGCACGCTGACACCGAGCGGCTCGGTGACCTCCGGCCTGAAGATGCCCGCGCCGCCGAGCTCGAACCAGCCGAGCACCGGGTGCTTGATGTGCACCTCGACCGACGGTTCGGTGAACGGGAAGTAGCCGGGTACGTACTTGACTTCCTTGGCGCCGGCCACCTCGATGGCGAACATCTCGAGGAAGCCAAGGAGGGTGCGTAGGCTCACGTCCTCGCCGAGCACGATGCCCTCGGTCTGGTAGAAGTCGGACAGGTGGGTCGCGTCGACCTTGTCGTAACGGAAGCATCGCGCGATGCCGAAGTACTTGCCCGGCACCGACGCGGTCGGCAGCTGCCTGGCCGATAGCACCGTACCCTGGCTGCGCAGCACGAGGCGCTTGGTGAACTCGCGGTCGAAGCCGTAGCGCCAGCCGCGGGAGCCGGTGGCCCCGCCGTTCTCGTGCGTGGTCGCGACGCGCGAAAGGTAGGGCTCCTCGATAGCCTTGGCCTTGGTCGGCTCGGAGACGTAGTAGACGTCGTGAATGTCGCGGGCCGAGTGGAACTGGGGCATGAACAGAGCGTCGCCGTTCCAGAACTCGGTCTCGACGAGGCCGCCGTCGAACTCCTCGAAACCGAGCGAGACGAGCTTGTCCTTGACGCTCTCCAGGAACTGCACGTAGGGGTTGCGGCGCCCCGGGATCAGGCGCGCCGGCCGGCTCTTGATGTTGTACGACCTGAACGCGGCGCCCTTCCACGAGCCGGACTCGAGCAGCTCCTGCGTGACGGCGCCCAGCTCATCGCCGGACACGCCCTCTTCGCGTAGCAGGGCCGAGACGGCCGCGGCATCGGCCGTGAGGGCCCAGGTGACTGTCTCGCGCTCGGCAACCTTGAAGGCCGCGTCGGCCGCCCCGCGCTTCTTGGCCACCTCGGCCATCAGCGCGCGCTCGGCGTCCCCGAGGGTGCCTTCGTCCAGTATCCCGCCGGCGGCGGCGGCCTTGGCCAGCAGGGCCTTGAGCGCGGCCGCCCGGAGCGACTTGGACGCGTCGACGAGCGAGACGAGCTTGTCCTGCCCCATCGCCAGGACGCCTTCCTTGGAAAGGCGGCCGTAGGCCGAGCCGGCGTCCTTCTGCTCGATGCCGACGGCCTGGCAGATGGTAGGCATCGCGGCCGGACCGTGCTGAGCCAGCCACGCGACCATGCGCTCCTCGGGCGAGCCCGCCTCGAGCCACTCGCGGCCAAGCGCGGTCAGCTCGTAGACGTTGCGCGACGAGCGGCCCGTCTCGGCGGCCAGGCCCTTGGCGCTCAGCCAGGCCTGGGCTTGGTTGGCGTGCCCCTCGACGTAGCCGAGTTCCGACGCGAGCCTGGCCGCGTCGAGGCCGTCTCCCGGCGCGTATCTGAGCAGTACCTTTATCTCGAGCGGGTGCAAGCCCTTGAGGAACGTTCGTGGATCCATGATGCCTTCTCCAGCGTCTGCTATTGTTGCTACGATAGTGTCGGAATTCGCCGTCGTCGTCAATCGGAGGACGGGCGTATGACGCCATGCCCCCGCCCCCCGTCCATTAGGATCTCCAGTTCCCGTTCGGCGCGGACGAGCGAGCAATGCGCCGTACGCGCGACGAGCGGCAGGGCTGCCAGAGCGTCCCAGTCGACGAAGGACGATAGCGAGCCGTAGGCAGCGGAGAAGTACCCGATGTTCATCGCGGTAACGTTATGGAAGAAATGGCTGCCGAGCGACGAGTCTACCCTGAAGTCCGGGAGGTCGGCCTCGACGATGGCCTTGGCGTTCGATATCTGAGCGAAATTAACCGGCACCCCGAGCGAATGGTCGCGCGTACCCCATCGTCCTGGACCGACGAGGGCGTAAGGGCGTCCCTCGGCCTTCAGCCTCTCGTTCAGGCCGGCTATCTCGGCCGCGACGGCCCCGCTCTCCGCTGGGTTCCAGCGCGTGGGGTCGACGTACACGATATCGCGGACGCCGCGGACGCGGCCGTTGCCCATGCAGCGCTCGCTCGCCACGAGGCACTGACCCCGCACGATGGCGCCGAGGTCGACCGAGACCCGGTCCGATCGCTGGATCAGCGGCTTGATCTGGAGCATGTAGAAGACCGGCGCCCCGCCCGGCCCGTCGTCGCTGACGGCGTATTCGATCTCCACCGGTATACCCATGCTCTTGGTGCCGACCTCGAGGACGGCCTCGACGACCTCGGCGAAGGGGAACGAGTCGTACTTGAGCACCGGGGCGAAGTCGACGATGCGCGGCCCCCTGGCGGAGACGCCCGGCTCCAGCCTGTCGTCCTCGACGCTCCAGGTGCTGGCGACCATCGCGAAGCCGGGATCGGCTTCGGCCTCGGCGACGTCGAGCCGCGATAGCGTGGCTTCCTCGCCCTGAGTCAGGTCGAAGTCGAGCCGCTCCATGTCGAGGGCGTAGAACCAGCGCTGGGTGCCGCCGAGGCCCCGGCCCGGCGGTACGACGTCGAGCTTGGGGTAGCGGGGACAGAAGCGATGGGCTTCGCCGCCCTCGACGACGTACGGCCCGAGTCCGAGGGCGGCCACGCAGAGACCGTCGTCGGGCTTGAGGTACGAGACGGGATAGTAGTTATAGGACTGGGCCGTGCCGGATATCAGCGGGTAGTACCAGCGCCCGCGCCTGGTGCCGACCAGCTCCTGGATCACGACCGCCATACGCTCCTCCTCGATCTTGTAGCCGGACGCGTCGAAGTAGGCGCGGGCGGTCGTCGAATAGAGGCTGGCGTAGATGAGCCGGACGGCGTCGCAGAGCTGCGAAAGGCGCCGCTCGGGGTCGGGATGGGCGTTCGGGATCAGGAAGGTATCGTAGACGCCAGAGAACGGCACCATGAGCATGTCCTCGAACAGGCCGGAGGACCGTACGGCGAGCGGCTTATCGGTCGAGGCCAGGTAGGTCCGCAACCTGGAGACCAGCTCCGGGTCGAGCGGGTGCGCCAGGAAGGCGGCGCGAACGTCGCCCTCGGGGGCGGAGTACCACGAATAGCCCCAGAGGCCGTGCTGGTCCATGAAGCGCTCGAACTCGTCTATGCCTATGAACGTCGTGTACGGCAGCCTGATGTCGACGCCGCCGCCCCGGTTCGGGAAGGCCAGGTTGTCGATAAGGCTCTTGATGAAGGCCAGTCCACGGCCTTTGCCGCCGACCGAGCCGCCGCCGAGCCTGACCAGGCCACGGTCGCCGAAATTGGCGCCGATGGCCGGGATGACGCCGCGCGCCTTGCCGCGCTGCAGGTCGTCGAGGGCTCGGCAGATGAAGTCGCGAAGCTCGGTCGGCCCGGCGAAATCCTCGGGCAGGTAGTTGCGGATGATGCGGGCGAAGCGAACCTCGCCCCTGGCCATCAGCCAGGCGGAGAAGTGGTTGCGGGTCGCGTGGTACAGGAGGCACTCGGGCGGTACGGCCCGCATCTTCTCGACGAATTCCTCCATGTTCCTGGCCCTGGACAGTTCGACGCCCTCGGGCGTCCTGAACACGAAGGGGCCGAAGCCGAGCTGGGCCTGGAAGAACGCGCCGAGTTCCCTGGCCAGGGTGTTCGAGTTCTTATCTGCAAAAGACGCGCCGAGCGCGTACGCCTTGTCGCGATTGGTCGGCTCGCTCGACTGGATCAGCACCGGCAGGTCTGGCTTGCGGGCCTTGGTCATCTCGAGGAAGCGGAAGCCGGCCTCGGGATCCTCGAGCCCTTCGCGCCCGTAGCGCACGTCCGAGATGACGGTCAGGAGGTAGGGCTCGTAACGCTCGTAGAGAGTCAGCGCCTCCTCGTAGCTCGTCGCGAGCAGGACCTTGGGACGACCGCGCATCCTCAGGATCTTGTAGGTCTCGACGACCCGTTCCTCCTCGACCAATTGCTGCGTCTGCTTCATCACGACCGAGTACAGGAGCGGCAGGTAGCGCGAGTAGTAGCGTATCGAGTCCTCGATGAGCAGCACGACCCGTACCATGCCGACCCTGGTGTCGTTATCGACGTTCCAGAGGTCCTCGACGTACTTGATCATGCCGATGAAGAGCTTCGAATAGCCGTTCCAGACGAACACGCGGTCGATCACATCGCGACAGGCCTTCGACCCGGCGTCGAGGCCGGAGAGGCTCGAGTTGTTCATCGCGAGCAGCAGTATCGGCACGGACGGCCAGAGGGCCTTCATCCTGGAGGCGAGGGCCAGCGGCACGTCGAAGTCGAGGCCGGCCATCAGGATGACCATGTCGTAGCCGCCGGAGCCGAACAGCTCCATGGCCGACTCGGGTGTATAGGCGCAGGACACCCTCGGGGCGGTGGTCAGGTTGAGCTTGAAGAACTCGCCGTAGATCTGCTCCGACAGGGCGCCGTCGCTTTCGAGCACGAAGGCGTCGTAGAGGCTGGCGACGAGCAGGATCTCGCGCACGCGGTGGCGCATCAGGTCGTGGAAGGTGTCGCGCTCGTGGCGCTCCCGGTCGTACGCGGCGACCAGCTCGTTGAAGTACATGGCGCTATCGTAGCGCGGCTCCGCGCCCCTCGCAAGAGACGCCCGCGAGCGCCTCGTTGAGCGCCTCGTTGAGCGCCGCTGGCAAACGCGCCTCTACGAGGCCGTAGCTATGCCCCTGGCGAAGACGCGGGCGAAGGCGACGACGGCCGAGCCGAGGTCAGCGATGCCGCCGAGCCTGACGCGATGGAACGCGAAACCGAAGAGGCACTCGACGAACAGCGACGCCAGCTCGGCCGGGTCGCCGAACGCCGCGCCGCGGCCGACGGCGCCGGCGAGGTACGGGGAGACGGCGGCGCGCATGATGTCGACCTGGCCGCGCAGCGTGTCGTCGATATCGGCGAACTCTTCCTTGATATCCTTGATGCTCATACTGACGATCTTATGGTTGCCGGAGAAGAACGCGACGAAGGTCCGGGCGAACGCGACGAGGTCGCCCTCCAGCTCGTCGCGGAGGCTTATCGCCCGTATCGCGTCGTCGGGCTTGATATAGTACGCCGCGAACACCTCGCGGAACAGCCGTTCCTTCGAACCGAACAGCCTGAACACGGTGACCTCGTTGACCGCGGCGGCCTCGGCGATCGCCTTGGTCGTTACGGCCGAATAGCCACGGGCGGAGAATAATTCCAAAGAGGCTTCGAGTATCCTGTCCCTCGCGCTCACCATGACCGTGCGACTATATGATACAGACCGCGATAATGCAAGTAAGCGCTTGCATCATACCGCAATTTTCGCTATGGTACCGCGAACCGATAAGGAACCAAGCGATGAACGAACCTCACAAGACCGATTTCCTCGGGCGGGACGCCATCTTCCCGCTCCTCCTCAAGATGGGCATACCGGCCGCGGTAGGCATGCTGGTCAACGCCCTCTACAACGTCGTCGATACCATCTTCGTAGGCCACGGCGTAGGGCCGCTCGCGATAGCGGCTCTATCGATCGTCTTCCCGCTGCAGATGATAGTCTCGGCGGTAGCCCAGGCCCTCGGCATCGGCGCCGCCTCGATCGTCTCCAGGCGCCTCGGAGAGAAACGGCCAGACGCCGCCGCCGCCGCGATGGGTACCGCCTATGCGGCGGTCATGCTCGTCACGGCAGTCCTCGTAGCGTTGGTGTTCCTGTTCACGCGACCCATCCTAGCCTTCTTCGGGGCCAGCGAGACCGTCATGCCCTACGCACTCAGCTACACCCGCATCGTCGCGGCCGGCTTCTTCTTCTTCTCGATGTCGATGTGCGCGAGCAACCTGATACGGGCGGAGGGTAACGCCAAGGCGTCGATGCTCGGCATGCTGCTCGGCGCCGGCCTCAACACGATACTCGACCCGATCTTCATATTCGGGTTCGGCATGGGCGTGGAGGGAGCGGCCGTGGCGACGGTGATCAGCCAAGTCGTCTCGTGCGCCTACTTGTTCTCCCTGTACTTCAGGAAGAAGAGCCATGTACCGATCGGCGTGGCCGACCTGCGGATCGAGCCGTCGGTATTGCGCGATGAAGCCCTGCTCGGCGTGCCCGCTTTCGTCCAGAGCGCCGGCATGAGCCTCCTGGCCCTGCTGATCAACACTACCCTCGGCAGGTACGGCGGCGACCTCGCGATCACGACCTACGGCATGAACCATAAGATCCTGTCTATCGTCATCATGCCGATACTCGGCATCATCCAGGGCTTCCAGCCCATCGCCGGATATAACTACGGCGCCAAGCGCTTCGACCGGGTCAGGCAGAGCCTCAAGACCACCGTACTGACGGCGCTGGCCGTGTCGCTGGCCGGCTACGCGTTCATGATGCTCGCCCCGCGCGCGGCCATCGGCCTGTTCACCGCCGACGCCGAGCTGATCGCCTCGAGCGCGCGGGTGCTACGGGTCATGGTGCTGTTCATCCCGCTCGCGTCGCTCCAGATAACCGGCTCGACCTACTTCCAGGCCGTCGGCAAGAAGACCCAGTCGATGATGCTCGGCCTCTCGAGGCAGTTCCTGCTGCTGATACCGATCGTGCTGATCCTGCCGCTGTTCATCGGCGTCGACGGAGTCTGGCTGGCCTTCCCGATAGCCGACCTCGCCTCGACGGTGATTACGCTGGCCCTGCTCGCCCGCGAGCTGCGCCACCTCGAGAGCCGATCAGCGTAGCGGCGCGTCGATACGGAAGGCGCTCCCCTCCCCGGGCCGGGAGCGTACCGACAGCTCCCAGCCGTGCGACTCCACGACGCCCTTGACCACCGACAAGCCGAGCCCCATGCCCTGTTCTCGGCGGGAGCCCGAGCCGCGGTAGAACGGGTCGAAGATGAGCGGCAGCTCGCCCTCGCCGATGCCGGGGCCGTCGTCGGATACCTCGATCGCTACGCGGTCGCCGCCATCAGCGCCGCGCTCGAGCCAGGCCGCGACGCGCACGAGCCCGCCTGGCTCGGTGTAGCGTAGCGCGTTATTGACGATGTTCTCAAGCGCCCTCGTGATCAGGCGTTCGTCGAAGGGCACGGCCAGGTCGTCGGGCAGGGCTATCGACGACTCCGCCCGGCGCCCGAGCAGCACGGCGTCCTCCTCGAGCCTACGGCAGAGGCCGCGCAGGAAGGGCGCCAGCGGCGCGCGCTCGAGGCGTTCCCGCCACTCGCCCGAGTCGACTCTGACGAAGTCTATCAGGTCATCGATCATACCGGCCAACTGGTCCACCTTCGAGCCGATGATGCCGACGTAGCGCTCGCGGGTATCTGCGCCGTCGTCCATGCCGTCGCCTATCGCCTCGGCGTAGCCCTTGATCAGCGCGAGCGGCGTCTTGAGGTCGTGGGTCACGCCCATGATGAAGCGAGAGCGCCTGGCCAGGTCGTCCTTGAGCGCGAGCCGCATCGCGTTGAGCGACGAGGCGAGCGAGGTGATCTCGTTCGAGCCTCGGACCTCGACGTTCCGCTCCAGCTCCCCGGCGGCTATGCGTCGGGTCGCGGCGTCGAGCGCCAGGACCGACTGGGTGATGGACCTGGCGATCAGTACGGCCATCCCCGCGGAGAACAGGAAGAGTGCCGCGAGCAGTACCGCGAACGACGAGAAGAAGCGGCTGAACGGGTTCGGCGGCCGGAGGCGCTCCGAACGCTCTATCCTGGTCAGGACGAGCAGGCCTCCGTCGCTCGATCGCACGGGCGAGTCGATCTGGTAGAAGTAGTCGCCGCTCGTCTCCCGCATGTAGCCGAGCAGGGCCTCGTCGGAGACGAGGTCGCCGACCTTATGCCCGCTTATCGTCGAGAAGGCGACGCGGCGCTCCGGGTCGAGCACGGTGAACTCCATCGTCGGCGGCTTGTGGGCCATGTAGTCGGCGAGGCGCTCCCAGGAGGCCCGGTCGAACGAGCCGCCGGCCAGCGCGGCCACCTCGTCGTAGCCGGGCACCTGGACGACCGACGACTCGCGTCCCCCCTGCATCGCGAGGAGGCCGGCGAACGCGAGCAGCGGCACGACGACGATGCCGAACACGAGGATGTAGAACTGGCTGCGTATCTTCATCGCCCGCCTCCGTCCGGCCCGCGTTCCGGATCGAGGGTGAACCGGTAGCCCATGCCGTAGACCGTCTCGATGTGCCGCGGCGACGAGGGGTCGGCCTCGAGCTTCCTGCGTAGCCGCTGGATATAGACGGCCACCGCGGTCACGTCGCCGTAGGCGTTCTTCCATACCGACGAGTAGATGGTCTCCGGGTCGAGGGGCCGGCCGGGGTTGGCGGCCAGGAACGCGAGCACCGCGTACTCCTTGGCCGATAGAGCGACGCGCTCCTCTCCTCGCCTGAGCACGCAGGCCTCCAGGTCGAGCGAGTACGGGCCGAAGCGTATCGACCGCGCGTCCCTCGCCGACGGGGCCTCCTGGGCGCGCCTGAGCATCGCTCGCACACGGGCCACGAGTACCCGCGGCGAGAACGGCTTGGTCACGAACTCGTCGGCGCCGTGGCCGAGGCCCGCGATGATGTCCTCGTCGGCGTCCCTGGCCGATACGATCAGCACGGGGGCCGCCCCGGCCTTGCGGTACTCTCCGAGGAACTCGAAGCCGTCCATGCCTGGCAGGTTGATGTCGAGGATGATGATATCCGGCGAGAACGCCTCGGCGCCGACGGCCCGGAGCATGGCGAGGGCGGACTCGGCGGACTCGGCCCGCCGGACCTCCATGCCTTCCTTGGACAGGTACAGAGCCACGAGGTCCGACAGCTCCGCCACGTCTTCGATGATCAGTACCTTCGCCTTCATGCTCACCCCACGGTTCGGAGTATACGCGCGGCCCGAGCGCCGGGCAACGCCGAGCGGCGGCGATGCCTCCGCCTATAACAAAAAATTATGTGCCTTTCATGGCGCGTCTATAGGCCGCGAACCGGTTTGGACGTATGCTCAGGCTCGACGATAGGGTATCCTCGGAACGATAGGATGACATGGAGGGATAGATGCGAATACCGATAACGCTGGCCGTGGCCCTGCTCGCGCTCGCGGCCACCGCCGACGCGAGCGCCCAGGATGCTTTCAACATCGACGAGGCCGTCTCGATCGCGCTCGAGGGCAATAGGAGCCTGGCCAGGGCCAAGATCGATAGGGAGGCCGCTTCCAGGGCCCTGTCGCTGGCGTGGAACGACCTCGTACCGTCCCTATCGGTCGGCGCCTCGGCCAGCGCTAGCGACGGCCGGGGAAGCGTCGGCGGCTCCGCGACCGCGAGCCTGAGCCTGTCCGCCGAGTCGCTCCATGCGCGGTCCCAGGCGGAGCTGGCCTACGTGACGGCCGAGCTGGCGTACGAGACGGCCAGGCGCGACGTCGAGCTGTCGGTACGGACCGCCTTCTACGCGCTGCTCTTGAAGCAGGAGAAGATACGCCTGGCGGAGCAGAACGCGGCGACGGCCAGGAAGAGCTACGAGCAGGCCGAGGCCAGGCGGAAGGCCGGCGTGGCCCCGGAGCTCGACGCGCTGTCGGCCCTCGTCAGGCTCGAGAAGCTCGGGCCTGCGCTCGAGAGCGCCAGGATGGACTACGAGACGTCGCTCGACTCGTTCAGGCAGCTGCTCGGCCTCGAGCCCGGCGCGCCCGTGACGCTGACCGGCTCGCTCGACGCGTCGCCGGTAGCGGTACGGGCCGCCGCCGCCGTCGATCCCGCGGCCGCCGCCGTCTCGTCGCCGTCGGTTAGAACCATGGAGCGATCCAAGGCCAGCGCGGAGGCCAGCCTCGCCAAGGCCAGGCGCGCGGTGTACTCGCCGTCGCTGAGCCTATCGGCCTCGTATAGGCCGAGTCGTACCGACGCGTCCCTGAGCGGCTCGGGCTCCCTGTCGGCCTCGGTCAGCCTGGGCCTCGACGATATGCTGCCCTGGTCGGATGCGAGGCTCGCCGTAGCCTCGGCCGAGGACGCCGTGGCCAAGATCGACAGCCAGCTGGCCGAGGCTTCGGCCAAGGCCGTCTCGGGCGCCGCCTCACTCCAGCGCACGATAGCCCAGGCGGCCAAGTCGCTCGAGACGGGGCGCCTGAGCGAGTCGCTGGCCGCGCGGACCTACGCCCTGACCGAGGAGGCCTACCGCTTCGGAACCAAGGATCTCCTGTCGCTCCAGAGCGCCCAGGACAGTCTGGCCGAAGCCAGGGTATCCGTATCGGAAAGCGCGTACGCGCTGATCGTCGCTCTACTGAACCTTGAATACGCGCTGGGCGAGCCGTTCGGCTCGCTCGGGAGGGATTGAACATGAGGAAACGCAACCTAGCCTTACTCGCGCTGTTCGCGCTCGCCATCGCGGCGGTCGTCGTCGTGCCGAAGCTAGCCGGCTCAGGGAGCCAGGCGGCCGCGATGCCACCCGGGGCAAGGCCGACGAGCGGCGCCGGCCCCCGTCCTTCCGGGGCGCCGGGCCGAGGCGCCGCGGTAGCCACCGAGTTCTCGGTGCGCACCGTCAGGGCCGAGCGGACGACCCTGCAGGACTATATCGAGACGAACGGCGACGTCGTCGTCGACTCCACCGTCAAGGTCTACCCCTACGTCGCCGGCAAGCTGGTATCGTCGAAGGCGTCCCTCGGATCCCGCGTGACGAAGGGCCAGACGATAGCCGAGATCGACCCCTCGACGCCCGGCTCCGCCTATACGCTCAACGCGGTCTACGCGCCGATAAGCGGCACGGTGACCTCGCTGCCGGTATCGGTCGGCTCGACCGTCGGTACCGCCACGGCCATAGCCGAGATAGGCTCGATCGACGAGCTCGAGGTCGAGGCCAGAATACCGGAGCGCTACGTCGGCGTGCTCAAGGTGGGGCTCAGGGCGACGGTATCGCTCGAGGCCTACCCCGGCGTCAGCTTCGCCGCGACCGTGTCGAGCGTGTCGCCGGTCGTGGACTCGACCTCGAGGACGAAGACCATCCGCCTGGCCTTCGACCGCTACGACGAGCGCGTCAACGCCGGCATGTTCGCCAAGCTCAGGCTCGACACGGTGGCCTACCCCGACTGCCTGGCCGTCGCGTCTGGCGGCGTGCTCCAGGATTCGACCGGCCATTACCTCTTCGTCGTCAAGGACGGCTCGACCGTCGAGAAGCGTCGCGTCGAGGTCGGCGTCGACATCGACGGCCTCGCGGCGATCACCGACGGACTGTCCGAGGGCGAGCTCGTCGTCGTCGAGGGCGCGTCGGTGCTAGCCGACGGCGCCAGGATCAAGGATATTTCGTCTCCGGGGTCCGGCACATGAGCGTTGCCAAGAAAGTCGTCGAACGGCCGGTCCTGGTCGCGATCGCCTTCGCGCTGATTACGGTCGTCAGCCTCTACACCCTATCCGACCTGGCTCTCGACCTGATGCCGGACACGGAGCGGCCAGTCCTGATGGTCAGCGCCAGCTACCCCGGGGCGAGTCCAGAGTCGGTCGAGAAATCCGTCACCGCCGCGCTCGAGAGCGCGCTGATCAATGTCTCCGGCCTCCAGAGCCTCTCGTCGACCTCCAGCGAGGGTTCCTCCAGGCTCGAACTCGAATTCGAGTACGGCACCGACCTCGACGCCGCGACGAACGACGTGCGCGACAAGCTGGACCGGATACGCCGTAGCCTGCCCGACGACGCGTCCGACCCGCAGATCTTCCGGTTCTCGTCGAGCGACATGCCCATCATGCGCATAGCCGTCTCGGGCGAGCGTAGCTCGGAGGAGCTCAAGGTCATAGCCGAGGACATCATCCAGCCCAGGCTCGAGCAGATCGACGGCATCGCGCAGGCGGACGTCAACGGCGGCCGCGAGCGCATCGTACGCGTCGAGCTGTCCCAGAACCGCCTGGACGCCTACGGGCTGACCATCACCGGCATCGCCTCGAAGCTGGCTAGCGCCAACGTCGAGCTTGGCGGCGGTAGCATCGGCGAGGGGACCAAGAACTACCTGATCCGCACGACCGGCGAATACTCCAGCGTCGACGAGATAGCCTCGACCGTCGTCGGCACGGCGGGCGGCTATGCCGTCCGCCTGTCCGACCTCGCCACGGTGGCGATGGGCTACGAGGACGAGAGCCGCCTCGTCTATGTCAACGGCGAGCCGGGCGTCTACGTGTCGCTGACCAAGCGCTCGGGCTCGAACTCCGTCAAGGCCGCCGACGCCGTCTACGAGAAGCTCGAGGAGATCAGGCCCCTCCTGCCCTCCGACGTGAGCATGAAGATCGTCTCGGACGACACGCTATCCATCAGGAGCACGCTGTCGAACCTCCTGTCGTCCGCCCTGCAGGGCGCCCTGCTCGCGATGGCCGTCCTGTTCCTGTTCCTCAGGAGCCTCAAGAGCACCGTCATCATCGGCGTCTCGATACCCTTCTCCATCCTGGTCACGCTGCTGTGCATGTACTTCGCGGGCATCACCCTCAACATGATGACGATGACCGGTCTGATCCTTGGCGTCGGCATGATAGTCGACGCGTCCATCGTCATCCTCGAGAACATCTACCAGTACCGGGAACGAGGGGCCAAGCCGACGATAGCCGGCATCCTCGGCACCCAGGAGATGACCTCGTCGATAGTAGCCGGCAACCTGACGACCGTCGTCGTCTTCGTGCCCATCCTGTTCTTCAAGGACAAGCTCGGCATGATAGGCATGATGTTCGGCGACATCATCTTCACCATCGTCATCTCGATCGTCTCCAGCCTCTTCGTCGCCCTCCTCCTCGTGCCGGTGCTCGCGAGTACCTACCTGCCGCTGACGACCCGTAGAGAGAGGCCGATCAGGAACCGGGCCCTCGCGGCCATGGACGTCGCGCTCGGCAAGACGCTCGACCTCCTGGACCAAGCCTACGGCAAGGCCCTGCGCGCGGCGGTCGCCCATCGGCCGACCGTCGTGATCCTCGTCGTCGGCTGCTTCGCCCTGTCCCTCGCCTTTATCCCGGACATGAACATCAACATGATGCCGAATTCCGACGATTCGTCCATCAATCTGTCGGTGACGATGCCGCTCGGCACCAAGCTCGGCGAGACCAAGGCCGTGATGCTCGCGATGGAGGCCTACGCGATGGACGAGCTTGAGGGCGTCGAGACCATCATCACGACGGTCGGCGGCGGCATGATGGGCGGCGGCTCGAGTAGCAACGGCGGGCAGCTATCCGTCACGCTGCCCGACTTCTCCGAGCGCGTCGACGACGCCGTCACGATGCAGGCCAAGCTACGCGCCCATTTCTCCGAATTCCCGAACGCCGCCTTCAGCTTCTCCATGGGACGCATGCGCCAGATGAGCGGCGCCGACATCGACGTGGTCATACGGACCCAAGACCTCGAGGTGGGTATAGCGACCGCGCATACGCTGATCGACCTGCTCGAGGAGAAGGTGCCCGACCTCAGGGACGTGGCGATGGACCTGAACGAGGGCTTGCCGCAGGTCGAGGTGATCATCGACCGGGAGCGGGCCTACGCCTTCGGCATAACCGTGCAGGCCATAGCCAAGGAGATAGACGCGAGCGTCGACGGGGTGACCGCGACGACCTACCGCGAGGCGGGCGACGAGTACGCCGTCACCCTGGTCCTTCGCGAGGCGGACAGGAGCAAGCTACCCGACCTGGAGAACATCTACGTGCAGGGCGGTATGGGGCGTGTCGCGGTGGCCAACTTCGCCTCGCTCGAGAAGGGCGTCGGCCCGGTCAGCATCTCGAGGGAGGATCAGTCCCGCGTCATCCACGTGACCGCGAGCATCACGAGCGACCGCCGCGCCGGCGACGTCGAGGACGACATCAAGGCGGTCATAGCGGACAACGTCGTCCTGCCCGAGGGCACGAGGCTATCGTACGAAGGCTCCTGGGCGAGCGTGATGGAGACGGGCGGATACTTCGTCCTGATCGTCACGATGGCCCTGCTCCTCGTCTTCGGCGTGATGGCCGGACAGTACGAGTCGTGGAAGGACCCGATCATCAACATGTTCACGATACCGCTGCTGCTGATCGGCGTCGTGGCGGTCTACGTGATCACCGGCGAGAGCCTGACCATGTTCACCGCGATGGGCGTGGTGATGCTCATCGGCATCGTCGTCAACAACGGCATCGTACTGGTCGACTACACGAACCTGCTCGTGCGCCGAGGCATGCCGGTCCGCGAGGCCTGCGTGCGAGGCGGCGCGTCGAGGCTCAGGCCCGTGCTCATGACCACGCTGACGACGGTGCTCGGCCTCCTCCCGATGGCTCTATCGAACGGTGAGAATTCCCAGATGCTCAAGCCGATAGGCCTGACGGTACTCGGGGGGCTCCTGTCGAGTACGCTCATCACCCTGTTCTTCATACCCGTGATGTACTCGTTCTTCAACGAGCGGCGCGTCCGCGTGGCGGCCAAGGAGTCAGCATGACGAGGATAGAGATCATAGCCAACCGCTCGGTCCAGGACGACGTCGTCGACGGGCTCGAGTCCGCCATCGACGGCTTCTACTATACGGTGGTGCCCGTGGTCCATGGGCGCGGCCGCGAGGCGAGGATGCTCGGCACCGCCACCTGGCCCGAGGAGAATTTCATGCTGATAGCCTATATAGACGACGGCCAGGCCGAGGTCGCGAGAGCCGTCGTCGCCAAGGTCAAGGCGCGCTTCCCGACCGAGGGCCTCAAGCTCTTCGCCGTCGGGGGCGCCTCGTCGCTCGGCTCGTAGTACGGTCCGGCGCGCCGGTCGGACGGTTCGGGAGCCGAGCGAGGCTCCGGATTCCTCCTTGAGCCCGGCGGGCGCGTCGATCCCATACTATAAAAACGGGCCGCCCCGGCTAGCCGGGGCGGCCCTTCTCCTTTTTTAGGAACCGATCGGGAAACTACCCGAGGATCACACGAGGCCCTGGGCGATCATCGCGTCGGCTACCTTCTTGAAGCCGGCGATGTTCGCGCCCACGACGTAGTTGCCGTCGGCGCCGAATTCCTTGGCCGCCTCGAGGCAGGTATTGTGGATGTTGACCATGATGGCATGCAGCCTCTGGTCGACTTCCTCGGCCGTCCAGGCGAGGCGCATCGAGTTCTGGCTCATCTCGAGGCCGGAGGTGGCGACGCCGCCGGCGTTCGCTGCCTTGCCCGGGCCGAAGGGGATCTTCTTCTCGACGAAGAGCTTCCAGGCCTCGGGGGTGCAGCCCATGTTCGAGACCTCGACGACGTACTTGACGCCATTCTTGACGAGCATCTGGGCGTCGTCGCCTGACATCTCGTTCTGGATGGCGCAGCACATGGCGATGTCGACCTTCTGCTCCCAGGGCCTCTTGCCGGCGAAGAACTTGGCGTTCGGGAACTTCTTGGCGTAGGTCTCGCAGGAGTTGCGGTTGATGACGAGCATTTCCTCGAGGTACTTGTGCTTCTCGGCGGTGGAGATGCCGTCGGGATCGTAGATGTAGCCGTCCGGGCCGGAGATCGTGACGACCTTAGCGCCGAGCTCGCTGGCCTTGATGCAGGTGCCCCAGGAGACGTTGCCGAAGCCGGAGACGGAGACGGTCTTGCCCTTGAGCGTGTCGCCCTTGGCCTTGAGCATCTCGTTCAGGAAGTACACGGCGCCGAAGCCGGTAGCCTCGGGGCGGATCAGCGAGCCGCCGAAAGACAGGCCCTTGCCGGTCAGCACGCCGGTGAACTCGTCGCTCAGGCGCTTGTACTGGCCGAACATGTAGCCGACCTCGCGGCCGCCCACGCCGATGTCGCCAGCGGGCACGTCGGTATCGGGGCCGACATACTTCTGAAGCTCGGTCATGAAGCTCTGGCAGAAGCGCATGATCTCGTTGTCGCTCTTGCCGTTCGGGTCGAAGTCGGCGCCGCCCTTGCCGCCGCCCATCGGGAGGCTCGTGAGGCTGTTCTTGAAGGTCTGCTCGAAGCCGAGGAACTTGAGGGTGGAGAGCGTCACCTTCGGGTGGAAGCGGATACCGCCCTTGTACGGGCCGATGGCGCTGTTGAACTGAACGCGATAGCCGCGATTGACGATGTACTCGCCCTTGTCGTTCATCCAGGGCACCCTGAACATGATGGTGCGCTCGGGCTCGACGATGCGCTCGAGGATGCGCTGGGCCTTGTACTTGGGGTTCTTCTCGATAAGCGGCTCGATCGACTCGAGGACTTCCTCGGCGGCCTGAAGGAACTCGGTCTCCCACGGCGCGCGGGCTTTGAGGCCATCGAGGACCTCGCGGATATAAGCGTTCATTCGCCCTCCTTTAATAGAGCTGACAGACACGATGCTCGGTACGGACACTGGTCCGTCCATGGAACATTGTACACATTCGGCGGAGTCTATGCAAGACGTTTTTCGATTATTGATAGCGGTATTTCATATATCAAAATCACTATCGACGGTACACCACGACCGGGCAAGCGCCGCGAGTCGTGGCAGATGGGTACAACGCTACGGAGGAGGGCGGGCGTTAGTAGAGGCTACGCACCCGCTCGAACAGGGCGCTCCAGACGTACGACGCCTTGGCAGCCGAGGCCTCTCCGCCTGAGTCCTGAGCGGCCTCCGGCTTCGGCTTTGGCGGCTCTCGCAGCGCCACATCGCGCGGGTTGACGCGGTCGAAGAACCCCACCCGCTCGAGCTTACCCTCGAACAGCTCGTCGTCGACCCGCGAGGCGACCACGCGCGCCACGACGTCCGAGTCCTTCCAGGCCAAGCCGCCGCCGTCGGGCTCGATGGCTACGGCTCCGCGCTTGACGAGGATGAAGGCGTCGCCGACGGCCACGCCGTCGACCCGGCCCAGCCCGACGAGGGCCAGGTCGCCGCGACGCTCGAGCAGGGAGCCGCGCGTCGGCAGGGCCTCGCGTATGCCCTGGACGACCCGGGCGGTCGATAGGGCCACACGGTCGTTACCGGAGCGAGGCGCGTCGACACGGGCGGCCAAGGCCCCCGTCCTCGCCGCCCGTAGCTCGGCCGACACGAGGATATCGCGCTCCGTCTCCGCGACGCGCACGAGCACGAACCATTCGGCGCCCGACTCCCTGGCCAGGGCGAACGCGTCGGCGAAGCCGGAGACCCTCGCCACGCCGCGATCCGGCGCCAGGCCCGGCTCGAAGGCGAGCGAGTCGCGGAGGTAGCGCGCCACGACCAGGTCGCCGCCCGCGTGGTACGTGGAGGCGTCGGGGGCGACCGAGAAGACGACGAGGCGGTACGGATCGGTCCGCGCGCCGAGGCCGACGCTCCAGTCCCGGCCGACCGACCCGGCGAGCAGGCTGTCGTAGATCTCGATCGCCTCGGACAAGGCCCGGTCGGACTTGCCGAGGTCGTCGAGGAAGCGCAGCTCGGCCAGGTAGGACGAAGGCAGGCCGGAACCGCGGAGCAGCTCGGCGTAGCGCCTGCGGCCAGGATTGGCGTAGGGATCGACGAGGAGGCCGCGCCGGTACTCGGCGATGGCCTTCTGGTAGAGTAGCCGCCGCTCGAATTCGGCCGCCCGGGAGAAGCGCCAGGCCGCCAGGGCGGAGCGCGACGGATCCTCGAAGCCGGTACCCTCGATGACCAGGTTCTCGAGCGCTATCCTGGCCAGCTCGTCCTCGGGACGCAGGGCCGCGAGCGTCGACAGCGCGTACTCGGCCTCGGCGCGCCTTCCGGCCGCCTGCTCGACCAGGCCGAGCAGGAACCAGGCTCGGGCGTCGCTCCGGTCGAGGGCGATGGAACCCTCGAGCACCTCGCGAGCCTCGGCCAGCTCGCCGCGTTCGTAGTACAGCTCGGCGAGCAGACGGCGGGCCCCGGCGTGGCCCGGGCGCTCCCGGACCGCCTGGCTTGCCAGCCTGGCCGCCTCGGCCAGATCGCCCCGCTCGTAGTACAACTCGGCCGCCGCGTACGAGGCGTCGGGGTCGCCGGCCGTCCAGCGCAGCGCCTCGGCGAGGTAGGCCGAGGCCTCCTCGACGCGCCCCTCGGCCTTGGCTATGAGCGCCAGGGACAGGAGGGCCCGCGGGTCGCGCGGGGCGGTCTTGAGCGACGAGGCGAGCCTGGCCCTGGCGTCGCCGGGCCGGCCGCCCCTCAGGTCGAGCAGGGCCAGGCCGAAGCGGGCGTCGCGGTCGTTCGGCAACCGGGCGAGGGCCTCGTCGAGCAGGGCGCGGGCCTCGGCCAGCTTGCCCTGCCCGATGCGCGAGAACGCCTCCAGGGTGACCAGGGACGGCGAGCGCGGCCCGTACTTGTAAGCCTCGGCGATGAAGGATACCGCGCGCTCGTACTCGCCCAGCTCGTATTGGCAACGGGCCAGCATGGCCCACGCGTCGGCGTAGGCGGGGTTGGCGGCGACGGCCGCCATGAACGCGTCGACGGCGCGGTAGGTAGCGCCGGACGCCAGCAACTCCACGCCGGCCTCGTAGCGTTCGCGCGCCGAGACGGGCTTGGCCGCCTGGGCGGAGACCGGGGGAGCGCCCGCGACGACCAGCGCGATGGCGGCGAGCGCCACCGCGGTTCCGAAGCGCCGCGCCGGCCGCGTCATGCGTCCTCTACGTCGCCCGGCCGCCTGAGTATCTTGACGGCGCCGATCTTATGGCCGTCCATCTCCTGGACGACGAAGTCGAACGTGCGCCAGGACACCTTCTCGTAGCGGGCGGGAATCTTGCCGAACAGGTCGAAGACGAAGCCGCCGAGCGTATCGAAACCCTCGACGGGCAGGCCGAGCCCGGTCTCCTCGTTCAGATCCTCGAGATTGACGCGCGCGTCGCACAGCCAGGCCGCGTCGCCTATGGCGACGATATCCTCCCGCTCGTTATCGAACTCGTCCTGGATATCGCCGACGATCTCCTCGATGATATCCTCCATGCAGACGATGCCCGACACGCCGCCATACTCGTCGATGGCTATGGCTATATGCACGTGCCGGCGCTTGAATTCCCGGAGCAGGGAGTCGATGCGCTTCGACTCGGGCACGAAGAAGGGCTTGCGTATCATCGCGGCCAGGTCGATCTCCTCGCCCTTGGCAATGGCGAGCAGCAGGTCCTTGACGTACAGCACCCCGACGACGTCGTCGATGGTCTCGTTGTAGACGGGTATCCTCGAGTGCCCGCAGGTGGTCACCGTCTCGAGAAGCTCGTCGCGCGGCGCGTCGATGGCGATGAACACCGTGTCGATCCTGGGCACCATCACTTCCTTGACCGTGGTCTCGGACAGCTCCTGGATGCCGCGTATCATGTCCTGGCGCTCCGAACTCACCTCGTCGGCCTCGTCGCCGTCGGGCCTGGAGCGGAAGGCCCTCCTCAAGCCGCTCAAGAAACCGCTCGTCTTCAAAATATCGTTTCCTCCGCTAACGTCGATAGGAGCGCCTCCTGCCTGGCGAGCATCGGCTCGTCGGGCTCGTTCGTGCCGTGGTCCATGCCGGACAGGTGCAGGACACCGTGCGCGATGAGGCGCTTAAGCTCCTCGTCGCGCGTGGCGCCGTACTCGGCGGCGTTACGCTCCATGACGCCCAGACATATTACCACATCTCCGGCGATATAGCGACGGCCGTTTTCGCCGTCGCGCCACTCGCCGAGCGAGAACGACAGCACGTCGGTCGGGCCGTCCTTGCCGCGGTACTCGGCGTTCAGGCCGGCCATGAAGGCCTCGCCGCAGAAATAGAGCGACAGGTCCCAGTCCTCGAGCCCGAGCCCGTCCATCGCGCGGACGGCGAAGGCCGCGGCGCGCTCGAGCCAGGCCGGCTCCTCCATGTCGCGATAGTCGACGGCTACGGCGTTCACCCCTGCTCCTTGGTCTTCGGATACTCTATCCTCGAGTGGAAGTGCCCGGACAGCACCCGCACGAACGAGTTCATGATCAGCTCGAGGTCCCTGAAGGTCAGCGCCGACATGGACAGCTGGCCGTTCCCGAAGCGGTCCATCACGAGCTCCTTGACGAACTGCTCGAGCCGCCCGATGGTCGGGCGCTTGAGCGTCCTCGAGGCCGCCTCGACGCAGTCGGCGAGCATCACGACGGCCGCCTCCTTGCTCGAGGGCAGCGGGCCCGGGTACCTATATTCCTCGGAGCTCGCCTCCATCGACTCCTTCTGCGCCTGGGCGAAGAAGTAGCTGATGAGCGAGGTGCCGTGGTGCTCCGCGATGATGGCCTTGACCGACTCGGGCAACCTGAGCGCGTCCGCCCGCTCGAGGCCGAACTTGACGTGCCCGCGCAGGACCGTGGCCGACAGCCGCGGGTTGATCTCGTCGTGCTTGTTGTAGCCCGACTGGTTCTCGATGAAGTACTCGGGCTTCTCGATCTTGCCGATGTCGTGGTAGTACGCGCCGACCCTGGCCAGGAGCGCGTCGGCGCCTATCTCGCGGCAGGCCGACTCCGCCAGGTGGGCGACCGTCACCGAGTGGCTGTAGGTGCCCGGGGCCACCGACAGGAGTCGCTTGAGCGCCGGCGCGTTCAGGTCCGACAGCTCCTGGAGCCTGAAGACCGTCGGCGCGTTGAGCATATGCTCGAGCACCGGCAGGAACGACAGCGCGAGCACGCCGCAGAGGAAGCCGTTGACCGCCGACCAGAAGGCCGTGGACAGGGCCGCCACCGCGCCGCGGTCCGCCAGCGCCGCCAGCGCGAAGCCAATGGCGAAGCGCGCGGCCGCCAGCTGCGAGCCCGCGCGCACCAGGTCGATGCGCTTGTCGGCGCGCCTGACGAGCACGATACCGGCCAGTCCGGAGGCTATCGCCTGGGCCGGCACGAAGGCGTCGAGGCCGGTCACCAGCACGAGGCTGGAGCCGATGATCAGCGTGAACATCAGCGCGAAGCGTTCGCCTATCAGGATGGCGACCAGCATCGACACCAGGGCCGTCGGCAGGAAGGCGTCGATATGGGCCGCGAGAACGGGCGGCAGGAAGGCCGACAGGGCGCTCGACGCGACGAAATAGCCGACAGCCACGGCCAGGACGAACCAGTAGCTGGCGCCTTCGACCCGGATGCCGGTAGAGCCCCTGCCGAGCAGGGCGACCGACGCTACCCCGAGCGCCGCGAGCAGCAGGACGCCAGCCAGCGCGTACAGCGCGTCGAACTCCATCTCGGAGCCGCGCAGGGCGGCGAGCCGCTCGAGGTCCTCGGCCGTGACGATGAAGCCCTCCCGGATCACCTTGTCGCCCTTGGCGAGCTTGCGCATGACCGGCTCCACCCGCGCTCGGGCCGACTCGAGGCGCCGGAGGCTCTGCTCCGCGTCGAAGAAGGCGTTCTCCCTGGCGAACGCGACGGCGAGGTCGGCCGCGAGCGCGGACATCGTGGCCGACAGCTTGAGCGACTTGGCGATATCGAGGGCGGCGGCCTTGAGCCGACGAGTCGTCGTCGCCGACTCCAGCGGCACCTGTTCGTAGACCAGCGGACCGTCGGTCCAGCGGCGCAGCTCGACGCTCTCGGGATTGTATTGCTCGAGGCCCGAGTCCGGTATCGCGAACACGCCAGCGCCGAGGAGGGCGGTCAGCACCGCGCGGCCCTGGCTTATAGCGTTGGACGGGGCCGGATAGTTGGTCAGCCGCTCGGGCAGGTCCGTGGCGGCCAGATCGGGGAAGCGGCCGCGCAGCCGGAGCGCCAACTCCTCGCGGCCCTCTATCTCGCCGGCCAGGGAGGCGAAGCCGAGCCTGAAGGCCTCCAGCTCGGCCAGGGCCGCCCGGGTGGCGGCGTCGTCGAGCGAGAAGACCGCCGGCACGAGCCGGAGCTCGGCCTCGGTGCGTATCTTGGTCGCCCTGACGTCGATATAGACCACGTCGCGCTCGGCGACCACGTCGCGGTCGGCCACCTTGCCCGCCTCGAAGCCGCCCTTGCCGGCCGCGCCCGAGGCGGCGCCGAAGCCGATATAGGCGGCGACGCACACGAGGGCCGCGACGGCTATCGCCCCGTAGCGGCGGACCATGGCGCGGTCGCTGAACGCGGCGCGCAGGCGGTCGAGCCGGCCGTAACTATCAGATCTCTGACTCATAGGCGTCGATTATCTTCCTGACCAGGGGATTCCTGACCACGTCCCTGCCGTCGAGACGGCACACGAAGATGTCGTCGATGTCCGACAGCACCTTGAGCGCATGGACGAGCCCGGACTCCGATTTACGAGGCAGGTCTATCTGGGTCGCGTCGCCGGTCACCACGGCCACCGACCCCTCCCCGAGCCTCGTCAGGAACATCTTCATCTGTTCCTTGGTGGTATTCTGCGCCTCGTCCAGGATGACGACGCAGTTATTGAGGCTCCGGCCGCGCATGTACGCGAGCGGGGCTATCTCTATGGTATGGTTATCCTCGAGCCGCTTGACCACGTCGTAGGGCACCAGGGCCTCCATCGCGTCGTACAGGGGCCGCAGGTAGGGGCTGATCTTCTGCCCCAGGTCGCCGGGCAGGAAGCCGAGGCTCTCGCCCGCCTCCACCACCGGCCGCGTCAGCACCAGCCGCCTGCGCGCCTTGGACAGCACCTCGCGCAGGGCCCAGGCCACCGCCAGGTAGGTCTTGCCCGTGCCGGCCGGACCGACCGCCACGCTTATGTCGTGGCTCGAGAGCCCGCGCAGGTACAGGGCCTGGTTGGCCGTGCGTGGGTAGACCTTGGAGAAGGCGCCGGGTACCTGGATCGCCGAGTCCTTGAAGGACGCGCCGGAGGGGGCCGCCTGGCCATCGGGCGTCAGGCTGGCGTGGATCGCGGTGATGAGCTCGGGAGAGGCCGGGAGGCCGTCGTCGATCGACGACAGGAGCTGTTCGATCACGGCCGCGAACAGCTCCCGGACGTCCGGACGCGGCGACTCGAGCGAGATCTCGTTGCCGCGAACGAACACGGGCACCCCCAAGAGGCGCTCGAGCACGCGAAGGTTGTAATCGTTGACGCCGCAGACGTCGGCTAGGAGCCTCGTGTCGTCCAGGGCGATGCCTACGGCCGCTGTGGGAACCACGGTGTCCGATCCTAACCCCGCCGGGGGAAAAAATCAAGGAAGCCGGGCCCGCCTGTCAGTCCCAGGAGACCGTATCGCCCTTCTTGGAGTAGGAGGACTTGATCTGGGACACAGAATTCCATGACAGCGTCACCGAGAAGTCGGTCTTGAACACGTACTCGAGGTTCTCGAGCACCGGGCTGGCCGTCAGCTTGAGCGCCAGGTCCCAGTCGTGCAGGTGGTGGGTAGCGGTCAGCTCGAGCGCCTTGAGCTTGAACAGCGACGCCCTGCGCGCCTCGCCCGTACCATCGAAGAAATTGAACGACGCCAGGAGGTCGGTCAGCGGATTGACCGGATCGAGGGCTATCTCCTCGGGTATCTCGAACGCGGCGGGAAAATAGCGCCACAGCGACGCATTCCTGCTCGTCGACGACAGGCTCAGGTCCAGGAGCTCGTGCACCTTGAAGGTCAGGCCGTAGACGAAGTTCAGGTACGAGTCGGTGAAGCGCAGGAAACTCTGCTGCGCGGCCGCGTTGACGTCCATCGTCCACTGGATACGGCGGCGCCAGGCCGCCGGCGGCTTCCAGCTCGTCTTGTAGGCCATCGACATCGAGTTGACCATGAACGACGGGTCGCCGACCGACGACCAGCCGGCGCCGTAGCTCAACCGGTACGCGACCGCCTCCTTGGCGCTCGCCGAGGCGGTGAACCCGTTCCAGGCTACCTGCAGCGACAGCGCGGTCGGCTTCTCGTCCTCGATATCCCAGACGTAGCTCCCGGTCAGCTTCGGCCAGGGAGCCTCGCCGAGCGTCAGGCTCGAGCTCAGGGGCGACCAGACGTACTCCTCGTCCTCGGACGGCATCGAGTACTCGGAGCCGACCGTCAGGGTGGCCCAGGGCGCCTTGAGGCTGAGCCTGCCCGTATAGCCGCCGAGTCGGGGCGGCAGGTCCGCCTGGAGCGAGAGCACCTGCTTATAGCCCCAGGGCTGCAGGCCAAGGTCGAGCGACAGCGCGTGCGCGCTGACCGTCTCGTCGGTCCAGTCGGCCGTAACCGTCTCGTAGACGGCCTTCGAGGCGTCCGTCGGGGCCGTCGCGTCCATCTCCTTGAACGCGTACTCGTACAGCGTCGACGAGAGGGAGTAGCCGAAGCTGGTCGGCGACCAGAGCCACAGGTCCTGGAACGGGGAGCTCGTCAGCTTGAGCTGCGCGCTCAGCTTGTCGTTACGGTACTGCGCGTCCTGCTTGGCCCAGGTCGTCTTGAGCGACTCGCTCGCGTAGGCCGCGTCCGACGAGATGCTCGGCCTATCCTGGGCCTGGCTCGACGCCGACAGGCCGAGCGTCAGGGCGAGCAGACCGTCGTAGGCCGCGCCTACCAGATTGACCGAGCCAGCCGCCCTCGAGGTCCTCGTCTCGTACAGCGCCGACCAGTCCACGAGCTCCGGCTCGGTCCAGGCCGTGGTCAGGAAGCGCCGCTTCCAGGCGAAGGTCGGGCTGAGCGACCACGACATCGAGGCGGATAGCGGCGTACGGTCAGCGTAGGTCTCGGGCGAGGCCAGGGCCGGCGCGGAGAAGCCGGGGGCGGCCGCCTTCTCCGCCTTCTCCGCCTTCTCCGCCTTTTCCAGCGCCGCGGAGGTGGCCCAGGGCGCCTCGAGGCTCGGCAGGGCCGCGAGCGCCCGGTCGACGGCGTCCGGGACGCGCTCGTCGCCTTCGCCGCCTTCGCCTCCTCGGGCATCCGTCGCGGAGGCCGCGGCCGTCGGGCCCGAGGCCGTGGGGACGGCCTTCCCGGCCTTCCTCGGGTACTTGAACAGCGAGCCCGACAGGCTGGCGCTCGAGTCGAGCACCGTCCACTCGTACGGAGCGAAGAACTCGCGCGTCGGGTCGACCGCGAACAGCTTGGCCTCGGTCGAGTCGCTCGGCGTCGGCTTGACCACCGAATTCCAGGCCAGCGAGGTGTTCAACTTGGTCAGCGACGCGGTCGACAGCCACGACGGCAGGCTGGCCGAGGGCAGCGACGCCGACAGGCTGAGCGAATCCGTGAAGGACGATAGCTTCGATACCGTCGTCTCGTCGTCGTCCTGGTCGAGGAACTGGAGCCAGTTCATCTGCTCGCTGCGGTCACGGAAGTCCACGTTGTAGTACGCGTCGCTGTAGAACGGCAGCGAGAAGCTCAGCTTGACCGGCCCGGCCGACAGGCTCGAGGCCAGCTCCCAGCCGAAGCGGAACGGCAGCTCCGTACCGAGCAGATCCACGCCGTTCCAGACCGACGCGTAGTCGCCGGCCGAGACGAAGGGCGTGTAGCCGTCGGCCGCGCCGAAGACCGAGCGCGATAGCCCTATCCCCGCGAAGGCCGTCGTCGACGAGAACGGGCCGGGCGAGGCGAGCTGGGCCTGGACCGCCGCGAAGCCGCCCAGGTTCGAGTACAGGTCGACGATCACCTTGACGAAGTCGGTCGTCTTAGACTTCGCCGGCTCCCGCGTCGTCCGGAGGAACACCCCGTCGATCCTGCGCTCGTAGCCCGAGCCTCCCTCGGCTATCTTGAGCAGGCTGATCTCCTGCTCCTTGACCTCCTTGCGGCCGACCAGGTAGGTCGTCGTCTGCACGTAGCGGCCGAAGCGCTCCTCGTAGCCGAAGACCGGGTTGAACGCTATCTCCTCGCCCGGGTAGTAGAAGAACGGCAGGTACAGGAGCGGCAATTCGCCGACCGACAGCGTCGCGTTGAGCATGGCCCACTCGTTGCCGCCGAGTATCCAGATCCTGGAGGCGCGGATCGAGTAATGCGGGCTCTCGTCGTCGCAGGAGCTGACCACGCCGTCCTTGAACACCAGCACGTCGCTGCCGCGCTTGACGATGTCGTCGGCCCGGAAGAACAGCGCGTCGCCGGACTCCTCGCCGGCCGCCCGCTTGCTCTCCCCGTCGAGGAAGGCCCCGCTCCAGTCGTCCATGTCCAGCTCGAGCGCCTCGCCGATAAAATAATCGGAGCCGCTCGCCTTGCGGCGCTCGAAGACGATGTCGCCGCGGGCCGACAGCAGGTTGGCGTCGCGATTGACCACGATCGTATCGGCCCGTATCGTCAGCGTCTCGCCCCGATCGTCGTCCTTGACCGAGATCGACACCCGCCCCTCGAAGCGCACCGTCGACTCCCCGTCGTCCCTGGCGCTCAGGTACTCGGTGCGGTCGGCCGACTCGATCGTGATCGTCTTGGACGACGCCGCGGCGGACGGGGGCGCCGAGACGCCGAAATGCTTATAGAGCCTGGCCCGCAGCTCCTGGGCCGTGCCCGACTCGTCCAGCCCGAGCGACCGGGCCCAGGCCGCGAGCGCGTAGTAGTCGGAGCTCGCAATATCGAGGGCGAGCGTCGCGAGCACCAGATCCTCAGGCTCCAACGGCGCCTCGCCCGAGGGCGGCGCGCCCTCAGGCGGCGGCCCCTCCGGAGGTAGCGCGTCCTGGGCCCAGGCGGGTCCCGCGGCGAGTATGATTGCGGCCAGGCCCGCGGTCACGAACGCGGCGCGGAACGATCGGAGTGCCATACCGGCGCATGATACAACGGCGCCTATTATTTTGCTACCGAATGTAGACGACGCGCCGCCCCTGCCCTAGCCGCGCTCCGCATCCTTCAGCCGCCTACGCGCCTTGGCGATCAGCTTCCAGCGGCGCTCGTCGCTCGCGCTCAGCCTGGCCGAGTGCCTGCGCTCGTACGACGCCCGCTCCGCCTCCAGCTCCAGGTAGTCGGAGAAGCGCCCCGGCTCGAGCTCGCCGGAATCCAGCGCGGCGCGCACCGCGCAGCCCGGCTCGTTCGTGTGCGTGCAGTCGGAGAAGCGGCAGGAGACGGCCAGCTCGGACACCTCGGCGAAGACGTCGGCCGTCGCCTCCTCGTCGCCGAGCACCTTGAGCTCGCGGAAGCCCGGCGCGTCGACCACCAACAGCCCCGAGTCCAGCCGGTAGAGCCGGCTGGCGGTCGTCGTGTGCCGGCCCCGCCGGTCGCCGTCGCGCACCGCGCCCTCGATAGCCCGAAGCCCGGGCTCCGGAGGCGGCGCCGTCTCGACGTCACCGGCCCCGGACGGCCCGGCGCCGGGCGCCGCCTCGCCGCTCCCGGCGCCGGCGAGCGCGTTGACCAGCGCCGACTTGCCCATGCCGCTCTTACCGAGCAGGGCGATAGTCTCGCCTGGCCCGAACAAGGCCGCCAGCTCCGCTATCCCCGCCCCGGTCCGCGCGCTCGTCGACAGCACCGGCACCCCCGGCGCCAGGCGCGACAGCTCCGCCTCGGCGGCCAGCCTCGTCTCCTCGTCGGCCAGGTCGCGCTTGTTGAGCGCCAGCACCGGCGCCGCGCCCGACGCCCGGGCGAGTACCAGCGCCCGCTCCGCGAGCCTCGGCAGGAAATTCCGCCCGCCGTCGAGCGCCAGCACGACGATCAGCGTGTCGATATTCGCCGCGATCACCTGCGCCTCGCTCGTCCGGCCCGCCCGGCCGCGGGCCACCGCCGACAGCCGCCCGAGCGTCGCCTGGATGCGCGGGTAGCCCCCGTCCAGGTCGACGAGCACCCAGTCGCCGCAGGCCGGATACTCGAGCACGCCCGAGGCCCGGCCCCGGTCGCCCGAGTCGGCCTCCTCGATGGCCCGAGCGTACGCGCCGCTCAGCGCGACGCCCGAGTACTCCCCGGGAGCGCCGGCCCTGCCAGCCGCCGCCGAGACCGCGGCCGCCTCGAAGCCCGGCCGCCCGGAGAAGTCAGGCGCCACGACGCGGTAGGCCCCGCGGTCCCGCCCGACGACCCGCGCCGGCAGCATGCCCCTCGCGGCCGGCCACAGGCCGGCCATCGTTTCATAGGAAGCGTGATGCTCCCGCCTCCAGCCCCATCCCTCGGGGCTATAGTCCTTCGTCATAGTCTACCTTTCGATGAGTTCCAGCGATGCGCGATTACCCCGCGAGCCTGACGCGCGGCGGGATGACGGGATGGCATGGGGAGGGCGCGGCGATGACCGCCTCGGAGGGTAGGACTACGTTTTTTGTACTGTAGACGAGCCGGACCCACGGTCCGGTTCGCGCGGCCTACCCGAACGCCGCTCCGCTCCTAGCAGTGGCCTTCTTCATAATAAGCCTCCTTTACGGACGAGCGCTCGGATGCCGGCGCTATGCGCCCGGCCGGACCGGCTGTCGCCGAACCTATCCGTACTGTACGCCCCGACGACGAGGCGTCGCAAGGGAAAGTATAGTTTTAATCAGGAACGAAGGGGGCCGCCACGCGCGTAGGCCCGGCCGCCTGAGCCGGACGCGGCCCCCGCCGCGGGCTTCCTCGGCGATCGCGGGCTTCCTCGGCGATCGCGGACTAAAGCCGCAATCGCTGCCGTCGTTGAACCTGACTCGCCATGTTCGCAGGTTAACGACGGCGCCCGGGTACGAGCCTCGGCGATCCCGCGGCCCCCCGGGGAAACGCGCCTAGAACGCGCCCTGCTCGATGGCGCGGTGCTCGGCCTGCGATACCCAGAGCAGGTTGGAAGGCCGGTTGTCGAAGCCGTTGTTGTTGATGTGATGCACCTGGGTCGCGCCGTCGCGCCGCTCGCACCACGCGCCGGCTATCACGCGCCAGACATTGACGTCCCCGTGCCCGGGGATGGAGACGTGGAGCCAATCGCTCGCCTTGCCCTCGTCCGGGGATTGCCTGAGTATCGAGCCGCCATGGCGCACGCGCCCGTAGTTGCTGCCCTCGGCCCCGGTATCCGGATCGAGCGCGAAGCGCTCGCCCGGCAATTCGGCGCTGTCGTCTTCCCACAGCGCCCGTCCCGTGGGCCCGAGCAGGGGCTCGTACTCGCCTCCCCTCGGCTTCTTGACTATCATCGAGCGTAGCTCGCCTATGCCGTAGTGGATCGTATGGCTGATGACGCGCATGGTTCCTCCTGCGTAGAGCATAGCATGGGGGAGGAGCCGTGGGGAGCAAGGCAGGCACGGTCGACACGTTCTGTTGCCCTCGACCGATCGAGGCTATACAATGCTCGTATTCGTAACGACGGGGTAAAACATGGGTTTCGAGGCAATCCTCAATCACTATAGATCGCATTCATTCTCCGAACGCGATAAGGGCGCCCGTTTCGAGCGCCTCATGCAGGCCTGGTTGCGTACGGATCCGCTCTATAAAGATGCCTTGACGGACGTCTGGCTCTGGAACGATTTCCCCGGGCGTTAAGATTTCGGCGGTAAGGATACCGGCATAGACCTTGTGGCTCGTACCGGGAGCGGCGACTATTGGGCCATCCAGTGTAAGTGCTACGCCGAGGACGCGATCATCGACAAGCCCGCCGTCGATAGCTTCCTGGCCACCTCGAGCCGCTCCTTCCTGGACGACCAGCTACGCACGACGACCTTCTCCAACCGGCTATGGATATCCACGACCAATCATTGGGGCCCGAACGCCGAAGAAACAATACATAACCAGAAGCCCCCGGTACACAGTGTAGCACTATCCGACGTGCTGGCTTCCCCGGTGGACTGGGACGCGCTCGAGCGTGGCGTTCATGGCGGCAAGAAAAAGGAAATCGACGCAAGGAAACCTAAGGGTTTCCCCGATCACATCCCGTTCATACACGCTATACCCGATCCCCACGTCGAGCGATGGGTGCTGAATGACTCAGCGGCGTTCAAAGCGGTTTTCGGAAAAGGATGCGCCGCGCCCGACCAGAAATGCGAGAAGGATAGGTATAAAGACATACTGAACAGAGCGATAGTCGCCGCCGGAGGAGAGATAACCATCAGCTGGACCGAGCACGCGGAAGAACTCATAGAACATATGGATATCGATCATCTGTGCCGCGTCGACGAGTCAGTCGAAAAGTTCATTGGAGAATGCCGCGCCGCTTTCAAAGCGCTTGCCTGAATCCTTAAAAAAGGGAACCGGCGATTGACCGGTCCCTCGGCTCCTTCCGCCATGGGTGGATGAGTATCACAAGGCGAAACATAGCTCTTGTATTGTTTTCTTACAAGAGAGTTAAGTACCGCGGAGACACTTCATGGCGATGAGCAAAGGCGGTGGCGTTGGCGTTGGCGGGGTGATGCTAACGGCAACATGTAAGGAAGGCTTACACGTTGCGTGTATACAGACCAGAATGAACCGTCCGGTAAATCCAGATGGTTCGCATATAAAGCACGGAGGCGTCTGATGGCTAGGATCAAAGGAGCTGAAACGATATACGAGGCTGCGCGGGCGTGGGGCGAGGCGTGCCTCGTCGGGGACGGGTCGCTGTTCGGCAGCGAGCGGCTCTGGACGGCCGAGCGCCTGGCAGAGCTTAAGCGGCTATATATAGACCGTCCGGACGAATCGGATCGTTCGTTCATGGACAAGCTCGAGGACCAGCTGGCAGACGGCTCGCCCGAGTCCAAGCGACTCGCCGCCGAGCTCTTCTGGCCCATATTGCTCTTTACATCGGCACAGAAGCCGGCGACCAAAATCGTGAAGATGCGCCGTGTCTGGCAGTGGTCAGGCTCGTCCTTCCCCGAGGACCTCCCTATGCTCGTCCCGTCGCTGCTCGCGGGCATAGGCAGCGCCGGACCAGCCTTGAACAATCTCTTCTGGCTCGAGTATGCCTTCGCCATCAGGCTGTTCCTAGCTATCAAGGCCAAGCCCGCGTCGGAGCGGCGGGAACTGCTGGCGGATGGCTGGGCCTTTGCGGCATTCATGGACGGGCTGGACGAGGCCCATGGTCGTCAATGCTACCACATGCTCGCGCATCTCCTCTTTCCCGATTTCTTCGAACGGATCGCGAGCCGTAGCCACAAGGCGGCTATCGTCAATACCTTCGGCCAGGAACCTGCGCCAGGATGGCACGAGCGCCTGGCTACGGACAAGACGCTCTACGAGATTCGGCTGGGGCTCACGCCCGAGCATGGCCAAGACTTCGATTATTACGATGATACGAAGTTGCACGACGCCTGGTACCAAGCATCGGGCGAGAGCGACGACCAGGAATCAAGCGCCCTCGTCCAAGCTCCGACGAGCCTACCGTCCCGCTACTCGGGCGCGCGCTTCTGGGCCATCGGCGCTGGCGTCGACGGGAAGCTCTGGATGAGCTTCAAGGACGAAGGCTTCATCGCGCTCGGCTTCGACCGATACGGCCAGGATATCGGCGCCGCTACGCGCAACGAGATCTACGAGCGTCTCCTGTCCCTCGGCGGGGGTACCCATAAGCCGACGAACGACGCCCTGGCGCTCTACGAGTTCGCCAGCGTCATGAAGGAAGGCGACTACGTCTTCGCCAAGCAGGGCCGCTCCACCATCCTGGGATTCGGCCGAGTGAGCTCGGCCTACCGGTTCCAGCCCGGCAACAGCGGCTCTTCGCATCGCCGGACGGTCGAATGGCTCAGGATCGGCCCGTGGCAGCTGCCTCCCGAGCGGCGCATCACCACGAAGAGCCTGACTGAATTCACGAGCTACACCGCCTGGTTGGCCTTCGCCCTGGCCCTCGTCGGCGAGACCGCCGTCCATGCGGCAGCCGAAGTCGCCGCGAACGCGCCTCTAGCCTACGAAGCGGGCGGAGCGGCCCGCTTCTACGGTATCGAGGACCTCGTAGCCGACGGGGCCTTCCTCGACAGGTCGGAGATAGAAGAGGCGCTCCGCTCCTGGGACGACAAGGCCAACCTCCTCGTATCGGGCCCCCCCGGTACGGGCAAGAGCTGGCTGGCCGCCCGCTTGTCGTGGATCAAGCTCGGGGGCGACGACCCGGACCGACTCCTCCGGGTCCAGTTCCATCAATCCTACGCGTACGAGGACTTCGTGCGCGGCTGGAAACCGGGAGCCGGCTCTTTCGAACTGAGGGACGGCCCCTTCCTCCGCTTCTGCGAGTTGGCGCGCGGCGATCCGAACCGGCCCTACGTCGTCCTGATCGAGGAGATCAACCGGGGCGACATCTCGCGCATCTTCGGCGAGCTGTTCTTCCTGCTCGAGAAGGACAAGCGGGAGAGCCGCTACGCCGTACGCCTCTCCTGCGTCAAGGACGGCGAGCCGCCGTTCTTCATACCGCCGAACCTCCTGCTCGTCGGTACCATGAACACCGCGGACCGTTCCATAGCCCTCGTAGACTACGCGCTCAGGCGGCGCTTCGCCGAGCTACCGCTCAAGCCCGCCTTCGAGCGGGACGCGTTCTCCGACTACATGGCCGGGGAGACGATGCAGGCGACGGAAGCGCTCATCGCCAGGATTGTAGACTCCATGACCGCGTTGAATAAGGAGATAGACCGGGACCCCAACCTCGGCGCTGGCTACGCCATAGGCCACAGCTACTTCGCCTCGGCGCCCGAGGTCGAAGCCGAGCTGGACGAGGACTGGTATAGGTCGGTCGTGAGGACTCAGATCATCCCCACCCTCGAGGAATACTGGTTCGACAAGCGGGACAAGGTCGACGCATGGCGACAGAGACTGCTCGCGTAGAGCTATCGAGCCGCGCCCTCTATTTCCTGCTCTGCTACGCGGCCGACCTGTACGATCCGCACGACGAGCTCCTCTCAGGCGAGCTCGACTCCTGCTCGCCGATCGACCTTCCGACGCTGGCCCTGAGCGCTGCGGCCGCTACCGTGCTTCGGCGCGGCGCTCGGCGGGTGTATCGCCGCTCGGTCTACGAGGGACCCGCCGTCCGCGGCAGGCTGGACCTGGGCGCCACCATGACCCTGGATCTCGGTCGTGGCGCGCACGCCGTTTCAGTCGTGGGCGAGCTGTCACCCGACTGTCCGCAAAACCGCGTCATCAAGACCGCCCTATCCGTGGTCGCCGCCTGCCCCGGACTCGCTCCCAAGAGCCGCGAACGCGCCGGAGCCATGAAGCGAGCCTTTCCAGGCTCGCCGTATTCGACGATAGCCGAGGCCAGGCGCGCGCTCCGCGAGGTTCGCCTAGCGCGCGGGGAGGCTGGCTACCGCCGCGCCCTGTTCTGGGCCGGCCTCGTGCTGCGATCTACCATGCCGGACGCCGGCGCCTATCGCCTCGACGATCCCCTCGATGATAGGCGCTATCTCGACCGAGCCTTCGAGAGCCTCGTTCGCGGGGCGCTCCGGGAGTCGCTCGATGGCGTCGCGATAGTCAGGCGCGACCGGTTCCGATGGACCCCGCCCGACCAGTACCGATCGAGCCTCGTTCCAGTCATGGAGACCGACGTCACCGTACGAGGCCCCGAGCGCTGCGTCGTCGTCGACGCCAAGTACTACGGCCAGGCGCTCGTCGTCGGCAGGCACGGCTCGACGCAGCTCCGATCGTCGCACCTCTATCAGATAGCCTCGTACCTGCGCGTCCTCCGGCGCCGCGACTCGCGTCATCGCCTATGGTCCGCCTGCCTCGTCTACGCCCGCTCGGGAGAGTCCTTCGACCACCGCGTCGATCTCGGCGACTTCAGCCTCCGCGCCCTCGGCCTCGACCTCGAACGCCCGCCCCGCGAGATCCTGGACGAGCTCGCCGGCGTCTGGAGCGAATAATTCCATTCCACTTTCCATACTTTTTCCCTTGACAACCAGCCGAAGCGGGAACGTAAGTA
>JAKQKE010000017.1 GCA_029560805.1 Spirochaetota bacterium
ACGACTGCGCCATGTACAACCCCAAGACCGGCGACATGAACGGCGTGGCCCCGCTCGTCGCCAAGAAGCGCTTCAGCGCCGCCGTCGTCTCCCACATCGGCACCAACCCCGAGATCCAGCGGCAGATGAACGAGGGCGAGACCGACGTGCTCCTCGTGCCCCAGGGCACCCTGGCCGAGCGTATCCGCGCGGCCGGCGCCGGCCTCGGCGGCGTGCTGACGCCGACCGGCCTGGGCACCGAGGTCCAGGACGGCAAGAAGGTCGTCGAGGTCGACGGCACGAAGTTCCTGCTCGAGAAGGCCCTCAAGGGCGACGTGGCGCTGATCCGCGCCAAGAAGGCCGACAAGTCGGGCAACTGCGTGTACGACAAGAGCGGCCGCAACTTCAACCCGCTGATGGCGATGGCCTGCGACACGGTCATCGTCGAGGCGGACGAGATCGTCGAGATCGGCGCGCTCGACCCGGAGGTGGTCGTCACCCCGTCGGTCTTCGTCACGCACATCGTCCAGGGCAGGAAGTAGGAGTCCGACATGGAATACGTAGCCAACAAGGAAACCATCGCGAAGCGGATCGCCCGCTTCTTCAAGAACGGCGACGTCGTCAACCTCGGCATAGGCCTCCCGACGCTCGTCGGCAACTACGTGCCCGAGGGCGTCGAGCTGATACTCCAGTCGGAGAACGGCTTCATGGGCCTCGGCCCCGCGCCGGAGCCGGGTAAGGAAGACCCGATGCTCGTCAACGCGGGCGGCATGCCGGTTACCATCAAGGCCGGAGGCTGCTACTTCGACTCGGCTATGAGCTTCGCCATCATCCGCGGCGGCCACATCGCGGCCACGGTGCTCGGCGTGCTCGAGGTCGACCAGGAGGGCAACCTGGCCAACTATAAGATCCCGGGCAAGATGGTCCCCGGCATGGGCGGCGCCATGGACCTGACGGTCGGCGCCAAGACCGTCTTCGCCGCGACCCAGCACTTCGACGCCAAGGGCAGCTCGAAGCTGCTGCGCCGCTGCAAGCTGCCGTTGACCGCCGTGGGCCAGGTCGACTACGTCGTCACCGACGTCGGCCTGTTCCAGGTCAAGGACGGCGCCTTCGTGCTCAAGGAGTACTTCAAGCCGTACACGGTCGAGTACATCCTGGAGAAAACCGACGCCGACATCGTCGTCGACAAGGACTGCAAGGAAGTGGACCTGGCCTGACGGCCGCTCATCCGGATCATACGTACTTAGGGGGGAATCAATGAAAGACGCATTCATCGTAGGCGCCGCGAGGACGGCGGTAGGGAGCTTCAACGGGGCGCTGGCCGGCGTGAGCCCGGTGGAGCTCGGGCGGACGGCGCTGGCCGCGGCCCTCG
>JAKQKE010000018.1 GCA_029560805.1 Spirochaetota bacterium
CGAGGGCCGCGGCCAGCGCCGTCCGCCCGAGCTCCACCGGGCTCACGCCGGCCAGCGCCCCGTTGAAGCTCCCTACCGCCGTCCTCGCGGCGCCTACGATGAATGCGTCTTTCATTGATTCCCCCCTAAGTACGTATGATCAGGATAAGCGGCCGTCAGGCCAGATCCACTTCCTTGCAGTCCTTGTCGACGACGATGTCGGCGTCGGTTTTCTCCAGGATGTAGTCGACCGTGTACGGCTTGAAGTACTCCTTGAGCACGAAGGCGCCGTCCTTGACCTGGAACAGGCCGACGTCGGTGACGACGTAGTCGACCTGGGCCGCGGCGGTCAACGGCAGCTTGCAGCGGCGGAGCAGCTTCGAGCTGCCCTTGGCGTCGAAATGCTGGGTGGCGGCGAAGACGGTCTTGGCGCCGACGGTCAGGTCCATCGCCCCGCCCATGCCGGGAACCATCTTGCCGGGTATCTTGTAGTTGGCCAGGTTGCCTTCCTGGTCGACCTCGAGCACGCCGAGCACGGTGGCCGCGATATGGCCGCCGCGGATGATGGCGAAGCTCATCGCCGAGTCGAAGTAGCAGCCGCCCGGCAGGATGCTCACCGGCATGCCGCCGGCGTTGACGAGCATCGGGTCTTCCTTACCCGGCTCCGGCGCGGGGCCGAGGCCCATGAAGCCATTCTCGGACTGGAGTATCAGCTCGACGCCCTCGGGCACGTAGTTGCCGACCAGGGTCGGGAGGCCGATGCCGAGGTTGACGACGTCGCCGTTCTTAAAGAAGCGGGCGATACGCTTCGCGATATTTTCCTTGTTGGCTACGTATTCCATATCGGACTCCTACTTCCTGCCCTGGACGAGGTGCGTGACGAAGACCGACGGGGTGACGACGACCTCCGGGTCGAGCTCACCGATCTCCACGATCTCGTCCGCCTCGACGATGACCGTCCCGCAGGCCATGGCCATCAGCGGGTTGAAATTGCGGCCGCTCTTGTCGTACACACAGTTGCCTGACTTGTCGGCCTTCTTGGCGCGGATGAGCGCCACGTCGCCGGAGAGGGCCTTCTCGAGCAGGAACTTCGCGCCGTCGACCTCGACGACCTTCTTGCCGTCCTGGACCTCGGTGCCGAGGCCGGTCGGCGTCAGCACGCCGCCGAGGCCGGCGCCGGCCGCGCGGATCCGCTCGGCGAGAGTGCCCTGGGGCACGAGCTGGACGTCGGTCTCGCCCTCGTTCATCTGTCGCTGGATCTCGGGGTTGGTGCCGATGTGCGAGATGACGGCCGTGCTGAAGCGCTTCTTGGCCACGAGCGGGGCCACGCCGTTCATCTCGCCGGTCTTGGGGTTGTACATGGCGCAGTCGTTGCAGATCAGGGTCATCTTGCCGGTGCCGCGCTTCTCGAGCGCCGCTATCAGGCCGGTCGGCGAGCCGCAGCCGAGGAAGCCGCCGACCATGACGGCGTCTCCCTCCTTGATGAGTTTCACGGCCTCGTCGGCCGTGACGATGGGTTTCTGTACCATATCGTCGCTCCTTATCGATCGGAATGAGCCCGTCCCAGGCGCGCGTAGCGAGGCGTGTGTCTGGAGGAAGGCCGGAAGAGAGGTCGGGCGAAGCCGATCGGCGACGCCCGACCGTTAAGCGGTCAGTCTTAGAGGAAAAGCAATCCGAGGGAGGTGACCACGCCCACCCACAGGAGGACGACGGTCGTATAGCCCATGATGTCCTTGATGCTGAGCTTGGCTACGCCGAGCAGAGGCAGGGCCCAGAACGGCTGGATCATATTGGTCCACGCATCGCCCCAGGCTATGCCCATCGCGGTGCGGCCATACGACACGCCGAGGGCCTCGGCGGCCGGCATCATGATCGGGCCCTGGACGGCCCACTGGCCGCCGCCGGACGGCACGAACATGTTGATGATGCCGCCAGCGTAGTAGGTGAACAGCTGGAAGGTCTTCGGCGTCGAGATGGCGACGAAGGCGTTGGCCAGGGTGGCGGCGAGCCCGGAATCGACCATCATGCCCATCAGTCCGCCATAGAACGGGAACTGGAGCACGATGCCGCCGCAGTTCCTGATCGACTTGTCGATCGCGTGCACATACGCGATCGGCGTTCTGTGCATGGCCAGTCCCAATATCAAGAAGATGATGTTGACAATGTCGAGGTTCAGCGAGCCGCCCTTGACGAAGAAGCGCACGATGTAGAAGGCGCCTATAACCACTACGAAGAGTGCGAGGATGAGCGAATTCTCCTGCTTCTCGGCCGGCGTCATGTCCTTGCGCGCCTTGACTGGAATCTCCTCTTCGTCATCCGCGAAGAGTGCGGGATCGACCTCGATGATGTCTTCCTTCTTCTTGGGCAGCATCATCATGTTGAGTATCGGCAGCGATATGAGTATGACGATGACGATCGTGAGGGTCTGGAAGGAGAAGATGGTCTCGCTCGTCGGCACGATGGCGCCGTGCGCGAATTTCTCCATGACGGGGGTCTTGCCGGCGATCGACAACGGGATGGAAGCCGATAGTCCGGAGTGCCAGATGACGAAGCCGGAATAGGCGCTGGCTACGAGCAGCGGGTAGTGGATGCCCTTGCTGACCTTCGCTATCTCCTTGGCCAGGATAGCGGAGACGATCAGGCCAAAGCCCCAGTTGAACCAGTTGCCCACGAGCGCCACGACGGTGACGATTATGATAGCCTTCGCGGGGGTATTAGCCACATTGGCGATAGAGACCATAGCCCTGTGCACCGGTTTCGATATCGCCAGGGCGCTACCGGTTACCAGTACAGCGACCATTTGCATCGAGAAGCTGAGCAAGCCCCAGAAACCCTTGCCCCAGTACGTCGCCATGTCGAGGAACGACGCCTTCTCGATGAGCATACCGCAGGCGTAGACGATGATCGTCAGTACGATAGCGAACACGAACGCGTCCGCTATCCAGCGCTTGGCGATCTTGGTAAAGAAATTGCCGAGAGCTCGTATCATAGATGCCTCCTAGAAACTTTCTAGGAGTTATCAGAGCAACAACCGTGCCAGCTCGATGCAGAGCCTGAAACAGCCCTATTTAGAGCCGAGGACGGATACGACGACATGGATCGCGCAAGTTCTGGCGCGACACCACGCAAATTCTTGCGTGGCCGTACGAGGAACGGGTTCAGCGCAGGTCGTACTTCTCGAGCTTGTACTGCAGGTTCCGTAGCGATATGCCCAGGTCCTGGGCAGTTGCCGTCCGGTTGCCCTTGAAGAAGGCCAGCCGGCGGAGGATCACCTCGCGCTCGAACTCGCCGACGAGCTCGTGCAGGCCCTTCGTAGCGCCATGGCGGCCGTGGTCCTCGGGGGCGATGGAGTCGGCCTCGATCACGTCGCCCTCGGCGCAGATAAACGCCCTCTCGAGCGCGTTCTTGAGCTCGCGTACGTTACCCGGCCACGAGTAGCCCCGGACGAGGGCCTCGGCCGACGCCGATAGCCGTATCGATGGATTGTTGTACTTGCGCCTGAGCAGCCCGAGCAGGTACTCGCAGACGAGGAGGATGTCGTCGCCGCGCTCGCGGAGCGGCGGCACGTTGAAGTGGATCACGTTGAGCCGGTAGAACAGGTCCTTCCTGAAGCGGCCGGCCTCGATCTCGTCCTGCAGGTTCTTGTTGGTCAGCGCTATCACGCGGATATCGACGGAGATCGGCGCGACGCCGCCGACCCGGTAGAAGCTACGCTCCTGCAGGAAGTCGAGCAGCTTGGCCTGGATCTCGTAGGGTATCTCGGTGATCTCGTCGAGGAGCAGGGTACCGCCATCGGCCAGCTCGACGCGTCCCTTCTTCTGGGCCGCGGCGCCGGTGAAGCTTCCCTTCTCGTGGCCGAACAGCTCCGACTCGAACAGCGTGGCCTGGATGCTCGAGCAGTTGGCATAGACGAGCGGCGCCTGGGCGCCCGATAGCGTGAAGTGGATCTGTTTGGCCAGCACGTTCTTGCCGGTGCCCGTCTCGCCGGTGATCAGGATCGGCACGTCGGCGAAGGCCAGCTTGGGTATCAATGCCTTGATCTGGGCCACGGCCGGGCACTCGCCTATGAACTCCTCGTAGTAGACGCGGTTCTTATGCAGGTTCCACAGGACCGTGTTCTCCCTGCTGACGGACACGAAGTCGAGCGCGCGCCTGACGGACATCAGGATCGTGTCCATGTCGAATGGCTTCGTAATGAAGTCGTAGGCGCCGGCCTTCATCGATAGCACGGCGTTGTCGACGGTGCCGAGCGCCGTGATCACGATGACCGCCAGCATCGGGTCCGCGGCCTTGAGCCTGGGCAGGAGCTCGACGCCGTTGCAGTCCGGCAGCATGAGGTCGAGTACGCATAGCTCCGGCCGCTCCCTGGACACGGCTGCCACGGCCGAAGAGCCGGAATCCGCCTCGACGACGGCGAAGCCCTCGAGAGCCAGGAGGTCGCCGAGGTAGGTCCTGACGTTCGCCTCGTCGTCGCATATGAGTATCTTCTTCTTCATCAAGCGCCTCCATCGGGCGGCAGGCACTTTGGCAGGAAGACGCTCACCTTCGTATAGAGCCCCTCCCTCGAATCGACGAAGAGGCTGCCGCCGTGCGCCTCGACGATCTTCCTCGAAATAGCCAGCCCGAAGCCGTTGCCGTCCTTCTTGGTGGAGAACAGCGGGCTGCCTATCCTGCGCAGCGCGTCGGGCGCTATGCCGACGCCTGAGTCCACGACGCGGACCGTCACCGCGTCGCCCGCCTGGGCGACCTGGGCGACGACGCGGCCCGAGCCCTTGGCGGACACCGCCTCGCAGGCGTTCTTGAGCACGTTGTCGAGTACCTGCCCGAGCTTGAACCCGTCGACGGGCGCCAGGTAGTCGCCGTCG
>JAKQKE010000023.1 GCA_029560805.1 Spirochaetota bacterium
GATAGCGGCGTTATTAATGCCACGATTATTCCTAAAATGCAGATTTCGTCTTTGTCTTCGTCTTCTCTTGCCCCGATTATTGTTCGGAACACAGTTATATACGCCGGTCATGGGCGTAACACCGTATTCGCCGCCCGCGTCACGGATTCGCTGGATACCTACGAGGTCTAGGCGCTAGGGCCCCTTATTCGCTGACCGCGTCGCGGATTCTCTCATTCATCATACACGTCTTTTCGGTGCCAAACCGTCACCGCGACGATAACTAATAGCTCATCCTCAAGTTTACACATCGTCCGGTAATCGCCTATCCGATAGCGCCAGAGACCCTTCTTATCTCCCATCAGCGCCTTGCCTCTAGTTCTCGGATTCTCCGAAGAGGCTACTTCATCCTCCAGATAATCGATAAGTAAAGCTTGCCACTTTTTGTCAAGCTTCCTAAGTTGCCTTCCAGCCGTCAGAATAAATTCAACGTTCCAGGCCAAGTTCTTTTTTCATCTCGGCCAAGGTTATCCAGGGTTCGTTCCGCTCAAGGACTGCCAGCGCCAGGAGATAGTCCTCGCATTACTCTCGGGATGCTATACTGCTACGCGGAGGCAGCCATGGAACGCTATCACCCGAGGCGGGCGCGGAACGAGATACTATCGGACGACGAGAAGCTGTCGCTGCTGCGCGGCGGCGACCACGTCACGCTGGCGCTGTGCGCCGACGACGATCCCTACGTCGTCACGCTGAGCTACGGACTCGACTGGGAGAACCGGCGGCTGTATTTCCACTGCGCCAACAAGGGCGATAAGCTCGAGTACATACGCAGGAACGGCCGGGCCTGCGCGACGCTGATCAAGGATAACGGCTACCTGGAGACGCGCTGCGACCACGACTACGAGTCGCTGGTCATTCGCGGCCCGATAGTCGTAGTCGACGACCTGGACGAGAAGAAGCGCGCCCTACGGGTCTTGCTCGAACACCTCGAGCGCGATCCCGAGCCCATCTTCGAGCGCAATATCAAGGACGACCGATCCTATGACGGGGTGACTATCCTGAGGCTCGACATGGAATCGATCGTCGGCAAGAAATACCTCGGGTAGCCGGCCGCGGCGGCTCGCCGTTCCGGCTACTCCTTGTACTCGCCGTGGTCCTCGTCGCTCGGGATGATCGCCCACAGGACGAGGTAGACCCAGCCCGACATGCCGAAGAGCAGCACGAGCAGCACGAAGAACCAGCGAACCGACGTGGAGCTCAGTCCCATCGACCTGGCCATACCGCCGCAGACGCCGGCTATCTTCTTGTCGCGCATCGATCGCCTCAGTAGCATGTCGTTCTCCTCGATAATCGTTTTTTAACCCGGATCTCAGGCTAATCGGCCGCCACGCCCCGCGTCAACGGCCTTCTCGACCCTGATCGAGACCTTCCGTACCCCAATCGAGACCTTCCCGACCCCAATCGAGACCTTCCCGACCCCAATCGAGACCTTCCGTACCCCAATCGAGACCTTCTCGACCCCGATCGAGACCTTCTCGACCCCGATCGAGACCTTCTCGGGCTAAGCGTGCTTCCAGACGAAGGCCTCAGCGCCGGCACCGAGCTCGAAATGGAGCCTGGCTATGCCGAGGTCGACGTCGGTCAGGACGCCGAGGCCGGACACCCGCGCGTCGACGACGTTGCCGTCCAGGGCGAACGAGAACTTCTGCTGGTTCAGGGCGGTCGGGGCGAGCATGGCGGCCTCGACGCCGGAGACGAACCAGGCGGGCTTGTCGGCTATCCCGCCCGGGACGAAGGCCTCGATAGGCTTGGTCCGGTGCGGCCTGCCAGGCGCGGCGGCGTAGCCGACGGTGACGACGCAGACGAGCTCCTCGCCCGGGCCGACGGCCACGCTTCGCTTGCTGTAGGTGCCGCCGACCCAGCAGGTGCCGAGGCCGAGCGCGGTAGCCTCGAGGACGAGGCGCTCGCCCCAATAGCCGGCCCTAAGGCCGAGATCCTTCGACCTGCGGCCTTTCAGCACGAAGAGGCCGCGGACGCCGCGGAACTTGCCGTAGTGTCCTAACAGGTTGTCGAAGGCCTTGCCGCCGTCCGGCGCCAGCTCGACGGCCAGGCCGGAAGCCTTATTTATTTCCGCTATCGAGGCCGCGAGCGCCTCGAGGACCTCGCCCTCGATAGGGGCGTCGGTATACGAGCGCACAGAATGCCTCGCGGCCATCGCTTCGATCATGTTCATGGTAGCTCCTCTCCCCGTCGTCGATTCAGGCGCGTACGGACGCCCTGTAGCCCCTGACGCCATAGTACGACGAGGCGCTATTATGATAGACGAAGACCCGTCCGTAGCGCCTATCCATGAACAGGGCTCCGCCGAGGGCGCGGACCGGCTCAGGTGTACGTATCCAGCTCGAGGTCTTCAGGTCGAACTCGCCAAGGCCCTGCAGGTACCGGTACTCGTCCTCGGTCAGGAGCTCGGCGCCCATCGACGCGGCCGCCGAGACGGCGTCGCCGGCCGGCCTATGCTCCTTGCGCTCGTCGAGGGCGGCGCGGTCGTAGCAGAGGCTCCGCCGCCCTGCCGGGCTCTCGGGCGAGCAATCGAAGAACACGAACGCCCCCGAGCCGCCGTCGACCGCGACGAGGTCCGGCTCCCCGCCCGAGGCCTCCATCGCTCCGAGCGCATCGAGCGCGGCGGGCCTGGCTTCGAGGCGCTCGAGCACGTCGAGCCACGAGACGCCGGCATGGCGCTGTATGTTGCTCTCGAATCTGTCGCGCAGTATAACGAGCAGCGCGCCTCGCCGTTCAGCGTCCATCGTCGCCATCCTTTCGTGGCCGGCCGCCCTGCTCCTCTATCCTGAAGGCGACTATCCGCCTGATCAACTCGATCGGCAGTTCCTCGTCCAGCGGGAAACGTACCGAGCCCTTACCGCGCTTATAGCGGGCGATCTCGTCGCCGAAGCGCTCGAGGCCGCTCGGCGCCGGATAGAGGCCGATATGGCCCGTATAGCCGGCGTAATGGACGAGGTTGCCGTTATGGATGAAGGTCGGTATGCCGTACTTGATGGCCTCGGTGGCCTCGGGTAGCAGCTCGAATACCAGCGACCGTATCTGCTCGAGCCTGCGCCGTACCGGCTCGTCGAAGCGCTCGAAGTAGGCGGCCACGTCCACGGGTTTGTCCCTCATCGGTATGCCGCCCGTCCGAATCTCATACGCCCCTCCTATGCATGCGCCTGGCCAGGTAGACGACGGGCGTATCGAGCAGGCTCGTCGCCACGTAGATAAGATAACTCGAGGCCATGATGGAGAGAAGGGTCCTGGCCGGATAGCGTCCCCAGAAGGCGCCCGCGGAGTACAGTACGGTATTGAGGAGCTGCGAGACGAGGGTGGAGCCGTTGTTCCTGATCCACAGGCCCTTCTCCCGGTCGCCGAGTACGCGCGTCGTCACGGCCCAGATGGCGTGGTAGGCCCAGACGTCGAAGCGCTGGGCGACGGCGTAGACGAGGAGGCTGACGAGCATGAGCCGCGGGGTGTTCGAGAACAGGGTCCTGACGCTCTCGAAGGCCCAGTCGTTAGGCGACGGGCTGAAAGCGAGCCACAGCTGGGTCACGACGATGAAGCTGACCGAGGTGGCGATGCCGATGGACACGGCCTTCTTCGACGCGGCCTTGCCCAGGTTCTCGCTCAGGATGTCGGTGACGATGAAGGTGGTAGCGAACATCACGTTGCCGAGGGTCTGTTCCATGCCGAAGGCCTCGACGAGTATCAGCACCTCGATGTTGGCGGCCAGGGTCGAGAAGACGGTCCAGGCGTACAGCCCCCGCTC
>JAKQKE010000024.1 GCA_029560805.1 Spirochaetota bacterium
CGAGACAGAAGGTACCCGAAAGCCGCCGCGAATGTCAACGCGTTTTAAACAGAATTCGTATCCAAATTCAACGTTTTTCGCGTCGCCGCAACAATACGTCGACGCCTTCAGCAAAACCGTAACCGAAGGGACGAGAGGTCACGAATTTCGGAGGCGACTTCAATATAGACGCGTACGCTTGGACATTCGCGACGCCGCACGATAATGGGAATCGACCAAACATCGGCTCGTCGTTCGGGGAGTCACCGAAATACAGTACCGAAGCCGAATCATGCTTCGGATCGTAGCCGAAGCGGCTCGACAGGAATCGCTCCGCCATCGACAGTTTGTCGTAGGCGCCGAACCAGGCATTCACGTGGATGGAGCTGACCTTGGCCACGGCCCCGCGGAACTCGCAGAACGCCTTGACCCGTACGGCCAGGTCCAGCCCGAGCCTCGGCTCTTCCTCGGCGAAGTCGAGCGCCACGTCGAACACGCGATACGGCTGATCCTTGGCTATACGCAAGCCCGGAAAGGCCTCGAGCGCCTCCCGTCCGAGGGTTGCTAGGCGATCGCGCACGCCGGCCGGATCGGGAGCCGCTTCATGGTAGAGCCGATCGAGCCTATCGCCCTCCATATAGAACGCGAAGGCGCCGTTCTCACCGACGACGCCCGACACCGGCCACTGTCTGGCTATCAGGTCGCACCAGCCCGCGGGCCGGCCGGTCACCGGCACGGCCGCGATGCCCGCCTCGTACAACGACCAGATGGCATCGTACGACTCGCGCAGCAGGCGGCCGTCCTCGGTGATCGTGTCGTCGATATCGAATAGTACGAACCTGACCGAGGAGGCTTCCTCGGCCGAGAGCGACGCGACGGGCCTCATGGCTCAGCTACCGGCCGAGCTGATCTTCTTGAACTGCACAAGGTAGTCGACGAAGGAACCGACTGAAAGAGCGGCCGAGACGCAGTACAGGACGAACACCGCGACAGCGAGGCCCTCGTGGATCCCGGGCAGGGCGCCGAGCGACCGAAGGCTCCACAAGACCAGGGAGGCCGCTCCGGATATCATATAGAAGACGGCTTTCGTCTTGCCGCCCTTTCTCGCGCCCATCGCTACGCCGCGCTCGGCGAGTAGCTGCCTGAGGAACAGCTGGCAAAACTCCCTATAGATGATGACGAGGAAAATCCAGAGGGGCATGATGCCGGTGAACGCGAAGCAGACGAAATAGGTAAGCCTGGCGAACACGTCGGCGAAGGGATCGAACAGCTTGCCGAAGGCGCTGACGGTCTTCATCGACCTGGCGGCCCATCCATCGAGTAGATCGGATAGCTCGATCAGCGCGAACAGAGCCCAGAGTATAGCGACGGCCGCGCCCGGAGGAAGCCCGAGCGAATCGCCCCAGATGAACACGACGAAGAACAAAGGAGCCATAAAAAGCCGGCTCGCGGTAAGGGCATCTGCGACGTTCATACTGAAAGTATGTCCATTTGACACCGCTGGTGTCAAGTTGTATCATTTCCCCGGCTCGTATCGGCCGATAAGGACGCATATGCCCATCGAACAGCCTGTTACCGCTAAGCCATGGAAACGGCTCGATACGCTCACCCGTAGCTTCATCGCCGTCCTCGCCTCGTATCAGTTGGCGCAGTTCGCTGTCTTCTCGGCCTACGCCCTACCGCTCGGCTTCTTCGGCGCCTTCGCGCTACCATTCGCGTTAAGCTCGATGGGCTTCCACCTGCTCACCTTCGCCCTGCTCGTCGTCTTCAGGAATGACTTCGTGATAGAGCCGGCTGGACGCAGGCTCGAGCGCGTCAACCTGGCCAACGGCATCACCCTGTTCAGGGTCAGCACCCTGCCGACGGTGCTATTCGTGATCCTGGCCAGCCGCGACTACCCAGTCCGCTTCTCCCTCGTCGCCCTGGTCGCCATCGTCTTCGCCACCGACTTCCTCGATGGCTTCGTGTCGCGGCGCTATAATGAAACGACCCGGGTCGGCCGGATGATGGACTCGGCGAGCGACTATGCGCTCCTGTTTGTCATCAGCCTCGTCTTTTATTACTTTCGGATCATACCGGGATGGTTCCTGTACCTGTTGGTCGGGAGGCTGGTCGGTCAGACCCTGATGGTGTTGGCGGTGCTACTCGTCAAGAAGCGCGTCACGCCGCGGACCTCGTTCTTGGGCAAGGCCACGGTCGCTTCGACCATGGCCCTGTACGCGTTCGAGCTATTGCGCTTCGTGGCCGACCTGCCGCCGGCCGCGTACTCGGCGCTGGAACTCGTCGTCGGGGCCGTCGTCGCGGTCTCGATTCTGGATAAACTGCGCATCATGCTGCAGGACCTGCGCGCCGCCCCGGTGACGGCCGCCGGACCGGGCAGGCTTATACCGACAAACGATGGAGACACGCATGGCGATGATCAAGAGCGCGCTCGAGATAGCGATGGAACGAACCAAGAACCTGAAGGCGGATCCCAAGGCCCTGGCGGCCGCCGAGGCTAAGCAGGAAGGTAAGCGCCTGGCCGGCGAGTACCTGGCGGACCCGACGGCCTGCGACTTCCAGTCCCGGTTCGCGGCCATAGCCAAGGACAGGCGCGAAGCCGCGCGGGAGGGCGCCTTCGACGTATTCGTCTCGAGGATCCAGCTACCGACCAGCGCCGTGGCCCAGCCGGAAGCCGAACTCGCCCCCGTCGCCGAGGGCCTCAAGGCCCTGAACGTCGCCCCCTTCGGCGAGAAGAAGATCCAGGCCACCTTCGAGCAGCTCGTCGGCTTCCTGGCGCGGTACATAGAGGACGCCAAGCGCGTCGAGGATGCGATCCGCAAGCAGTACGCCCCGAGGCTCAAGGCCAAGGAGCAGGAGATGTCGGCCAGGATGGGCCGACCCGTACGCATCGACCCGATGCAGGACCCGGACTTCGCCGCGTTCTACAAGCAGAACGTCGGTCAGATGCGCGACCAGTACCAGGCCGCGCTCGACCAGGCGAAGGCCGACCTCGCCAAGCTGTGCGGTATTCATAAGGACGACTAGGACCGCTACCCCCGGGCGCGTCCGCGCCCCTCGGGCGCCCCGCGCCCGAGACCCTGCGTAGGCCGTCGCTTCGGCCCGGCCGCCGGCCTCAGGTGCGACCGCCCCGCATCCCGGTTGCCGGTCTCAGGCACGACTCGGGCGAGCCCAGGTCGCCAGCCTGACCGCCAGTAGCGCCACATCGCTCGGCCTGACGCCCGGTATACGCGAGGCTTGACCGAGCGATAGCGGCCTGGTAGCGGACAGTTTCTCGACCGACTCGGCGGACAGGCCGGGTACGGCGGCGTAATCGAAGTCGGGTGACAACCTGGCGGCGTCGAGCTTGCCGAGTCTAGCCGATAAGCGCTCTTCCTTGGCCACGTAGCCCTCATAGCGCAGGTCCAGGATCACGCCCTGCACCCAATCGCGCGGATAGGCCGATACAGCCGGCTCTATCGTCTCCACGTCCAGCTCCGCGATATGCGGATCGGCCAGGGCTCTGGCCAGGTCCTCCCCGACGTGCGGCGAGAAGGCTCCGTCGCGTTCGGCGTCAGCCTGCGACACCCGGCGCGCGCGCAGGAGTTCGCGCACGGCGTCCATGCCCTCGACCTTGCGCTCGAAACGCTCAGCGCGCTCCTTGGAAGCCAGACCGACGCGCATGGCTATCGGGGTCAGGCGACGGTCGGCGGTGTCGTGGCGCAGGGCCAGGCGACGCTCGGCCCGGCTCGTGAACATGCGGTACGGCTCCTTGGCGCCAAGGGTCACGATGTCGTCGATCAGCACACCGATGTACGCGTCGGCCCTGGACAGCACGAGCGGAGGCTCGCCTGCCGTCGACAGCGCGGCGTTGACGCCGGCCACGAGGCCCTGGGCCGCGGCCTCCTCGTAGCCGGAGGTGCCGTTCGTCTGGCCGGCCATGAACAGGCCGCGTAGACGCTTCGACTCGAGGCTCGCGTACAGGTCGACGGGGTCGACGTAGTCGTACTCGACCGCGTAGCCCGGCCTGACCACGTAGGCGCCCTCGAAGCCGGCCATCGTCCTGATGAAGGCCTCCTGCACGTCCTCGGGCATCGATGACGACAGGCCGTTCAGGTACAGCTCGTCGGTATAGAGGCCCTCCGGCTCCACGAAGATCTGGTGGCGGTCACGATCAGGGAACTTGACCACCTTGTCCTCGATGCTCGGGCAGTAGCGCGGCCCCTTGCCGGTGATGTCGCCGGAGTACAAAGGAGATCGGGCGATGTTGGCGCGTATGATCGCGTGGGTACGCTCATTCGTGTAGGTGATATGGCACGGTAGTTCCGGCCCGCGCGCTTCGTCGTTCATGAACGAGAACGGGCGCCGCTCGGAGTCACCGGGCTGGAGCTCGAGGGAGCCCAGGTCTACGCTGGACGCCTTGACGCGAGCCGGCGTGCCGGTCTTCATGCGGCCGACCGGGAAGCCGGCGGCCCGTAGCCAGGAACCGAGTCCGACGGCGGCGGCTTCGCCTAGGCGGCCCGAAGGAGCGCGGTGCTCGCCTATGAAGACGCGGCCTTCCATGAAGGTGCCGGAGGCGACGACGACGGCACGCGCGCTTATGCGGCTGCCGCGCTCGGTCACGACGCCCAGGGCGCGCGCGCCGTCGGCCGACGCGACGAGTCCCGTAACGGTGTCCATGAAGACGTGGAGATTCGGCTGGCGCTCGACCGCGGCGCGAGCGGCGGCGGCGTAGGCGGACTTGTCCGCCTGCGCCCGCGGCGCCTGCACTGCCGGCCCCCGCGAACGGTTGAGCAGGCGGTACTGGATCGTCGTCGCGTCGATCAGGAGGCCCATCTCGCCCCCGAGCGCATCGACCTCTCGCACCAGGTTGCCCTTGGATAGGCCCCCTATGGCCGGGTTGCAGGACAGGCGGCCGATGGTATCGGGGTTCTGCGTGACGAGCAGGGTCTTCCGGCCGAGCCTGGCAGCCGCAAGGGCCGCCTCTATTCCGGCGTGGCCGCCTCCGACCACTATGACTTCGTAATCCATATAGCTCCGGGTTCCTTCTATTTACCGACGCAGAAATTGGAGAACAGCGACTCGAGGACGTCCTCGCTCGTCGTCTCGCCGGTTATCTCGCCGAGGGCCTCGATCGCGGCGGCTACGTCGACGGCGGCCATATCGACCGGCTCACCGGCCTCGACGGCGGCCGCGGCATCGCCAAGCGAGGCGGCCGCCCGGAGCAGGGCCTCGCGGTGCCGCGCCGTGCCAATCCTGGCCCACAGCGGAGCCGCCCCGGACGCCAGGGCGGAGCCGTCCGAGGCGCCGCCGCCGAGCAGGACTCCGCGGATGGCGGCGACCAGAGCCGCCTCGCCGTCGCCGGTCTCGGCCGACACGGATATCCAGCCGGCCGGGGCCTTGGTCGCACCGGCCTCGTCGATCTTGTTCCAGGCCCTGATCGCCGCCGGATTCGCCTCGACGAAGGCCAGGTCGTCGGGCCGTAGGCCGGCGGTCGCGTCCACCACGTAGACGACGGCGTCGGCCCCGCCCGCCACGAGCCTCGAGCGCCTGACGCCCTCGAGCTCTATCGGGTCGGCGCTGTCGCGCACGCCGGCCGTATCGACGAGGCGTACCGGCAGGCCGCCCAGGTCGAGCTCGGCCTCGAGGTAGTCGCGGGTGGTGCCCGGCTCGCTCGATACGATGGCGCGCTCGTCCTTGAGTAGGCGGTTGAACAGCGACGACTTGCCCGCGTTGACCGCCCCGGCCAACGCGACGACCGATCCGTCGAGCAGGGCCCGCCCGACGGCGTAGCTATCGGCGAGCGCCAGGCAGGCCGCCCGGGCCTCGCGCAGGGCCGGCAGCTCCGCCGCGACGTCCTCGGGCGCCTCGTCCTCGCCGTAGTCGAGGCGCAGGGCGAATGCGGCGGCCATCCTGACGAGCGACGCCTTGATGGCGGCGAGTTCCCTCGACAGCCCGCCGGACAGCCTGGAGAACGCGTCAGCCCGGGACGCCGCGGTACGCGCCGAAACGAGCTCGCCGACGGCCTCCGCCCGGGCCAGGTCCATCTTTCCGTTGTAGAAGGCCCTGAACGTGAACTCGCCGGGCAGGGCGCGCCTGAAGCCGGCCGCCTCGAGGGCCGACAGCGCGCCGTCGGTCGTGGCGCGGCCGCCGTGGCACATGATGTCGACGCCGTCCTGGCCGGTGTAGCTCGCCGGGGCCCTGAAGACGAGCGCCACGACCTCGTCGACGGCGCGGCCGTCCGGGTCGACCAGCTTGCCGTACGCGGCCTGGTATCCGCCGAGCGCCTTGAGCGCGTCCGGTCGGGAAAAGGCGCGGGCCGCGCGCTCGACGCTGCCGGGTCCGGCGACGCGGACCACGGCCAAGGCGGCCGTGCCGGGCGCCGTCGCTAACGCGGCTATGTCGTCTTCGATATCGAGGTATCCCTTGGCCATCGGCCAACGATAGCGCGTCGGAGACCAACGGGCAAGGGGCCGGGACTTGACATGACGATCTTTATTAAGTATTGTTTTATCGATATAATATATCGCGTTAGTGTATCGCGATAGCCGACCACCTCGAATGACGGGCGGCTCACCTTCGGTTCTATCAGGGGCCGCACCGGTCAATCCCCCCGATCGGCGCGGCTTCTTTTTCGAGGTCCAGCTCCCGACCGGGCGGATTCCGATATAAACATAGCCATTGCGAAAGGTCGAGGAAGGAACCTATACTGGCGCCGATGATCGAACCGTTGAAAATATCGTTGCCGACGCTCAAGCGGCTACCGCTGTACAGGCGCATACTCGAGGAGAAAGCCGCCGCTGGCGACGAGTGGGTCAGCTCCGACGCGCTGGCCAGGCGGCTCGGGCAGTGCGCCGTCCAGGTGCGCAAGGACCTCGCCCAGGCCGGGCTCGTCGGCAAGGCCAAGTACGGCTTCCCGGTGGCGCGATCCATAGCCACCCTGGACGCGGCCCTCGGCTCCACCT
>JAKQKE010000056.1 GCA_029560805.1 Spirochaetota bacterium
CTGGGAATAGATTGAGCCGATATATGGCGGAACGTAAAGAATCATTGTTCAGGACCCTGACGGGACTGAGGGGCAACGCGCGGGCCTGCGTCTACACGGAACCGATGTGGGGCTTCTCGATGATGCTCTGCCTCCCGTACGCGTCGGTCTACATGCTGGCCCTCGGCATCAAGGACGCCCAGATCGGCCTCCTGACCACCGTCGGCATGCTTTCGCAGGTAGTCTTCGGCCTGCTCGGAGGCGTGATCACCGACAAGCTCGGCCGGCGGAAGACCACGGCCATCTTCGACTTCGTCGCGTGGAGCGTTCCCTGCCTGATCTGGATGTTCGCGCGCAATTTCTGGTTCTTCCTCGGGGCCCAGCTCGTCAACGGCGCCTGGAAGGTGACGCAGAACTCCTGGGATTGCCTCCTCGTCGAGGACGTCGAGCAGGACAAGATCACCAAGGTCTACTCCCTCGTGGTCGGGGCGGGCCAGCTTTCGGCCCTCTTCGCGCCTATCGCGAGCGTCCTCGTCGCGCGCTACTCGCTCGTGCCTGCCGTGCGCATCCTGTACCTGAACGCCTTCGTCGTGATGACCGCGAAGCTCGTCATCCTCTACGCCGCCTCGCGGGAGACGGCGACGGGCGTGATCAGGATGCGCGAGACCAGGGGCAAGAGCCTCCTGTCCCTGATGAGCGGCTACGGCGAGGTCGTCAAGATCATCGTCCGCTCCCGCGGAACCGTTTTCTCGCTGGTCATCGCCGCCATCGTGGGCTCCGTCGGCATGGTGAACAACACCTTCTGGCAGGTCATCGCGAGCAAGAAGCTCATGGTACCGGACGCCGCGTTGCCCTTCTTCCCGATGCTGCGCTCGATCCTCGCGATGCTTTTCCTGTTCACGGCTATCCCCAGGGCGATGGAGTCGTCGAGCCTGAGGAGGCCCCTCCTCCTCGGTTTCGCGTCCTACCTCGTGGGGCAGGGCATCCTGGCCCTCATACCGGCGCCCCTGGGAGGCCTCGGGCTCCCGGGCTACGCCTTCCTCTGCCTCTCCCTGGCCTTCGACGGCTTCGGCGCGGCCATCCTCGCCATGCTCGCCGAATCCCTCGTCGCGCTCCACGTCGACAAGGACGAGCGCGCCAGGGTGATGGCGCTCCAGCACATGATCATCATGCTGGCGACCGCACCCTTCGGATGGATCAGCGGCCTCCTATCGAGCGTCTCCCGCACGCTCCCCTTCGTCCTGACCCTGGCGTTGCTCGTGACCGGGATAGCCTGCACGGCGCGCTACTACGGGCCGAGCATCGAGAAACCGCTCCCGATCACGGAACATCGCTCATAGGATCCGGAACATCGCCCTTCGATCGCGAAACATGACACATCGATCGCGAAACATGACACATCGATCGCGGAACATGACCTATCGATCGCGGAACATGACGCATTGATCACGAAATATGACACATCGATCACGAAACATGACGCATTGATCACGAAACATGACACCTCGATCGCGAAACATGACCTATCGATCACGAAACATGACGCATCGATCGCGAACCATCGTTCCGGGGATCCGCAACGTCGCCAGCCGTTGTCCGCGGGGCGGTCGACGGCTGGGACAGCCTGCGCTTCGTCGTCCTCGCCTAGGTACGCAGCCCGAGGGCGCGAGCGGCGTTCTCGGCGCAGCGGCGCTTGAGCTCGGCTATCGAGCGCGTCGAGCGGTAGGCGCAGTGGTCGGTCAGCACGCAGTTCGGGGCGGAGAGCAGCGGATGGCCCGGCGGAGGGGGCTCGACGTCGTACACGTCGACTCCGGCGCCAGCCAGCCTGCCGGAGGCGAGGGCGCGCGCCAGGGCGGACGCCTCGACGAGGCCGCCGCGGGCCGTGTTGACGAGGTACGCGCCGCGCTTCATCCGGGAGAAGGCCGCCTCGCCCCAGAGGCCGGCCGTCTCGGCCGTCAGGCGCAGGTGCAGGGATAGGAAATCGGACCCGGAGAGCAGCTCGTCGAAGCTCGCGGCGCGTAGCTCGACGCCGAGGGCCGCGGCCGCCGGCCCGAGGGCGGCGTCGAGCCGTTCCCGGGACAGGTTCGGGCTCCAGACGGCGAGCCGCGACGGGCGGAGGCCCAGGACGGCCCTCGCGAAGGCCAGCCCGGAGCCGCCGAACCCCGCCACCCCGACCACGGAGCCGGCCACGGAGGCCTGGCCCGTCGCCAGGTTCCAGGCGCCGCCGCGCACGGCCGCGTCTCGCCCGGGCACGCCGCGGGTCAGCGACAGGAGCAGGGCCAGGGCGTGCTCGGCCACCTCGGCGTCGCAGTAGCCGGGTACGTTGGCCACGGCGATGCCGCGGGCGGCGCAGGCGGCCAGGTCGACGTTGTCGAGCCCGACGCCGTAGCGCGACACGACGCGGCAGCGCCGCATGGCGGCCACCGCGGCCGCGTCCACGGGCGCCAGGTTCGCCAGCACGGCGTCGGCGTCGGCGCAGGCGGCCGCCACCTCGGCAGAGCTCGAACACGAGGCCACGCGCAGCTCGACGCCGAGCGGCCCGAGCACCGCCGTCTCCTCGGCCACGCCGCCGAAGCGGTCGTCGGTGACGACCGCGAGCAGCCGGCCCTCCCCGGCGCCGGCCGTCATGACTCCTTGTCCAGGAGCGTATCCAGGAACTCGTGGCTGGAGCGCAGGCCGCCGAACACGGCATGCGTCTCCTTGACGCTCGAGCTGATGGCCTCGAGCGAGTGGAGCCCGTCGCCGAGCGCCGTCGTCTCCTCGCGGATGGCGCCGGATATCTGCCGGAGGAAGTCTCCGGCGCGCTGGAGGCTGCCGGCGTTCTCGTCGGAGTTGGCCCTGACCTCGGCGAACGACTCGCGGAAGCGGCTGAACAGCTGGACGAACTCGTCCATGCGCGCCGCTATGTCGCCGACGGCCCCGGTCAGCTCGCCGAGGCTCGCCTCGATCTGCTTGGCGAAGTCGCTGGTCTGGCCCGCGAGGGTCCGGACCTCGTTCGCGATGATGCGGAAGCCCTTGCCTACGGATCCGGCGCGAGCGGCCTCGATCGAGGCGTTGATCGCGAGGATGTTGGTGCGGTCGGAGACGTCCTGGATGGCGCCGGTGATCCCGGCGACGCCCTCGGTCTTGGCCTTGAGGCCGTCGAACCTGGCGCCGAGGTCCTTGGCCACGGCGGCGCCGCGCTCGACGTCGCCCATGCGCTCGGTGATGCCGGCGGCGAGGCCCGCGTTGCCGGCGAGCACGTCGGCCATCATCGAGTCGATGCGCTCGGCGTTGGCGGCGGTCGAGCCGCTCGTCGCCCTGATCTCCTCGAAGGCGGCGACGACCGCCGACAGGCCCGCGTCGATGCGCTCCATCGACTCGTCGAGTATCTCGAGGGAGTGCCGGGTAACGGACGACAGTACGACGCCCTTGTTATACCCGGTGGTGAAGCGCCGCATCGCTACGGCGTAGTTCGATTCGCTCGTGTCGCCCACGGCTACATCCTGTACAGCGCGTCGAGCTCGTCGACGCCGCAGCGGAGGCCGGACAGCCAGTCGAGGAAGGCCCGGACCGAGGCGCCGCGGTAGACGGCGCCGTGCTGGGGCGCGATCAGCTCGGGGCCGAGGACCCGCGCGTTCTCGACCCAGCGTTTGGCCACGGAATTCGAGGCTATCAGGCGTTTATGGAAGCCCTCGATATACCGGACGTGGGCGGCGAAGTCGTCGACGAACAGCGTCTCCTGGCCGTCGGGGAAGACGGCGCCGCCTATGTCCCCGGAGAAGAGGATACGGGCCCTGCGGTCGTACAGCGAGAAAGCCGCGGGCGAGTGCATGTAGTGGGACGGCACGAAGGCCAGCTCGGCCCCCGAGGCGAGCCTGATGGCCTTGCCGGCGCCTTCGACCGGCATGATGCGGGCCTGGTCGACGATGCCGAAGTGCGGGATGAAGCGTAGCCAAAGCTCGGCTATATAGATCTTGGCCTTCGTGACGCCGAGCCAGAGCGCTATGCCGCTCGAGACGTCGGGATCCTGGTGCGAGAAGAAGATCGCGTCGATGTCGTCGATCGAGATGTAGCGGCTGGCCGCCGCGACGACCCCGGGGAACAGGTGCACCCCGCCCGGGTCGAGCAGGACGCCGCGGCCCTTGTCGACGATCAGGTACTGCGTCGTCTGGACCACGCCCTTGGAGCCGCGCGAACCGGCGCCGAGCCGGATGAAGCGATGGTCGCCATCGTCGAACAGGATGGCGTCGTCGGACGCCGCGCCGTCTGCCATGTATCACCTCCGTGTACGGGCATCGCCCGTACTACGACGATACTATACCATGGCCGAAAATGGGTAGTATACTCGATCGGCGCGCCGCGACGGCGTAGCGAAGCTTCGTACCACGAGGGGGGCGGTCCGCGGATGGCAGGAAACGGTACGGGGCGCGAAGCGGATCGCTCGAAGGCTCTGGCGCGGATGGCGCGCGTCGCGGCGACGGCCGCCGCGGGGGGCGCCGTGGGCTTCGCGGCCGCCGCGATCGGGCCGATCGCCCTCGCCGCCGCCGCGGCCGTCCTGGTAGCGGCGGTCGCCCTCGGGCTCTGGAACACGACGCCCATCGGCTTCAGGCCGAAGCCCTTTTACGCGGCGCCGGCGCCCGCGCGCCTACGCTGGCCCGAGGCCGCGCCGATACGGCCATCCGGACGGCACCGCCGCCTCCTCTACTGCGTCCACGGCTTCCCGTCGACGCCGGCGGACTACCGCACGGTCGTCGAGGCCTCCGAGGCACGGGGCTGGGACCTGGCCGCGCCGCTCTTGCCCGGCTGCGGCGGCGAGCCGCGCGACCTGCGCGGCACCGAGTGGAGCCAATACCTCGCGGCGGTCAGGGACGGATGGGCGGAGCTCCGGCCGCGCTACGACGCCGCCTGCCTGGTCGGTACCTCGATGGGCGGCTCGCTCGCGCTCGTGCTGGCCGAGGAGACCTGCGCCGACCCGGCGCTCGCCCCGTCGGCGATAGCGACGATAGGCTCGCCGGCGGCGCTCGCGGCCTGGCTCCGGCACGGCCTCGTCGTCAACCCGCTCGTCTACCTGGCCCGGACCATCGGCGCGTTCGTACCGTCGATCGGCGCCGGCCTGCCCGATCCCGAGCGCGTCGGCGAGGACGGCGACGGCGCCTGGAAAGGCTACCGGGGACTCTACCCGAGGCAGACCTACACGCTCCAGATCGGCCTGCGAGCCATGGAACGGCGGCTCGGCGACGTGACCTGCCCCGTGTTGGTCTGCCACGCCCGAGGCGACCGCATGGTCGACTTCAGGAACGCGGCCGTCATCGAATCGGGGCTCGGCTCGGACGATATCGAGGCCTACGTGGCCAACATGGACGGGTTCGGCCACATGCGGCACAACCTGCTGCTCTACGACAGCCAGCGCGACCGGGTCTGGGCGCGCATCCTGGATTTCTTCGAGCGGCGGGCGCCGCTGACGAGGGGGAGGGCCTAGCATGGTACGGGGCGAGGACGGTTGGTTCATCGACGAGGGCGGCAGGAGGCTGATCCTGCGCGGCTGCAACCTGGGCGGCGACTGCAAGACGCCGTACCGCGCGCGTACCGCGCTACCGAGCCCGGGCGAGCTGTACGACTACCGCGCCGCGAGCTTCGTGGGGCGGCCGCTGCCCGAGGCCGAGGCCGGGGAGCACCTGGACCGCCTGGCGCGCTGGGGCTTCAACGCGGTCAGGCTCCTCGTCACCTGGGAGGGCCTCGAGCCGACCGGGCCAGGCGAATACGACGATACGTATTACGATTATATAGAGCGCCTCGTCGCGATGGCCGCCGAGCGCGGCCTCCGCCTGTTCGTCGACCCGCACCAGGACGCCTGGAGCCGCTGGACCGGCGGCGACGGCGCGCCGGCCTGGACCCTCGAGCGGGTCGGCTTCGATGTAACGCGCCTCCACCGCTCCGGAGCGGCCTTCGTCCACGAGGAGGCGGGCGATCCCTACCCGCGCATGCGCTGGCCGTCGAACTACTCCCGCCTGGCCTGCCAGACCATGTTCACGCTGTTCTTCGCCGGCGACGACTACGCGCCGAGCCTCCGGATCGACGGGCTCGATTCCAGGAGTTTCCTGCAGGGCAGCTACCTAGCCGCCGTGGCCAGGCTGGCCGGCCGGCTGGCCCGCTACGACGCGGTCATAGGCGTCGATACCCTCAACGAGCCGTCCGACGGCTACATAGGCCTGACCGACCTGTCGAGGCTCCAGCGGGCGATGGCCAAGACCGGCCCGATGCCCTCTCCCTTCGAGGCGATGGCGACGGGATCCGGCTACCCGACCGAGGTGGACGTCTACGGGGTCAAGGGCCTCGGGCAGGGGGTCGTCGGCCGCGAGACGCTCGGCGAGCACGGCGTCTCCGCCTGGAAGGACGGAACGGAATGCCTCTGGCGGCGCGAGGGCGTCTGGGACGTCGCCTGCGGCAAGCCCGTGCTCAAGCGCCCGGACTACTTCGCCCGGGCGCGCGGCGCCGAGCCGGATTTCGCCGAGCACTATCTGCGGCCCTTCGCGAGGCGGGTCGGCGAGGCGGTGTCGAAGGCCGCCGGGGCGGGCCGCTCCATGCTGTTCATCGAGAGCGTGCCGACCGTGGCGGCCCCTCGATGGGACGCCGAAGACGCGAAGGCCTCGGGCGTGTCGGGCGCGGCGAACGCCGGCCACTGGTACGACGGCTTCACCCTGTTCATGAAGCGGCGCGTGCCCTTCATCGCCTACGACCAGGAGGAGGAGCGCGTCATCCTGGGCCGGGGGGCGGTCAGGCGCTACTATGCCGAGCATCTTGGCCGGCTCAAGCGCCGCGGCCTCGTCGACATGGACGGCGCGCCGACGCTGATAGGCGAGTTCGGGCTGCCCTACGACCTGAACGGGGCCGCGGCCTACCGCACGGGCGACTACCGCGTGCACGTGGAGGCCCTGTCGGCGTACTACGACGCGATGGACGAGAACCTGCTGTCAGCGACGATCTGGAACTACACGGCGAGCAACACGCACGAGCGCGGCGACGGCTGGAACGGCGAGGACCTGTCGATCTGGTGCCGCGACGACCACGAGGCCGGCCGGACCGAGTCAGGCGACCCGGCCGACGCCGGTGGAAGGGCGCTGGCCGGCTTCGTGCGGCCCTACGCCCGGGCCACGGCCGGCCTGCCCCGGTCGATGCGCTTCGACCGGAAGAGCGGCCGCTTCGAGTACGTCTTCGAGCCCCGACCGACCGGCGTCCAGGCGCGCGGGGCCGGCCCCAAGGCCGGAACCGAGGCCCAGGCCCTGATCACCGAGCTGTACGTGCCCGAGGTCCAGTACCCGCGCGGCTTCTCGATACGGACGACGGGCTGCGCCCACGCCGTCGAGGACCGGCCGGGACACGCGCTCGTGCTCGTGCGGGCCGAGCCCGGCGCTACCCGTTGCCGGGTCGTCGTCGAACGCGCCCGGGCCTAGCCGCCGCCTCAGCCGCGCAAGCCGCCTCAGCCGCGAGGCTTGCGCGAGGGGCCGCGGGAGTCGCGGCCGGCCGGGCGCTGACCTGAGCCTGAACCGCCGGGCCGCTTGCCAGCCGGGCCGCCGTTCCCGGCTCCGGACGGTTTCCTGGCGGGCGCGTTGGCGCTCGTCCGGTCGGACTGCCTCGATTCGCGCCGAGCTCCGTCGCGCCGGTCGGATTTTCGTTCTTCCTGCCGCTCCCTGGCCAGGTTCACCTTCCAGAGGGGGCCGCCGCGGCCGGGACGGTCGAGCCGTTGGCGCTTCGCCGGAGCCGCCGCGGCGCCAGGCTTGGCGTCGGGCTTGCCGTCGGCCTTGCCGGCCGTCGTCGGCCTGCCGCCGGAGCCGGCCTTGGGCGCGGAGCGGGGGCCGCGGTCGCCCGAGTCGGCCGAGCGCGAGGCCCGCTCCTCCTCGGGGTTCCAGAAGCCGTCCTTCCAGTTGAAGCGCCCCGAATCGGGTAGCACGAGCCCGTCGCGGGCCGCCGCGACGACGCGCTTGTACACCTGCTTGCGCAATTCTATGAAGCTGAAGTCCAGGAGGAACTTCGTCGCTCCGTCCTTGCGGATGAAGGGGATGCGGTCGACGAGGGAGAAGGGCTTGAGCGGTATGACCACGGAGCCGTCGGGCGAGGAGACGAGCTCGTACTCGTCGCCCTCCCGGTCGCGGAAGAAGCGCAGGTCGAAGCGCTCGCCCAGGTCGGCGCGTATCGTGAACAGCTGCGGGTACGCGAAGACCACCGGGAACAGGCTCTTGCCCGGCACCGTCTCGGCGAGTAGCCCGAAGGCCTGCTTGGAGATCTCGAGCGGCGGCATGATAAAGTCGGCCCCGTTCCCGAGCAAGTAGGCCGCGGCCCAGGCGTTGAAGGCGTACAGCCAGGGGCCGGCTATCACCGTGACCTCGCGGCCCTTGAGCATGGCCAGGTGACCGAGGTTATTCGCGACGAAGAGCCGCTGCCCCTTGCCTATCCAGTAGTCGAGCTCCTCGGCGAGCCAGGCCGCGTCCGCCTGCGGGAAGTACGGCTCCAGCCACAGCGCGAGCGAGTCGCGCTTGAACGGCGTCTCCTTCTCGTGCCGCTTGAGTAGCTCCGCGTTCTTGCGCGACAGCCTGAGCACGGCCTTCTCCGGCCGGTCGGTCAGTATCGTGTGCAGGTCCTGCACCCGGCTGACCATCGTGTAGAGGCCGTCGGGCAGGACGGCCAGGCGCTCCTTCGGGATGGCCGGGAACTCGGGCCGCGGGGCCTTATCGAAGCTCGGGAAGCGGTGGTACTTGGCCAGCGACGCGGGCAGGACGGGCTTGTAGCGCTTGACCATCGACTTGGTCTGCACGAGGTACACCTCGTCCTCGGGGCCGAACTCGCCGTCGACCTGCAGGAAGAGCCCCTCGGGCTTGTCCATCACGCCCCGGACGCGGGCCGTCGTGCGGTTCAGGTCGCCGTGGGCGTGGACGCGGATCGAGTCGCCCTCGGCTAGGCCGTCGAAGCCGCGCACGAGCATCCAGCGCTTCTCGTCGAACACTCGGACCACCTTGACCTTGCCGAGCGGGATGCCGGTACCGCCCGCCTGGTCCGGGCGTATGAAGTCCGGCGCCGCCGTCCCGTCGAACCAGAACGTCGTCTTGCGCCTGGCGAAGTCGCCCTGCAGCATCGCCGCCGCCTTGGTCGCGGCGCGCTCCCGGTCGAAGCGCCAGTTGTCGAGCATATAGCGGTAGGCCGCCACCACCTGGCCGACGTACTCGGCGCTCTTCATGCGGCCCTCGATCTTGAGCGACTCGACGCCGGCCTCGACCAGCTCGGGCACCCGCTCGACGAGCTGCAGGTCGTCGGGGCTGAAGAAGTAGCCGTCGCGGCTCTCGTCGGCGTAGATGCGGCGGCAGGCCTGGGTGCAGGCGCCTCGGTTGGCCGAGCGGCCGCCCAGGTAGCTCGAGAACAGGCAGACGCCCGACGCGCTGACGCAGAGCGCGCCGTGGACGAAGGTCTCGAGCTCGACGTTCGTCTCCGCCCGCACGCCCTTCAGCTCCTCGAGCGACAGCTCGCGCGACAGCACCACGCGCTTGAAGCCGGCCCGGGACAGGAAGTTCGCGCCGGCGGCGCTGCCGACGTTCATCTGCGTCGACGCGTGCAGCTTGAGCCCGGGGAAATGCTCCGAGGCCATCTTCACGACGCCCAGGTCCTGCACGATGATGCCGTCAGGCCCCACCCTCTCCAGGTACTGCAGGAACTGGTACATCCTGTCGGCCTCGCGCTGCTCGAAGACCGTGTTGACCGTCACGTACAGCCTGCGGCCCTGCTTGTGCAGCGACTCGACGGCCGCCTCGAACTGGCTATAGGCGAAATTATTGGTGCGCATGCGCGCGTTGAAATTCTTGAGTCCCAGGTAGACGGCGTCGGCGCCCTCGCCTATCGCGGCGTCCAGGGCCTCGGGATTGCCCGCCGGGGCGAGCAGCTCGGCGGTTACGTTCGGCATGGTATCCTCTCGGGGTATCGGCACTCGGCCCACGGGCGTCGCCATCGACGCCCCTCGCCCTCGCGGGGAGGGCGGTCGTACACGCGGGCCCCGCACGGGCGGGACGGGCCGAGCCTACAAGATACTACGATTCGGCCCCGAATGTATAGGAGAAGACGACGAGAGGCGCGGCGTGCGCGAGTACTGGATAGTCAACCCGGAGACCTTCGAGGTTTTCGTCTATACGCTGAAGGACGACGCCTACGGCCTGCCGGCGGTCGCCGACCTGCGAAGCCCCATTCCGGTATCAATCTTCCCCGGCCTCTCGCTCAGGGTCAGGCCCGAGGACCTGTAAGGCCCTCAGCCGAAGCCGGGCACCCGGAGGAGTCCGTCTATCACGGCGGGCTCCGAAGGAGACCGCCGCGACGGAGCGAGGCGCGGAGCGCCGGCGCGGCCGGATAGGAGCGGAGAGCCCGACGCCGCACGAGCGGCGGCGCGCCCTTCATCCCCGAAACTATGGACGCGAAACTGCCTCGCGGGACTCCGGCAGCCGCAGCAGGAAGCCCAGGCAGAGGCAGGCGCCGGAGACGACGGCCAGGCCCATGCCGGGGCCGAGGGCGTCGGCGGCGAAGCCGAGGCCGAGCGAGACGAGCGCGGCGAAGAGGGTCTCCGCCTGGGACTCGGCCGACAGGGCCGTCGCCAGG